>CAYOZV010000021.1:0-3594 GCA_964408465.1 uncultured Pirellulaceae bacterium
GTAATAAATGTCGCCAGATTGGGCTGGCGGCAATGAATTTCGAGAGTGCGCGTCAAGTCTTTCCCTCCGGTTGGACGGTCAACGACGACGACTTAACCGGCTGGGGGTGGGCTTCTTCGGTGCTTCCGTTTTTGGAAGCGCAGAACTTATTTCAACAGATCAACTTTCGTAACCCTGTGGATACTGACCCGGACATTTTGGCCGAAGTTCTACCTGTTTTTCTCTGCACCTCCGATCCAGCTCCCGAAGTGCTTGGCTTCGATGACGAGATCGCCCCGGTTGGTTCATCTGGTGGGAGTGGAACCCGCAACTCGCCCGCGCGAACTGATAATTCGTTGATGGTTGCGAGAAGTAATTATTCTGGAGTCTTTGGCACCCTTGAATCCAACGAGGATCCGCGGCGAGGAAATGGGATGTTTTTTGCAGACAGCAGAATTGGTTTTAGAAATCTTCGAGACGGCAGTAGCAACACAATGATGATCGGTGAGAGGCGAAATGACCTTGGCGCGGTGACTTGGTCCGGTGTCATTCCCGGGGTGTCGGAGCCGTTTTCGCGAATTGTGGGCGCCGCAGACTTACCGCCTAACGCTCAGCAGGAAACGTTTGAGAATTTCCGGAGCTACCACCCTGGCGGCATTAACGTTACGCTCGGCGACGGATCGACCCAGTTCATCAGTGATGATATCAACGAATTAACGTTTCGCGGCCTAGCGTCGGTAAACGGAGGGGAAGTCGTTTCGTTCTAAAAAAGCGAATCTCGAATCGGTTAAATGCAAGGGGCTACGAGACAATGCTGCCAGACGGGATTGAGGATTAACGGAGGCTATCGTCTATAAGTTCGGCGATTTGACGTTTACGTTTGCCTTCCCGATACGTTTTCGTTGAGCTTGTGAGAGGCCGAATTTGAAGTTGATTTCTGGGGTGTTGAAGACGTCAGACTGTTCTGTCGGCGCCAAGGTAGCCGAACCCCTTGAGAGGCGTGAATTTAAAATTCGCCAAGGTAAAACAAACGCCGTGACTGTCTTGAACGCCTGCATTGGCCCCATTTCTCCTTAACACGATTGGGGTTGGACCGGAGTGTCGGCGATGTTCAAAACAAGCGCACTAAGCACGCCTCGAGCGGCGGATAGTAAAGCCGCTGTCCTCAGCTGCTTAAGTCGATCCCTTCACCGTCTTTTCTTCTTAAGTAAAACCGAACGTCACGTCCACAAAAATTCGGCACAACGATCAAGCCAGAACACTTTGGTTCCCCTGCAAAATTGAACGCTCAAACCGGCAATCGGTCGGCAGTTTTTGCGGCTGATTAACGTTCGGTTTGGTGACGAGTCCCGTTTCTTTTGGGACAAACGCGCGGCGACGCTGGAAGTGCAAACAACGCAACCGATTCGCGACCATGGCGAAATGGGATTTAGTGGAACAAATGGCGATCCAGATTTCGCCGCCTTAATCATCAAAATGGAAGCCACCCCGTATTACCAAACGCTGTTCACCGAAGCGTTTGGAGATGACATGATTTCAGAAGCTCGGATGCAACTAGCGTTGGCACAGTTCATTCGCAGCATTCAGTCATTTGATTCGAAGTTTGAGATTGGGCTTTCGCAAGCCGGCGGAAACATCAACGCTCCCTTCCCGAACTTCTCGGATTTAGAAAACCAAGGGGAAAACTTGTTCCACCAGCCACCTCAGGTCGGCAACGGAGGAATACGTGCATCCGGCAACGATGTTTACACCAACGAACGTTGGTCTGATCCCTTCGAAGCGGACGGGACATTGGCCTTGATTGGGGCTGGCATTTTAGGGGACGTCAACCAAGACGGGCTCGTGAACTTTTTGGATGTCGCGCCGTTTATTTTAGTTCTTACCTCGAACGGATTTCAGGAAGAAGCCGACACCAATCAGGATGGTGCGGTGACCTTCTTGGATATCTTTGCGTTTATTAATCTCTTGGCGTCGCAGTAGAGATTGATACTGGCACTATCAGCGGTGAATCGCGGGGGATATCGAATTTGAAGCAGGACGCTGCCTGCTGCTGCAGGCGGGGCAACGGTTTTACGAACGGCCCCAGATCGATTAAAATTCGGTTCACCCGACGCCAATTTTTAACGCCCACACAATAGTCTATGAATTCGCCCGACGCCTCCTCGCCCGACGCTTCCTCGCCACAAGACGACCGTTATCAAGTGGTCGCGCTGCGCTATCGCCCTCAGTCGTTCGAGTCATTGGTGGGGCAAGGTCATATTGCCACAGCGCTTTCCAACGCCATTAATCAGAATCGCGTCGGCCATGCGTACCTGTTCACCGGAGCCCGGGGAGTCGGTAAGACGTCGTCAGCGCGGATTTTCGCAAAATGTTTGAACTGTGAAAAAGGCCCGACCATCGAGCCGTGCAACGAGTGTGACACTTGCCAAGCGATCTCCGTTGGTGAGGACGTGGACGTGTTGGAAATTGACGGTGCCAGCAACCGCGGCATCGACGAAATCCGCCAACTGCGTTCCAACGTCGCCGTTCGCCCAAGTCGAAGCCGTTTCAAGATTTACATCATCGACGAAGTCCACATGCTGACCCAACAGGCCTTCAACGCGCTGTTGAAGACCTTGGAGGAACCACCATCGCATGTAAAGTTTATCTTCTGCACGACCGATCCTCAGAAGATCCCGATCACCGTATTGTCACGATGTCAGCGGTTTGATTTTTCGCCGGTGCAGACCGATAAAATTTCGCTGCGGCTCAAAGAAATTGCCGAAGCCGAAAATGTCACCGCCAGCGATGAAGCGTTGCAGCTGCTGGCGCGTAGGGCCAACGGTTCGATGCGCGACAGTCAATCGTTGCTTGAGCAATTGTTTTCGTTCTGTGGCGATGAAATTACGATCGAAGAAGTGCACCAATTACTGGGCACCACAGACATTGGCCGGATCACCGAAATCGCAACGGCGATGGTTGCCAAAGATACCAACGCGACGCTGTCCTTGATCCATCAGAATCTTAGCTCGGGCGTCAATGCGGGCCAACTGGCGGGACAGTTACTGGGGTACTTCCGAGACATGATGGCGGTGCGGGTGGGTTGCAATGAAGACACGCTTTTAAACTGCGCCGGCACGGATATCCCTGAACTTACTGCTCAGGGGGAAACCCTAGGGTTGGAAACCATTTTGTCGGTGGTGCAAGTTTTGGACAACACGATTGTGCGAATGCAAGCCAGCCTGCACGGGCGGACCTTGCTGGAAGTCGCGGCCGTAAGGATTTGCGGACTGGAACAAGTCGATTCGATCGCGGGGCTGATCAAGACACTTTCTACCGCCGGCAACGTGACGGTCGCTTCTGGCGGAGCCGGAAAAACCGGAGCCCAGAAAACCGCAACAAAGAAATCACCAAAAAAAAAACTCCCGGACGAAGTAAGTGAACCTTCACTTGCCGGCGCAACGGCCTCCGCGGAGATGGCACCGCCTGCCGTTGACGCGGCCGCAACTGTTACGGCGGTTGCAGCAACGGCGATTGCTGCTGGCGCCGCTGCGGCCAGCTCGATTGAGGTTCCCTCTGCGACCGCTCTTCAGCCGGCCGCCCCAATAACTGAACCGCAAACTACCCAATCGCAAA
>CAYOZV010000021.1:3694-17387 GCA_964408465.1 uncultured Pirellulaceae bacterium
CCCAATCGCAAAGTGCCCAATCGCAAACTGCTGGTCCGGTCGCTGATCTTAGCCCCGCGCCAGATGCCGCCGATGCGAATCCCGATTCGCACCCCGAAGTGAAATCCGAAGTGAAATCCGAACCTGACAGCGGTTCGTCCGAGGGGGCTGGTTCTGAGGGCGATCCTGTCCCCCTGTACCGCAAGGCCTTGGGACAACTGACGGACATGACGGCGGATATGGCGTCGAATTTTGAACAGATAAAATGGGTCGATGGCAAGATGGTCGTGACTTTGGTTGACGCGTACAATACAACGATGTGTTCCAAACCGGATCGCAAAGCAAAAATTGAGTCCGCGGTCGGCGATATTGCGGGCCGAGCGATTCGAGTTGACTTCGTGGCGTCCAAAAATAAACGCGTCGCCAAAGCCACCGCGCCAAAATTGTCGCGTGTGCAGCAAATCAGAGAACTACAAGAACACAAGTTTGTAAAAGAAGCCGTCGATTTGTTTGACTGTGAGATTACAGATTTCTACCGAAGGAATTAAGGACCGACTATGTTAAAAGGACTTGGCAATATCGCCTCCATTTTAAATCAGGCCAAAACGATGGGCCCCAAGATGGAAGCCATGCAGGAAAAACTAAAAACGATGCGCGTCTCCGGTGCCAGCGGCGGAGGCATGGTTACCGTTCACGCCAGCGGCACCGGCGAAATTTTGAGCGTCGAATTTGATGACGTGCTGAAGGAGTCTCAGGATCTGGAAATGGCGAAGGACCTGCTGCCGGCCGCGATCAACGCCGCTGTCGAAAAGGTGAACGAACTGCGCGCCCAAGAGATGAAGTCGGTGACCGAAGACCTGCCGCTGCCAGAGAACATGGAAGACATGATGAAAAAATTCCTGGGCGGTGGGAACTGAGTAATCATGGAACTCTCCGATTCGGTATCTCACATGATCGAGCAGCTTTCTCGGCTTCCGGGCATCGGCAAGAAATCTGCCGAACGGCTGGCCTATCATTTGCTGCGTGTGCCTGAGACAGAAGCGTTTGCGTTGGCTGATTCGATCCGCAACGTGCGGGAGAATGTGCGCTACTGTAGTGTTTGTTTTAATCTGGCGGAATCAGAGAAGTGTCGCATCTGTTCTGACAAACAGCGCGATCAAAAAACGTTGTGCATCGTACAGCAGCCGCGTGACTTGATGGCGTTGGAGGAATCGGGAACTTACAAAGGCCTGTACCACGTGTTGCTTGGCCGGTTAGCACCCTTGGAAAACATCGGTCCTGATCAACTCACCATCGAATCTTTGGTCGACCGAGTCGCTCAAGGAGATTTTGAAGAGGTCATAATGGCCACCAACCCAACGGTCGAGGGCGACGGAACGGCGCTGTATATTTCGAACCAGTTGGCCGATTCGAAAGTTCGTTTGACGAAGCTGGCCCGCGGCATCACCACCGGTAGCATCCTTGAATACACCAACAAGGAAATTCTCTCAGATGCGCTCTCCGGTCGGCAGCCGCTGTAAATGTTGGACGAAATGGATGTTCGTATGGTTTTTATTGAAACTTATTCGAGCAGGATTGGAGCCTCAGGAGAACGGCAAAGTCGATTTTCGCGCGAACCGGGAGGTTGAGGCTCCGCCTGAAACCTACGAAATCAAATAGGTCTCGGGCGGAGCCTCGACCTCCCGAATTGCACATCGCACGAAAGTTTTGACTTTGCAGTTCTCCTGATTGGAGCCTAACACGCCTTGATTTACTGTTATAATCGGGGGATGGTGGATGCGGTGAAATGGTTTCGCATAAGTTTCGGCAGGCTCGTGTCTTAATAAATCGTATTCTTGTTGGCTGGTTGCGCTGCCAGAGTTTACCGATGAAGTGAAGACGTCAACTGCGCTGCTATATTTCATCAATGCCCCTACACATTTTTAATCTCGCTTTCGAAAACTTTATCCGCTCATGAAATTCTCCTTCGGCCAGAACCTACAGCAGAAGATGTCGCAGACGATGTCTCCTCGGATGTTCCAGTCCATGGAGATTCTGCGCCTCGCTCAGGCTGAACTGGATGAGAAAATCGAGCAGGAGTTGATCGACAACCCGGTTCTGGAAATGCTCTCCGACGGCCCGGAGAATGATGAAAAACCTGAGACCGAAAACAAGGAGAAGGACGGCGAGCAAAAAGAGCTGATGATCGACGATTCTCAGCGCGGTGCTGATGATTTCGAGCGATTGCTGAATTTGGATCGAGAGAACCCTGAGTTCTTTGATGAACGGCCACGAATGTCGGCCAATCGTATTCAAGAGAGCAGCGACCGACAGCACGACATGATGGCCAACGTCACCTCCCGCAGTGAAACGCTGCACGACCATCTGATTCAACAATTGCACGAACGCGATTTGGAACCTGGCGTGCTAAAGTTGGCCGAACGAATTGTGTCGACCCTGTCCGCGGCCGACGGAGCCTATTTTCGGGCGAGTCTATCTGATTTGCTGTCCCCGGGCGCCGGTGAGGAGGAGGCGGAAATGGCCGAAACGGCGCTGGCGCATGTGCAGGACCTGGAACCGGTGGGCGTCGCGGCGCGAACGCTGCGAGAGCGATTGATGATGCAGCTGTCTTCGGAGATCCCCAATTATCACCACGTGCGCACGTTGATCTTGGATCACTTGGAAGATTTGCAGTTCAATCGTTTGCCAACGATCGAAAAGGTCACGGGGTTAACGATCGAACAGATCAACGACGCGTGGGGGCAGATTCGCCGAATGGATCCGATGCCCTGCAGCCATTTCATCGACAGCCATGTGGCGACGGTGCGGCCGGACCTGTGGCTGGAGAAGGACGAAAGTGATCGCTATGTTGTAAAGATGGACGAAGGGCCGCAACGCAACCTGCACATCAGCAATCACTTCCGAAAAGTTTTATCCAGCGGCAACGCTTCTACCGAAGAAAAAGATTTCATTAAAAAAAAGATTGCTTCGGCCCAGTTTTTAATTGAGTCGATTGAACAACGCCGCAACACGCTGATGAAAGTGGCTCAAGAGATCGTTGAATATCAAACCGATTTCTTGGACCACGGACAGGAGCATTTGAAGCCGCTGAAAATGGAACAGATCGCGGAAAAGGTCGGCGTTCACTTGACGACCGTCAGCCGCGCCGTGGACGATAAGTATTTGGAAACCGATCGAGGTGTCTTGCCGCTGCGGATGTTCTTTGTGCACGGCACGACTAACGATGACGGCGAAGATGTGGCTTGGAATACAATTCGTCTGGAACTTCAGAAGTTGATCGAGCATGAAGACAAAAAGAAACCGCTCAGTGACTTCGAGATCATGAATCGTTTGAAGGTGATGGGGTTCAACGTGGCCAGAAGAACGGTTGCTAAATATCGCGAGAAGTTGGACATTCCCAGCTCGCGCCAACGCAAGGACTGGCTGAAGAAGTAGTTGTCGGAGAAAGCCACTTTGGCGCTGGTCAACCCTTTGCACAGGTCAACCCTTGGCTCAGGCCAAACCGAAACGACGCCCACTGCTCACTGGCAGGATACGGCCTACGCGTTTGAAACGGACTATTTATCGTTGGTCAATCGAATAAAATATATTTGCGTTTTTTAGTGCCGTTGCCTTACTTCCAGCAAGCCCTTTTCCTCTATGACAGAACCTCCCGATAGCGATGAAATGCCAGAAGCAGAAAACTCTGACACCTTGTCCAATGGCCAGACGGCGCTCCAGAGGTTGGCTGATGGCAGAGAGGCGGGTGGCATGAAGAAAAATCCTCTGCGCCGGAGGCCGCGCAAGTTATGGCCGATCGCCGTGGCTTGCCTTTTTCTAGTGCTGGGTGTGGTGGTGGCGTCTCAAATCGGAAGCCCCGGTTCTGATGTTGAATTCAATGAGATGGCCGTTGAACAGGAAGTCATACCCGTTGTCGCCGGCGATGACGCTGACAGATTCGGCGACAGTATTGTTGCGATGGTCAGTAACGCAAAAGTTGATAACGCTGAACATCCGATCGACCCGTTGTTGGCGTTAGCCGATGAAGGTTTCAAGCGGATTGATGAATCCATTCGCGATTACACCGCCACGATTGTTAGTCAGGTTTGCATCAGTGGTAAGCTTCGACCTGAGAAACGCATGGAATGTAAAATTCGACATGCACGTACCACCGAAACCGAAGAAGCGCCGTTGAGCGTGTATCTCAGGATGCTTAAGCCCAACAAGGTAAAGGGGCAGGAGGTTATCTGGGTGGAGGGTGAAAACGAGGGCAGGTTGATCGCTCATACGACAGGCATGATGAACGTCAAGCGTTTTTTGTTGGACCCGCGCGGCATCATTGCAATGAAGGGAAATCGGCACCCAATTTTTGAAGTGGGTTTTAAAAATCTGATTGCGAAGATGAAATCCTTCGGATTAAAAGATCGCGAGCATGGTGAGTGCGAAGTCACCATCACGCGCGATGTGCTGGTGGACAACCGTCCCTGTACGATGATTCAGGTCGAACACCCCATCAAGCGCGAGCATTTCTCGCATCACATTTCAAAGATCTATCTTGATCAGGGCCGCGACGTGCTGGTGGGGTATGAGGGATTTATGTGGCCCGAAAAACCTGGCGAAAAACCTCCTTTGTTGGAGCGCTATTTTTACGTGGACATGCAAATTAACGTTGGGCTGACCGACGAAGATTTTTCTCCCGATAACCCAGAATACGATTTCCCCACCTGGTAGCGGCAGGGCGCAAGCCCTCCGGTGAGTCGAAGCGGTAAAAGTGGAATCGCTTTACGTGAAGTAGTAAACGTGAACCGGTAAGCGTGGAAGCACTCAACGCGGAACCGGACGGCTTGCGCCGTTCGGCTACGATTAGAGTCGTCCGCTTCAAGCTATCAGTGGGTTGTAAACGAGCCGCCGCTAAGCTAACGTTAAAGGCTCTGATCGTTGTTTTGACTCCTCGGATGACATCGCCCATGAAGCGTTCCCAGCACTTGCAAAATACCGACCCAAGTTCTTCGTCAGGTTCCGCGGAATCAACGGCGTCTGCGGACGCCGCGTTGCCAATAAAGCCCACTGATCGCCGCAAATTCTTAGGCGCGGCAGCGGCGGCGGTTGCCGGCGCTGGGATCGTCAGTCAAACCAGCAATGCGCTAGGTCAGACGGCGACCGAAGCCAGTTCAGATCTTTTTCAACCGGAAGAATACTGGAAAGACCGCATGCAGGCGCCCGATGATGGGAAGAAGTATGGTTGGTTTATCGACACCCGCCGTTGCTTCGGTTGCCATGGTTGTGAAGTGGCCTGCAAAGCCGAGAACGATGTGCCCCTTGGTAATTTCATTCGGCAGACGTTCTTCAAAGACGTTGGCGAATATCCGAAAGTAGCTCGAATGTTCCTCCCGATGGCGTGTCAGCACTGTGAAGACGCGCCTTGCATTAAGGCCTGCCCGTGCGGAGCCTTGGGCAAGTCGACCGGTGGCAGCGTCACGGTCGATTATGAAAAATGTTGCGGTCACGGGACGTGCGTTGAGGTTTGCCCATATGGTGCGATTTATATCGACCCGGTCGCGAACCAAGCCGTAAAGTGCCACAACTGTTACCACCGCCTGGACCAAGGGATGGAACCGGCCTGTGCGGCGACTTGCCCGTCCGATGCGGTTTATTTTGGGGACTTGAATGATCCCAATTCCAAGGCGTCCAAAGCGATGGAGGCGGCGGAGCAGAATCGTCTTCCGCTGGTTCAGTTGCGTGGTGAAAAGGAAACCAAACCACGGATGTGGTTTACCGGCCCGGCGCCTGCGGAAATTGAAAACCGATTGCCGGCCGAAGGTGAGTCTTATCATCCAGATGCGTACAACATTTATCAGTGGAAAGAAGCGATTGATGAAACTTAATGGATAAGTGAAAGCTGGTTTGACGACCGCTTGGTGGGTAGGGATTTCCAATTTCGGATTTCGGATTTTGAATTTCAGATTTTGAATTCCAGATTCTAAATTTATCGTCTCCGGCCCCCACTGAACTCGCAAACCTGACACCGCCAATCAACAAAACGAATTACCAAATAACGCAGCATGTCTCATTCCCTCCCCAAGCCCGATCTAACTACGCCCGATCAAACTCGGCGAAAATTTATCCGATTGGGCGCCGCCCTTCTGGGCACCGCTGCCGTCCCTGCACCGGTGCTGGCCGAGGACAAACCCCAACGCCAGTTGCCGGCACAAGGCATCGACATGGAGAAGTGGAAAAAGCTCAAAGGCGAAGCTTATCCCGAAGGCACCGAGAAAACGCCTGGCGTGTGCCAACTCCCCGGCCCCAATGCCAAACGCAATTGGCCTGACAAAAACAAATACGCCGACACCAAACAAGTTCCCGGCATGTGCCAGCTGTGCAGCACGATTTGCGGCATTATCGGCCACGTCAAAAATGATCGACTGATCAAGATCGAAGGCAACCCCAAAGATCCCAATAGCCGCGGCCGTCTGTGTGCGCGGGGACAAGCGGGATTAAACCACCAGTATCACCCCGAACGATTGTTGTATCCGCTGAAGCGCGTTGGCAAACGGGGCGAAGGGAAGTGGAAACGGATTTCATGGGATGAAGCACTGGATGAAACGGCGGAGAAGCTCAAGGCGATTCGCGATTCTGGCCACCCCGAAAATTTCGCGTTCCACCAAGGCCGCCAACGGTCCAAAGACGCGCTCAAGCGTTTCCTCAGCGCGTTCGGAACCGGCACGCAGCTTTCGCACCGAAGTTTGTGCAGCGGCAATCGACGCGCGGCTAACCTTTCGTATATTTGGGAAAGCGACTGGGATCTCAACGATGTCGAAAACACAAAATATATTTTGAACTTTGGCTCCAATGCGTTCGAGGCTCATCAAGGACACATCCCATTCGCCAATCGAATTCAGAACGGGCGTTTTGAAAACGGTGCGAAGATGGTCACCTTTGATGTGAGGCTTTCTAACACCGCAGGATCGTCGGACGAATGGTTTGCTCCGTTTCCCGGCACCGACGGTGCCGTCGCGCTGGCGATGTCCAACGCAATCCTTGCCGCCGATGCTCACGATAAAGACTTTATCGATAAATGGTCGACCACTTCGATTGAGGAATTGAAGGATCACTTTAAAAATTATACACCCGAGTGGGCGGAGAAGATTTCGGGGATCCCGGCCGACGATATTCGCCGAATTGCACTTGAATTCGCCGCCGCTGCACCGGCAGCGACGACGATGTGCAATCGAGGTTCCTCGGCGCACTTAAATGGATTCTACAACGACCGCGCGATCCAGTTGCTCAACGCCATCGTCGGCAGCGTCGGCAAAAAAGGCGGGTGGTGTTGGTCGCCTTGGGGTGGTTTGGATCCGGTTGTGAAGACGCCCAAGATGCCACCTTCGGCAAAAACATGGAATGTGCTGGAGGATCCACCTGAGTTTCCGCTGGCCAACGTTTGGCGACGGATGAAGGTTGGCGAGATCATCTACCTGTATCTGATGCAGGGCCGCGCCAAAATCGACGCTTATATGACTTACAACCTTGATTCACCCCTGACGTGGCCCGAAGAATCGCTGACCAAGGAAGTGATGTGTGACGAGGAACTGATTAAGTTTCACGTCTGCATCAATCCGTTTTATAACGAAACGGCTCATTACGCGGACATCGTGCTTCCATGGACGACCTATATGGAGCGTTGGGATTTGGACGCGCGGGGCAGTTATAACCTGCGTCCCTATGTCGGGTTGCGGATGCCGATGGTGCCGCCGCTGGGCGAAGCGAAGGATGTGCGCGATTTTTTCCCCACGCTGGCAAAGAAAATCGGCGGCGGTATGGAGCAGTGGTACCAGGAGGACGTCCAAGAGTACATGCAACAGTGGGCCAGTTCGGTTCCGGAGAATCCACAGACGGGTAAGAAGGGGCTGGAGCGTCTGATTGAGGAAGGTGCCTGGGAGGATGAAACGCGGGAGCCCTTCTATGAACCTTTTTTACAACCGCTGTCCGAAGATGATCTTGCCGGTGCGACGACTGATGAACAAACGGGAATCATCACCAAAGACGGTGTCGGCATTGGAATCATGATCGACGAAAAAGCAGTGCGGGGCTTCAAAACGCCCAGTCGAAAGTTCGAGGTGCGTTCGGTGTTCCTAAGCCAAACCGGTTTGAATAAAGATACTTCCGATTTGATCGCGGCCAGCAGTATGACTAAAACGAAAGTTCGTCCCTCGCAGCACAAGGGACACGATTTAGCGATTGATGAGATGCCGATTTGGTTACAGCCGATTGAGCATCAGGAGATTGCCGACGACGAATTGATAATGACCTCGTTTAAGTGGAACGTGCATAATCACGGTCGCACGATGAACCTGAAATGGTTGGCCGAAATCGTGCACACCAATCCGGCATGGCTCAACCCCGCGACGGCGAAGAAGTTTGGTTTGAAGGATGGTGATTGGATCGAGCTGACCGGTTATTTCTCGCGAATGCTAGAAGAAACCAATCCGAATTTGGCTCACGGGGATCGCGATGCGTCCGGACGGTTGATGGCCGGTACGATGCGTGTCCCGATCGTGACGATGCCGGGAATCCACCCACGCGCGATTGCGATGAGCAATAGCTGTGGGCACTGGCAGTACACCAATGTCGCCCAAGCGCGGAAAGGCCCGGCCGACGATGGAAGTGCGGACGGCTGCGTGACGCAGGGGTCCGATGGGGAGCAGTTCCGGGATCCTGATTGGGAGCGGAACATGTGGTGGGAGGATAAATCCGGCGGCGATATCAAAAAGTATCAACAGAATACCGGTAACGGTTGGAATCAAAATCGAATCATGCCCATCGCGCCCGATCCGACGACCGGGCAGCAGGCGTTTCATTCGACGGTGGTGTCGTTGAAGAAGATTTAAACTCCGGCTGATTGCCGCTGCTGGCTACGCGGAGCAATTGCCTCCTTGGCGGAGCTGGCCCATCGTTGGCCGAGCCAAGGGCGGCTAACTTCCGGCGGTATCCAAGTACGGATCTTGGCCCATCGTGCGTTGCATCTCTTGGCGGCGAGTTTCTTGATACAGCAGCATTTTGCGTGACTTGAAGTGGTTGTGTTGAATGTTGGCTTGGGCTTTGTGAAACACCGGTGCGAAACGCCTGAGTGCTCCCGTTGGAGCTTCGTGATACGCCCGCAGTTTTTCGGCGGCAGATTCGCCGATCCCATTCTCAAGAATTTCATCCTCCAACGACAGATATTGCCGGAACGAACCGGGGTCGCCTTGCCTGCCGCAGCGTCCGATCAACTGCCGGTCAATCCGCGCTGATTCGTGCAGTTCGCTGCAGATAACATGCAGTCCACCGGCCGCTAATGCCTCGTTAGATAATTTAATATCGGTTCCACGGCCTGCCATATTGGTGGCGACGGTGACTCTGCCCAATGCGCCCGCAGCGGCAACGATCTCGGCCTCGCGTTCTAAATACCGCGCGTTGAGAACTTCGTGTTTGATTTTTCTGCGGGTGAGAATTTCCGAAAGGATCTCAGATTTATCGATGGAGCGTGTCCCAATTAACACGGGCCGACCGGTGGCGTGAAGGCCCTCTATTTCGTCCGCGATCGCCTGCCATTTCTGATCATCAGTCCCAAAGACGCATGTCGGCAACTGAACCCGTCGCGGTGGCCGGTTGGTGGGCACGTTGACGACTTGGACCTCGTAGATGCTCTCAAGTTCGCGTTCGGATTTCGCCGCGGTACCGGTCATCCCAGAAAGCGCATTGTATTTTAAGAAGAGGTCTTGCAACGTGATCCGCGCCGATTCGCCCGTTTCCACGCTGACTTTGAGGCCTTCTCTGGCCTCGATGGCCTGATGGATTCCCGCCCGCCACTTGCGACCTTCGGCCAGACGTCCGGTGAATTCATCCACGATGACCACTTCGCCATCGCGAATAACGTAGTGTCGATCGGCGATGTAATTTTGGTTAACGTAGATCGCCTGTTCCACTTGATCATAGATATCCATGATCGGAGTTTGCTTCAGCAGATCAGGCTGTGGCAAGACGCGCACCTGTCGCCGACCTTGTGAGGTGAGCGTTATTTGATTGCTGTCAGAGTCGATGGAGAAATCTTCGTCGATGCGGAATCCCGGCGACACTTCCGCGGCCCAGTTATACAGTGTGATTGCGGCTTGGGCGACTTCGTCGGGAACGCTACTGACGATCAGAGGCGTGCGGGCTTCGTCGATTAGGATACTGTCGGCTTCATCGACCAAAATGTAGTTCAAATCGCGCTGCACAATCTGCAAATTGGAATCCGTCTTCGATTGGACCATGGCAGGAATTTGGCTGATGCCGTCAAACTCCATTTGGCGCGTGATCAATCGGTCTCGGAGAAAGTCGAATCCGATCTCCTTCGCGGTCGTATAAGTAATATCACAATGGTAGGCACGGTGGCGCTGGAGACGGTTGCTTTGGTTGGTGATCACACCGACCGAAAGCCCCAATCGCTGGTAAACGGGCATCATTAGTTCCGCGTCACGTGCGGCAAGATAATCATTCGCGGTGGCCAGGTGCGCCCCTTCGCCGCGCAGGGCGTTGAGGTAAATTGGCAGAGTGGCGGTGAGTGTTTTGCCTTCGCCGGTTTGCATAACGGCGATGCTGCGATCAAAAATCGCGATGCCGCCAAGCAACTGCACGTCGTAGTGTTCCATCGAGATCGTACGCCTGGCAGATTCGCGGACCAGTGCATACGCTGGAACGATCAAGTGATCTAACGGCGTTCCGGATCGGGCCTCAAATTTCAATGCGAGGCTTTTCTTGGTCAGTTCTTCATCGGAGAGATTCTGCAGCGCCGCGCTTTGGCGAGTGATCCGGCGAACGGTCGATTTCCACTTGGCCAGCGTTGCTGCGCTGCCAATGTTTCTCAATTTGCTTAGCACAGACATATTGGTGACGGGACCCTCTAGGCACCTCGGGTTTTCAAGCCAATAACGCGCTAAAGCACATGGACTTAGATGCGAAAACTAATTTGGGACCGATGTTTAGTAAGACTGCCGCCCGCGGTCACGCCAATCGCTTGAGGATGACGCGGTAGATTCAAAGGGATCGAAACGAGCGGTCGATTGAGCCAGCACCTGACGTTGTGGTTGGGCGGAGTTGTATCGTTGCGCGAAACTGCCTTGGTAAGTTTGCGGCTGGGTGAAAGCGCCTTGGTAGGTCGTCGGCACAGGTGCAGCAGCGCGTTGCTGGTTTTGTTGGCGCGGTTGGTAGTACGGCCGAACGTACTGGCCGCTGCCATTGTTATTCTGAGCAAAAGGCGTGGTCCCGCGAACGTTTGTTGCGTCGGTGACCGGAAGCCGCGTGTTGTCCTGCCGTTCGTCGATGGACGTTGTCCGGTAATCATTGGACTGTGTAAATGAAACACCCGAACCACTTGCATTGTTGAGAGAGGCCGTGCGTGAGATCGGTGCTCCGTTGGTATTGTTTATCCTGGAAGACGATTCCAAAACCGAAGGCGCCAAAGAAGCGTCGGCGACGCGATTGCCGCTACCGATTTGACCGGTGGACGAGGTGTTCAAATTAGCGCCGTTGGATTGCCGCCAGCCCTGGGACTGATTGTAGTTTGCCGGCCGGTTGGCAGGAGTCGGAGCCGTTTGTCGTGTGTTGAGTAACCCGCTGGGCAATTGCCCGACGCGCGTTGGGGCGAGGTTGTTGTTGGCATTGTTGTTCACGCCGGGAATATTCAATGAATAGGTCGCCGGCGCTGGAATTCGTGCCTGCGTCGCTGCGTTGCCGTTTCGATTGGCGCTGTTGAACCCAAATCCATTGTTATAGGTTGGCGCGGTGTTGAAGTTTGGCGCGGTGCCGTATCCTGGGACGGTGCCTGAACCGGGGGCCGAGTATGCTGGAGCCGTGTTGTACGGCGTGTACTGTTGCGGAGCACAGGGTTGCTGGCATCGACAACCGGCGAAGGAAACCGCGATCACGCAAATCGCCAGTGACAGCAAGATTGTGCGGTTGTTGGAAGTTGAATTGTTGAAATCGACCATAGTCGCAAGTCCTTTTCGATCGGTCGCCCCGATTGTGCGCGGGCGGATGCGGGAAAAGTAATCCGATATGCCGTCGGTGATCTTCCGGCGAAATTCGGGGGATTGGGTGGGACGTTAGAGAGATGCGAAGCCAACGACAAGCCCATTTTTGCAGATCAAAGGTGGTTGGGAGGCCCCGTTATGCCCCTGCCGAACTGGACGCTGTCACTTTGATAACTTTTCAGATCAGCCTTTGTCAGACGGACGTGATGGGATAACTTCTCATTTGTCGGCAGTTGAGCCGATGCTTGGTTTCTTTTTAAATTTAATCGAACCAAACATCCGCTCAACCGTAACAACAACCCGCTGATCAGGATGAACGGCGGCCGCGGTGGACTCTACCGCCAACTTCAGACGACCAACTTCAACATTGCAAATTGAAATCCACGGAAGGATTCACGATGCTATTGTGCCACCCTTTGGTAATCGAACGCCGCTTTGGTTTGGCGATCGCGGTCACCGTTTATCTGGCGTCTTTGCTGCTGGTGCAGAGCGATGCAAACGCACAGCAACCGGTCACGACTGAGAATTTTGCGGTCTTCGCTGACGATCCTCAGTTTGCCTATCGTATTGCCCAAGAGGCCGAACGGTATCGGAAAGAACTTTCAACTTCCTGGTTGGGCTACGAGATAGATCCTTGGCCCGAGCGGTGTCCGATCCGCGTGAGCCTGGATATGCATGCCGGCGGCGAGACCAGTTTTGCATTCATGATGCCACCGGGCAGCGACCGCGGCCAGCCGACGGGATGGGAGATGAAGATCTTTGGCCCGCCGGATCGTTTGTTGGATGCCGTACTCCCTCACGAGATTACGCATACTATTTTCGCGACGCATTTTGGTCGCCCGCTACCGCGCTGGGCTGATGAAGGCGCGTGCACGACGGTCGAACATGAAAGCGAACGTAATAAGAACCACGGCATGTTGATTAACTTTTTAGGGGCCAGCCCTTCCCGCGGAATTCCGTTTAATCGCATGTTCACCATGAAGAATTATCCCCATGATATCCTGCCACTGTACGCTCAGGGTTATAGTTTGGCCCGGTTCCTGATCCAACAAAGCGGACGAAGGCAATTCTTGGACTACATTGCCGATGGCATGAACCGAGAGCGTCCGGGGGTGGAGTTGGCCGCTTGGGACCAAGCAACCAAGCAGCACTATGGCTTCGAGGATCTCTCCGATTTACAGGTCCAATGGATTCGCTGGGTGCGCGAAGGTAGCCAAGACGGCCCCAATCCTAACAACCAACAATTGGCGTCCAATCGAGTGGCAAGGCCCGTCGCGAACCAGCTGAACGAACGCGGGTTTACGGATCCTGACCGGAATTCACCGCGCGTCGCTGCGTTGCCCAAAAGCGGTGTCGCTCAGCTTCCGATCAACAACGGCTGGTATGCGAAACAGATGAAAGTCAATCAATCGACTCGCCGCGTATCTACCGGCGATGACGATGAAGAGGCCGGCGTCGCGCTACCGCCCAATCCCTCCAAAACGATCTGGCGTTGAGTGGCGTTGATTTCGTTTAGCAAGTATCTAATCGCGTAGTGGATTTTGTTAAAAATCCTGCGAGGAAAGGGAGCTTCAGGATCTTTAACAAGATCCACTACGCGATCAACAATGGCTGGTGTGCGAAACAGCTGAAGGTCAATCAATCGACTCGCCGCGTATCTACCGGCGATGACGATGAAGAGGCCGGCG
>CAYOZV010000021.1:17487-38418 GCA_964408465.1 uncultured Pirellulaceae bacterium
GTTGATTTCGTTTAGCAAGTATCTAATCGCGTAGTGGATTTTGTTAAAAATCCTGGGAGGAAAGGGAGCTTCAGGATCTTTAACAAGATCCACTACGCGGTCCTTTTCTTACGTAACCGAAGCAAGGTTTCCAGAACTAACGCACTTCATCGTCCATTTGGCTAATGTTCCAACGAGGCGTTTCGATCGTTTGCTTTTGGTGTTGCTCCGATGCCGTTGGTGGAAACCAGATGCGATAGTCTTCGTGAGAGATCTCGTTGCGGATATCGAGACCGCCATCGTGCCCTCTTAAAATTTTCTGAGCCGCAGACAACTCAAGTCCTGGGAAAAATTCCTTGGCGGCAGAGAAAATCTCGCTGGCTTGTGGGATTTGATCTTCGTCTTGTATCTCCGCTTCAGCAGAGCGAACAAAAATCTCCACCCCGCTTGGACTTGTCACCAACGCGACGTTGACCTCGGCCCCTTCAACGCCACGGCTGTTTTTGACCGCCTCCCCAATCACGTAACCGATGGCAGTCGCGATGCCGTCGGAGTCCACATTGGCGATCAAGTGGTCTTTGCTGCATTTTAATTTGATCGAGATGTCCAGCGGACCGGCCTTCAATTTGTGTTCGTCTACCGAATTCATCACCAGTTGTTTGATATTGGTCTCTTCGGGCTTGGGGACATACTCTTGATTCACCAGAAGCATATCTTGCACCAGATTCGACATTCGATCCTGATTACGTTTGACAATTTCCCAACCCATTCGAACACCGTCGACGGAATTATCGTTGAGCCCCGTTTCGACCAAGTGGGTGCCGCCGCTGATACTTTGGAGGATGTTCTTAATGCAATGGGAGAGTTTTTCAGCTGTTTCGCCAACGGCCAACATGCGTTCTTTTTCCAGCAACGCTGCGTAGTATTCATCGTTCTCTATGGCGGTCGCGGCAAGATGAGCGATCACGTGCATCAGCTTTAGGTGGTCTTGATTGAAGCTGTCTTGGTTGTCATCTAAATCCCCTAAACGATCAATGTAGATTAGCCCCAAACCGAAACTTCGTCCACGAACTGGCACGCAGAGGATCTCAGAGATACCCGAGGACAGGACACTCGCGGAATTTTTTAGCTGGTCGTTATTGTCAATGTCGGATGACAGAACACCGATGTTGTTGACGTCAACATGCCTAGCGATCGAACTGCTGATTTTAAACTTGGCTTCTGCTTCGGTGGGATCCCGGTACTGCATCGCCCGTACACGCAGCGGTTGCCGCGGACCATCCCTTAGCAGGATGCATCCTCGATCGGCAGAAACCCATTCAAACATCAGCCTCAAAAGATCGTCCAACATTGGAGCAATCTCTTGTTTGGAGGTCGCCTGGGACGCGTCGTAAATAAATTGAAGGTTGCCTTTAAGCTGAGTGGCGAAGCGACCATCTTTGGCGACATCTTCGCCAAGTTCCGGCGTCACGGTGAGACTATCCAGGTCCCGTTTTGGCGGTTGCTGCGGGTTGGAAGTCGACTCACCTTTGGCCAGCACCACTAATACGGTTTGACCGATACTAATGTGATCACCAATTTTCAGCGTGCCCGAAGAGATCGGTTGGCCGTTGAGAAAGGTGCCGTTGGAACTGCCCAAGTCGATTATCTGGGCCAAGTTATCTTTAACGGAAATACGGCAATGTTTACGTGACGTTTCTAAATCTGTCAGGCAAACTCCATTACTCAAATTGCGCCCCAACAGGACGCCCTCGCCGGACACTTCGAAGATCTGGCCTTTTTCATTGCCGCGCGTCACGAACAGAGATAACGCCATTGAAGTTTCTCGCTGAGAAAATTTGAGATATATCTACGCAAAAATCCTACGGCCGAGCAATGGGAAACCAGTGAGAGACACTAATTATCGGAATCGGGTTCGGTCGTGGGTCGGTCGGGTTCAATTTGTAGATCTTGAACCACTGGGGTTTCATCTTCGTTTTGGTTCTGATTAGAACCGCTGCAGCCGTAGAGAAGAAAGATACTGGCCGCGACCGCTAAAAGAAATCCTGTGCGTGACATCGTTTTGACTCTATCAATTGGTTATGGGAAGCGTGGCACTGTATTACGCCAATACGCAGCACCTCAGGCAAGGATATGTGGTTTGGTGGTGGGGGGCTTAACTTTTCCTTAAACATAAATCCAAACACATGTGAATTCAATGCGCTGTTACATTGCAAATCCAGATTCTTTAAAATTTACAGATTGCTGCACTTACATGCGGCCAATTTGCCGCATTGCCTCAAAACCCGCCACCGCCACAGCTGACGAAAGGTTTAGGCTGCGGACGTTGGGGTGCGTTTCAATTCTCAGCAATCGTTCTGGGAATCGGTCGACGATCGACTTTGGCAGCCCCTTCGTTTCGCGACCGAAGATGAGAACATCCCCCTGTTGAAAAGGCACATCTAAATAATTCTGCGTCGCAAATCGAGAAAACAGCCAGTAGTTTTGAGAAGGAAGATTTACCTGTAGGTCGTCAAAGTCTTCTACTGTTTGCCACTCCAGATGTTGCCAATAATCCAGCCCGGCCCTGCGAACGGCTTTTTCGGTGACCTCGAACCCAAGCGGCTTTACCAGCCAAAGTTTTGCCTGCAACGCAACGCATGTTCGTCCAATAGCGCCCGTGTTGGGAGGGATCTCAGGCTGATGCAAAACGATATGTAGTGTCGGTTGATACTTCAAAATGACTCACAATCAAAGCAAGGGATTTCAATGAGACAGTAATATATCAAGACGGCAAATTCGGGCCCTGTGTTTACTCGTTTTATTTTCATGGTCTGTTTCGGGGCAAGGTCTGCACAACAATTGACCAGCAATGAGACGAAAACAACCATCGACGCCCGACCTGGTCCGGCGTTGTTATTACGCGCGGAAAATCTTGAAAATAAATTGAATCGGCGATTTGCGATTGAAAAACTTCTCACGAAGAATCTGGCCAGCGATTCATAGTTATTTGCCGACGATTGGCCTGTTGGTTGCTGAAGACTCCTTTAAATCATCAACGCACCTTCCCCCGTTGCCTAGATTGACATTTTAGTCGTTGCCAGAAAAGTTGAGAAACGAACAAATGAGTATTGAAACCCGCCAACCAGCTCACGAAAAATGCTTTGAATTTCCCGTCAATCGTCAAAGCATGCCAGACTTGGCGAAGAAGATCGAGCTAACCTACGATCGGATGGGCTATCGAAGTTTAGCGGCGGTCTATTGCGAAACCGACGGTCACCGTGTCATCCTTAAAGGTGAGACGGCTACCTTTTATCTGAAGCAAGTCGCACAAGTGATTGCGACAAAAGTTGCCGGTGTTGGATCAATCATTAATCAGATCAAGGTCGCTGGTTAACGGGTTGTGTCACAAACCGTGCTGAGATCTCAGTGACCGTTGCAGAGAGCGCGGACCACTTAGGTTCGCTCGGTCCGCGTTGGAAGATGTGATGCGGAACTGCCGCCGGAAATTGCTCATTCTCTTTCGCGCTGGGTTGGAACTTCGCATTAGCAGTTTTCGCCGATTACCGGTCTCTGGGGGATTGCCCTTAAAAAGCGTGCTTCCAACCTAGTTCTGCTATGGACGTGAGTGCCAATTTGACAAACAAAGCATTATCGTTTGCTGCGTTTGTTCGCAGCACCGCGACGATTCTTTTTCTTCTTGACTTGGCCGCTTGCGGATTTGCCCGCTTCAGAAAAGTTCGGCGATTGATCGATGCGAATTTCTTGGGCGAAGGACGACTGAGCGACCTCCGAGCTTGTGGGAAGTTCAAAGTCTAGCGACTGAGCAAATTCAAGTGAGGATTGTGGAGCATCGACTGCGAGGCTGACTGATTCGCCCGCAGGCCCGCGGACGGTCTTCACTTTCTGCTGTCGACCATAAACTGCGTCTGACTTCGACCTGCCTAATTCGCCAAAATCGCTGCTAAATTCTAAGCGCCTGCCGAAGAGTTCGTTCTTGGTAGTATGGTATTCGTCTTCGTCTTTGAAAAATTTTATCGTTGCAAAGTACAAAGCGATTGGGACCAGCCCGATCAGCATCCACCAAGGACTCAGCCAAGGCGTGTCGTAGAGATGTCCATTTTGTGCGGCCGAATGATGATCGGTCTGAACCGTCGATGCGATTAGATACCCATCCGCACGTCCAGGGTTCAGCGAAGAATTGAACTGAGGCAGAATCACCTTTGAGCTTTCCGCTGGGATGGCCAGAGAATCAGCCTGCTTAAATTCGGTCGAGCGATGGCCGACGACGTGAAAGTGACCGTCGTGCTGCGGTTTCGCCGCGGGCGGAGTCGGCGGAGTCGGCGGAGTGTCGTTTTCGATCGGCGACGCATCTAATTCGTTATCACTGTCCTGCGTGTTGCTGGCCAAAAAGACCGTGGCTGCTGGCGGCGCCGGCGGGGTTGTATCTTCCAATGGGACTTCCAGTGACTTCCATTGATTCTCAGATACGTCAATTTTGTTTTCGCTCAGGTCGGCACCACTACTGCTTTCAAATGGCGATGCGGAAGGCGCCGATTCAAATGGCGATGATTGGAACGGAGACTCTCCGGCCGGGGAAGAATGAAAGGGGGATTCCGCCTCCGGAGATGATCCGACGGGCGCGGTTTGGAACGGAGACTCTAGATCCGAAATCTCTTCACGCGCGGCATCTTCGGATGGCTCAAAAGGAGAGTCTTCAAAAGGAGATTTTTCAAATGGAGATTCGGTCGCTTCGGTCGTTTGGAAAGGATCGAAGGCGACTTCTGAGCCTTGATCCGAGGGCTCGGTCGCAGCTTTTTGATTAACTTCGGTGAAGTCTATCTTGGTGGTTCTGGCGTCAACCGATGGCGTCGCGGATACGAATTCGGTTGGCGTTGACCAGACCGTAGCCACCGGCGCGGGGAAGAGGACCTGTTCTTCGGTTGAATCCACGAGTGGCCAGTGGATGAACTGAGGCTGCGGGGTGTGGGCCACGACCGGTTGGGAAACCGGTTGGGGATCTGGGTTAGGCGCCGTGATGGTGTCCTTTTCTTTTACGAACTTGGGCACCTTTAGCTTCGCGGTGTGCTCCACGGGAGGCACCGATTTTAAGTAGATGATTTTGCCAATGGATTCCGGTCCTTCAGTTTCCTCTTCTGGCGAAATGGTCACCGTAAATTTGTTGCTGAAGGGTTCTCGTTTGAGAAACCCAGGATTTTCGGCGATCGTATTTTCATCACGCTCGGGTGTTTCTGCCTGCCCCGAATCCTTACGCAGAGCAACCAACGTAGGCTTCGATGGTGCGACATGAGATTCTGGCGCGACCGAATTTTGATCCACTTCTTCTCGACCTTCTCCTCGAATTTTTCCACGTGATGCATCGAGGACCGTTTCCGGTGCTGCTGGCACTGCCGCGCGAGCGTCGGTGCGTGGGAGGTAAGGAAGCTTTGAATGATCTACCGGCGGGGCAAAGGATTGGCTTTGATTCGACCGATCGGCCATTGCCCCCTGCGCTTGGGCCGACTGTGCCCGTGGCGCTGGGGTCGTCGAGAGATCGCCGAGGCTGAACTGAACCGATGAACGCGTATGCTGGGGAACTTCATTGATCATGGGCGCTGCGGGAGCATCCTGCGCGGCCCAGTTAAACTGAGCCGTGTTGTTATTGGTCGCTGCCGGCGTCTGTTGGTTGACCGTCGGAACGTCCTGGAAGGTGCGAAACGCAGGCGCTGATTGATCCGACAACCTGGCCCCGGGACTGTTGGTGCCTTGCATGCGATGAAAAACCGTTTGCACGTAACTGGAAAGTTCCGGTTGGTTGGACGATGCGATGACGCTGTAAGTCATTGTTGGCTGGTCCGGCATTGAAAAAGAAGCGGGATCGAAAGCTTTGGCGTTCTGAGAATTCTGCTCAGGCATGTTAAGACTCCAGCGGCGATGGCGGGGCACCGCAGTGTTTGAAATAGAGATAGAGTTGGTGAACTATCGTTTCAATCGGTACAACCGCGCATCACACTGCAACCACAATGCCCAACTTGAACTGCAGAAACTGGCCCCGAACGCAATAATGAACGGACCTTGGCGATTTTGGAAACTGGACATCGCTGGTGGAATAGCGAGTCTGCGTTGACTTTGCTGGCGCGGGGCGGCGGCGAGTTTCTCGGTGAAACGATCAATTCACCAACGCAGCGGCAACGTCGAGGACTTCAAAACGAGTGAACACATCGCCGTCCCATTCCTCGGCGGTCGTTTCGAAGGCAGCAAACCAAACATCCTTTTGACCTTGGTCAGCGCTCTGAATAGATCCGGACAGACCTTCGATGGAAGAAGTTGAGGTTTCACTCCTCACCGAAGCCGACTCCAATTCGTTAGATGAGTTGGATGATTTACTAAAAGAGCGATCACGTCGATCAATCTGCGGATCAAAACTCAGGATATCCGGCTGAACACCATCCACCGCCGGCCGGTCGTTGCTTTGGATAGTGGAAGTTGGAATCTGATCTCGGTGGGCTGTTTCCATTGTCGCGCCCGACGGCCACCTATCATCCAGCGGTTATGCAGCGATGTCTGAACGAATGCTGTTGAAACGGCCACTGTTTTAACGGCCACTGTTTTAACAGCCACTGTTTTAACCGCCAACGAAACGGCTTCAGCAGACACCACGGGGGTAACTGGAGTTGTTGCCGAAATCGGCGGCCTTTTCGAGCAACTCGGCGGTTTTATTGGTCGCGATGGCGTTGCGATTGGATCCAACGTCGAACGCAGATCCTCTGTAGAAAAGATACGGCCCCCCGACGTCACCGCTGGAACCTTCAAGGATCGTGACGTCGACCGGCGCGGAATCAAACCGTGTGGTCGACAGCGTTGAGGGTGACCGTCAGGTCCTGCGGAATGATGGCTCGATCATTGGCACCAGGAACGACACCGCCGATCCAAGTCGAAGCGGCCGTCCAATCCTGCGTCCCCAAAAGCCCACCGTCGGCCACGATCGTAGCCAGCAATTGCCGCTTCTCCAGCGATTGATACCGCAGACGATTCACTGGGCGCTGTTTGTAGCGATCGCCGCTTTTTCTCTTTCGTCTCTTTGCCGATTGCTCACGGGAAAACATGGCCGGACCCTTGAAAAGGTGGGAGGAGGGAAACCTGCCCGCATGTTGACAATTTGGCCAGGTTTTTCTGCACCGAAATGAAGAGAAATCGCAGAAATTTGATCGCTGGGGTCGGGGAAATCGGTGTTCCGTTTCACGGCCGGCCGCGCCGCGGCGGCGATGGGTACGCTCGGCCGGCCGCCGAATTGTCGCTGAACTTTCAGCGGGACCGTGTTACTGACGCGCGATCACTTCCAAAAGCCGTGGAACGAACTGGCGGTTGGCGCGAGCTCTGTGGCTGATGAGGGATTTAAAAGTATCGCCCAGTTGCCCGAACGTCATGGAATACTCGGGAATTAAAAACAACGGATCGTACCCGAAGCCAGCGTCGCCAAATTCCTTCTTCAGAATCACGCCATAACAGCGTGCTTCGCAGTTGACGTGGATTTCTCCCTGTGGGTCTGACAGCGCCATGTGGCAGGTGTACCACGCCGTACGTTTGGCCGCCGACACGTCCTTGAGCTTTTCCAGTAACAGCGCGTTGTTGGTTTGATCCGTCGCGTCTTCACCAGAAAATCGAGCCGAGTAAATTCCAGGCGCCCCGTCCAATGCCTGAACGCTCAGACCACTGTCCTCTCCCAGCACCCAACAGCCTAAATGTTTGGCTTGTTCACGCGCTTTTAAGATCGCGTTCTCTTTAAAGGAAGTCCCCGTTTCGTCGACCTCAATCGCGTTATCAACATCGGCCAGACTACGCAGTTTGACCGGATACGGCTCCAGCAGTTGCTCCAACTCCTTGCGTTTTTTTGCGTTGTGAGTTCCGAGCGTAAGTTCAAAAGGTTTCATGAGTGTCCCAAGCATCTTCCAAAATGGTTTCCAAAATGGTTTCGTATGGAAACTGATTCTATCACCTTGGGCCGCTTTCGCTAGCAACGAAAATGATCGCCCTTCGCATCGGCATTAACATCAACAGGCCCGTCGGCGATCTCTATCTGCCAGCAGAATAAATATTGCTACTGCGGTCTTGCCTAGGTTTCGATATTCTCCCCACCGGTGACCGGATGCGCATGAGCTCGGTCCCCCCAGAATTGCTTTGTGTTTGAATTTTCAAAGGTGAATTATGCTAGTCCGTACATCGGTTGTCGCAGGCGTATTGAGCGTCACAACAGCGCTGTTGAGTTTCAATTCAGTATCAGCTCAGACCAATTCGCAACGCGATGCTGTCCTCGGCGGAGTCGCCGGAGCGATCATCGGTGGTGTTACCGGCCACCAAAACGACGAAACAACCGAGGGCATCGCCATCGGAGGTGTTGCCGGTGCGATCGCGGGACATGTGCTAGGAAAATCCAAGGACATTAACATCCAGCAGCAATACCGCTACCAACAACAGGCCGCCCAGGCCGCGCGGCAGCAACAGGCCCAACGGGCCGCACAACTGAAAAAAGCGGTCTCCATCCAAGACGCGATTGCTCTGTCCAACAGCGGCGTTAGTCCGCAGCTGATCATCAATCAGATTCACTCCAGCGGCGTCGCACAAGAGATTGGCGTCTCCGAAATTATTACCCTGCACCAAAATGGCGTCAGTGAATTGGTGATCAACGAAATGCAACAGGCCTCCGTCGGTGGGCCGTCACCCGCGACCATCGGCACGCCCCAACCGGCGGTCGTCCTTGAACCATCACCGCCGGTGATCGTCGCGCGTCCACGGCCAACGATCGTTTTTGAACAGCACGGGAACCTCTACCGCAGTCCGCGCGGATACCACTCCGCCCACGGCAGTAACATCTATCACGGCAACCGCCGCACCGCCAACAACCGCGGTCCCTACGGCACCTACCGGCGCTAAAAAATGGGCGTTGCATGAGTAAACTAAACCGCAAGCCGGTAGCCGCGGGTGCACCACGCAGGAAGAAAACACGGAGTAAGGGCTAGAAGTGGTTTCCAAACTGATTCAGATGGTAGGGCCGGTTCCCACCGGCCAATGTTCCCCAGGATTGGGCCGGTGGGAACCGGCCCTACTTTGGGTTGTGAAACTGCTTCTAGGCAAACAAACCAGCGGCCAGTGCCCTGCGGTTCAGTTAGCGCGGCAAATTTATATAAAGTAAGTGCCATTTTCTAATCGCGGCCTCTCCGCGAAAGTGGGGCGTGCCACGCACTTCCCCTACCTGAACCTAAGGCAACAATGCGCAACAAAAATAATCGCCAATCACCGTGAGCAATCCACAACCTGCCGCAAAGACGCCCATCGCAAAACTGTGGTGGGTGATGTTCTTTCAATATTTCATTTGGGGCGCTTGGGTGCCTCTGCTGTTCGCCTACCTTGGCCCAGCGGGACTGAATTTTTCCAGCACACAGCAAACGCTGATTCTGATCTCGTTCCCTGTCTCGGCGCTGTTTTCGGTGTTCTTTGGTAACCAGTTCGCCGACAGAAAATTCGATGGCGAAAAATTCCTCGCCACCAGCCATCTTTTAAGTGGCGTCGCGATGGTGGGTTTGTTTTTCTCTACCAGTTTCAGCGCGTTTGCAGGGTTCATGTGGATTCACGCTTTGCTGTTTGTCCCCACACTTTCGGTCGCCAACTCGGTTCTATTTTCCGCGATGAACCACCCCCAAAAAGAGTACGGCAGCGTCCGGTTGGGCGGAACGTTTGGATGGATGTCGGCCAGTTTTCCGGTGTTCTTTTTATTGTCCAACGAACCGACGGCCGTACGAAGCACGTTTCTGGTGGCGGCAGTCGCTTCGTTCATCTTCGCCGCGTTCAGCCTCACATTGCCACACACGCCCGCCAACCGCGCGGCCAAAGGTCTGGCATGGTGGCAAGCCATCAAGACATTGGGCATTCCCTTTATTTTCGTATTGTGGATCGTGACCATGCTGGATGCGTCGGTGCACGATCTTTATTTTATGTGGACCAGCAGCTTCCTCACCAGCATCAACGTCGACGCGCAATGGATCATGCCCATCATGAGCATCGGACAACTGGCGGAAATCGCGTCCATGTTTTGGATCGGCACCGTCCTTTGCAGATTGGGCTGGAAGTGGACGTTGATCTTGGGGATCAGTGGGCAGGTCGTAAGGTTCGCGCTCTTCGCCTTTGTGCCAAATCTACCCATGGCGATGATAGGCATCGCCTTTCATGGCATGTTCTACGCGTTCTTTTTCGCGACCGTGTTTCTTTTTGTTGACGAATTTTTACCCAAGGAAATTCGCGCCAGTGCTCACGGCATTTTTAATTTCATGATGCTGGGCGGCGGTCCCATCATCGCGCGGTTGATCGCACCCTATCTCTTCGGTCAACACACCACCACCGTTGACGGCATCGCAAACGTCGATTTCTCCAGCCTGTTCCTTTACCCGATGTCGATTTCGATCGCGGCGGTGTTGTTGTTGCTGCTGGCATTCAAGCCGCCCGCAAAGCAGGCGCTTCATTCACCGCGCACTACCCGCGGCGAATCTCCGAGCCCTTAAATCGAACGTGGATTCGGTAAATGGACTTCGGCGAATACTCAATCGCCCCCGTTTTCAAATCAAAACGCTCTGGAATCTCTTTGATTGTTTTATCGATTACCGCATGGAATCCGCGTTCGGAAAAAATATCGATCAACATCGACAGCGCTAACGGATCGTCAAAAAGACTGTCCTCAGAATTCACCGCCGCGCGCCCCGAGAGCGCATGCCGAGTGATAATCGGCATGAATTTTTCTTGAATCGTATTCACGACTCGGATGAATAAATCGTGGTGCTCAATTTGGTAACTGTCCAACCGCCGCACCAATTCCTGACGCGCGTGGACGATGATCTCCTCCGCCAACGGAATCGGAGCCAACAGATCAAACGTCGACGGTTCCAGCTCCAACGAACTTTGATACTGAAGCTCATTAAGGATGTTCTCCTCCACTTCCTCAATCGGTCCTTCGGCATTGATGAAGTGATAGTGATAAATCTCCTTCAACGATTGCAACGCATCCCACGTCAATTCCTTGAACACTTGGTATCGCCGCGCCGATTTTTCGGGGCTGAGATCTGTCGACCGCACGGGTTCAAGCACTCCGATGCCGGTTTCTTCGACCTCTTGATTGCGGCGAGCAATCTCGAATCCGCGTTTGAGCTGGCGGTCGATGCTGGTTTGCTGAGCCACAAACAGAACCATCGCGTGAATCGTGGGGCGGCGGAAATGGATCGCCAGCGGCGTCTTTTCATAATGATCGTGCAGGCTGTCGATTTTGTCCACCAACATCTTCAAGCACTCGACCTGTACACGCGTCCGAGGAAATCCATCCAGCAGAGCGCCGTCTCGGTACTCTGGCTTAAGCAGTTCCCGCAGCATGATACCGACGACTTCGGTGTCGCCGACCATCTGACCGCTGTCTTTAATTTTCTGAGCCGCCGGCGTGTTGAGCAAATCGCTGACGACGATCGGAGGGCACGTCAGGCCGCGCGCGTTCATGATAAATTTTGTGTGCGTGCCCTTACCCGATCCGGGGGCACCGCCAAGCAAAATCAGTTCCTTGGGGAACCGTAAATTATCCTGCCCAACCTCTTCTTGGAGTTCGCTCCAGACCGTCTTAAAGATGACCAACGCATCCTTAATCTCAAGGTCGACATTGTTCTGCGAATGGATGGTGGTTTCTGACATGATTCAAATGGGGCAAGGACAAATATAGTAGCCTTTCGCTCCGCGAAAGTGTTTGGCGCGGGAGTGCTCTTTCGCGGAGCGAAAGGCTACAAAGCCATAGTTCTACCTTATCGAAATGACCGTGAAAACGCCTGCCGGCCACCTCCAGACGCCCTCCCGGTGTGGAGGATCTGCTTGAGATAACATATCAACCGTTGCCCCAACGTTGCACAGGCCATCTTCACCTTCGCGAAAAGGTGCCTTAAAGCTCGGAGGCGTGATTCATTCACGAAAGAACGGCACCTGCACGAAAAGGTTTTGTCAATCCAGTTTCGGTTATAGTCTGAAATTACCTGTCTGGAGATCCCGCTTTACGGACTCCCGACCGCATCGGGTGTGATGCGCGGTTTCATCAGTTTTATAAAAAGGGCCTCTCATGAAAAGTTTATGTTGTCTTCGCATGTTTTTGTCTTCACTTGCCTTGGCGTGCCTGTTTATGGCCAGTCCAGCCAAAGCGGATTTGGTCCTGACCGTTGATCTCGGGGCGGAAGAGCTATTTCTCAGCGGATCGGATTCGGGAACACCGGATTCAGCAGTACTTGCGTTCTCAGACGGAGGTCCTGTTCTGCAAAACACCTCTCTTGTTGTTTTTCTATCAGACCCCCAAGTTCTTGACGGCTCAACACAGTTGTTCAACACAGATTCTTTACCCAACTCGGCAGTAGTCACCGGCAACCTTTTTGGACCCGATCCGATCCTGGGTATCTCCGAATCTGCATCGGGAGTCGAAGAGATATTTCTAGATTTCGAATTCTTCAATAACGCCCAGACGACCATCTCGGGCACCAGTACAAGGTTTAGCTTCGCTTCATTGGCGCTGTCGCCAACTGACATAACGACTCTGATAAGTTTTGATGGGCAAACGATACCTCGATATAACGATCCTAGTGAATTTGGTCTTGGTGAGGGGGTATTTGATTTCATTGTCCAACCGGGGACGGGGTTTGAAGGTTTGACTGTCAACGTAGTCGCGGTTCCCGAGCCCAATGGCCTGATTGTGTTGTGCTTGGCGGGATTGGGATTTGCTGTCACACGCAGAAAGGCCAGCAAACCAGAGAAAACTCATGTTGACTGACATTGAGAGAATAGGCAAACTGGGGCTTCACTTCGTTACCTGCTGCCGCGTAATAGCTGCTGTTGTTTGAGGCGGCGCGGAGTTGAGATGACCCCCAATCGCGAATGGAATCGGGATGAGTACCCATATATCTTTGAAACATGTTCTCTGCGGTTTGATCACGCACAGGGCAAGCGTGTTGATTTGCGTGGCCACGGTCGCTCTTACCTCTTTAGCGGTGGGATGTGGCGATTCGGTGCCCGTCCAAGTTTCACAAACCGAAGCGGACGCCCCAGTGGAAACCGCAGCCGTCGTGAAAGAGGAGACCACATCCGTGGCCGTTTCGGCGACCAAGACGGAGGTCTCACCCGCGGTTCAGGAAACCAAACTTCCCGACGCCGACGCCAGTCCCGAAGCCGTTTGCAAACTGTTTATGAAGTATTTGAATTCGGGCGACCGCGTGAAGGCCGAACGTTTGCTGACCTCGGTCGCGTTCGACACCACCGCCAAAGCCGGACTGTACCTGCAACCGATGGGCAGCGCCGACGCCAAAGTTGAAATTAGCCCCGCCTTCTACGTCACCAATAAACAACAATTGGCTCACGTCGTGTGCACGATCACTGAGATCGAAAACGGCAACCCGATCAAAGATGAACTGACGTGGATGGTGAGAAAGAGCAAATCAGGCTGGCGCATCTTCGGCATGTTGCTGACGCTCGAGAAAGGCCAACAGGATTTTCTCAGCCTCGAAAATGCCCAAGACGTTGACGCGATTCTGCAGATGAGCGGCGGCAGCGCTTCGACACGTCAGGCGGACGCCAATCCCGAAGCCGCGCTGAATTAGGCGCGCCCACGACGCGTCGGTCCCCTACGCATTCAAAAAAATCGGTCAGATTAGGGCGTTAACAAGACCGCCTGGTCAATCTGTGTCTTCAGCCAATCACTGGCCGCCAAGAATAAATAGCTGCCCAACGACTGCGTCCGAGCCTTGAAAAAAGCGCGGCCGCGTTGACCCGACTGAAGCGACCTACTGGTCGCATCATCTAACGACACCAGCACGTCAAACCGCGGAGACAGCAACCGCATATCGGGTTGGGTGTCGTCGTCGCCCTTGGCTCCCGGTTTCAACGGCAGCGGACCGCCCGCATTGACACACAAACTTGGGTGCGTGGGGTGATTGGATGCTCGAGGGTCGATGCGACTGATCGTCGATTCAAACAACCCGACGCTCGGCAGCACGATTCGCAGTGGCTTATCTTGAGCAAGCTGAATCGATTCTAGGTCCAACTGATCCACCGACACCACAATCTCCTTCGTCTTCCGCTGTGCCGCGGTCATCAGCTGATCGCCTTGGCTGACGAAACTTCCCAAGATGTGCGGCAGGTTACGAGCAAAAACGAAACCCGTCAGCGGGCTCCGCACGATCAGGCCCGCGGCTTGGGCGCGTTTTTCGACCAACTGCTTCTTCAGTCCGGTCAAACTCTCTTCTTGGACCTTAGCCAGCCCCAGTTCGTTTTGCTGTCGATAGATGCGTTGTTGGATTGTTGTCGCTTTGATTTCATCGACCAGCGCCTCTACTTCCAACGTCAGGTTCTCATTTCGTAATCGCATCAGTGGCTGCCCCTCCACGACGGCATCACCGGACTGTACCAAGACTTCATCCACAAACCCGTCAGCCGCAGACCGCAGAATCGTTTCATCGGCAAACTGCACGAGGGCCGGGGCGGATTTGGTCGGCGGTGCTTTTAAAACCCAAAACAAGGCCGCCATCAACAAAGCCGTGCACCCGCAACTGATGATCGCGCGGCCGCGATTGATCGGCTTCTTGGCCTCAGCGGTGAAGTGCATCTTGTATTGCTTTAACAGTGGCAGACCGAACCAAAGAACGGCCCCCAATGCGCCTAAGACCAATCCCGCCCCGTTGAACATCACGCTGGCGGCGATGATTAAACCGACGCTGATCGAGATCTTCCAAAAGAACGCCAGCGATCCGTACGTTCTTACCACGCGTCCTTCTTGGGGGGCAAACAGGTTGGGCGTCTTCTCGGTTCCCAGAAACCAATGCTTCAACCGGTCGCCGAACCAACCGGTCCCCTTGGTGTAGAGATTGGGCACCTTCAAGAGATCCGAAAGGATGAAGTAACCATCAAACCGCATCAAAGGATTTGCATTAAACAAGATCGTCGTAACGCTGGCCATCAAGAAAACGTTGTAGGCAACGTCGGCCGTTAGACCGGCCGAATGCGCCCAAACAATCAGCGCCATGAACGCGATGAACAGTTCCACGTACATGCCTGCCGCAGCAACAACGATGCGTTGCCAGCGGTTGGGGAAGCGCCACATCGACGTCACATTCACAAATGCCATCGGCGTGAACAACAGGAACAACACGCCCGCCTCAGGGACTTCGCCACCGTAACGCTTGCAGGCAATCCCGTGAGCAAACTCGTGGACAACCTTTAACAGCAACCAAAAACCCAGCAACGCAATCCAGCTGTCGCCCGACAGGATCCCCTGCGATGCAATTCCCAGTTGCGTCCATCGAACCATCACGATTTGCATCGCCCACACCAGTGCGACCATCCAAATCACACAGAACCATTTCGAAAACATCCAATTGAAATAGGGCTGCGCGGCGGACAACAAAGGGTTGGGATTGAACAAGCTCACCTTGAATGAAATCGGGTTGATCTTGCCAAGGAGGGACTGGTTGTTCAGCGACTGCACCTGTGTCTTGAGCCGGTGAGTGGAGTCGGATGTTTGGGAGATGACCAAGTTTGACTGGACCAACCACTGGCTGATTGTGACGGCCTGATCTTCGCCAATGGTATCGTGTCCGCTTTCGTGCAACTGCTTCAACACGTCGGCCACAGAGAGCCGGCCGTCGAGTGACGCAATGAATTCGAATTCGGCGACGCCAATCTGGAAGTATTTGGAACGGACGGGATCCTCGATGACAACAAACGTGTTGCCGTCCTCGGTTCGTGTGTCGAACTTCAATTCCGCGCGCGGTAGAATCGCGGCCTGCAGCCATTGCTGGCTGGGGTCAGGCATGCCGCCCAATTCAAACTGAGATCCGTTGGTAGACCCGCTGTTCATTACCAAACCGTCCAATAACGCAACGACTCCCAAGCACCGTGGAATAGATTCCAGCCCAGCGGCGACCACCCTGTGCTAATTTTTGCGGTGCCTCGCATCCCCGGACGGAGTTCTCCCGAACCGTTATCAATCTCCACTTCGGCAACAAAGACTGTTTTGTCCCCGATGACTTCGGCGCTGGGGTGAATCTGTTGGACTGCGCCCGACCATTTTTCGAAGGGGAACGAGTTAATCTTCAACGTGACGGCATCTGTGTCTTTGACGTAGTGAATTTCGGATTCTGGGATTCCAATTTCGGCGACCATCGTTTCCAGTGGAGCCACTTCAAACAGATTTTGCCCCATCTCAAGCGGTGCTCCTTGGACCTTGTCCATGTCACCCGAAACGATCACACCGTCGATCGGCGAACGGACTTCTAGGTCCTTGATGCGGTTGTTGAGCATCTTGGTCTGAGCCGCCAATCGATTCATTTCACTTTTTGCAATTTGGCTTTGCGCGATCTCGCGCATCGCCAACGAAGAATCCCGTCGACGACGCGCCCCTTCGTATTCGGCCTGAACGCCCGCCAGCTCAATTCTCAGTTGACGTCCTTCAAGGCGTGCGATGACCTGATCTTTGGACACTTGTTCGCCAACTTCGACGAGTGATTTTTCGAGGATGCCGTTGTACGGTGCGGCCACAAATCGACGTTGGGTTGGCTGCAGTTCGCATTCGCATGTCACACGATATGGCATCGGGACCGCCATCAGGCCCGCACATAGAAGCAAACCGGCGACGATTTTCCCCGTCGTCGATTTTCTCTTCTTTAGTTTTGACCTTAGACGCTGAAGTGTGGAACGATTGGCGCGATTGGCAACGTCAAACTGTTTGGCAATCAATCCCGTCATCGTTTCGACATAAGATTGCTGTTGGGCGGCAGTCGCGGTTTGGCCAAGGGTTACCAACAGTGCGCCGACGATCTCACCGTCCTTTAACACCATCGGCAAACTGATCGCCGACGACGCGCCGGCAGCATTGCACCAGTTTTTCAACGGCAAAACATGAGCAGCTTCCTGGCTTCCGTTTACGGCAGCATCTTGATGGGGATAGGTGATCGTCGAACGGGCAGCCACCGATTGAGCGATCGCGGAAAATAACAATTTGTTGTTGGCGGCACCGTGGTCGATCTTCGCCACGTCCGAAACGGCCAGCAGCGTCGGTTTTCCTTTGGCATTTACCTCAGCCATCGCGACTTGGTTGGCCTTAAATAAACGGCGCAGATTATTGACGATCGCGATCGCCGCTTCGGTGGAGGTGTTTGAATCGACGATCGCGTCAAACAAACCAATAGCATCGGTCAGTGTTTGCGATTGCGTTTGAGCGATCTCCGTCTGGCGACGCTGTTGCCAACGGCTGACCGATTGCGACGCGATTCCCATCAACCATTGAAGCCGCAGCGCGGTCTGATCATGGGCGGCAAAACAGGCCGCCAAAATCTCTCTGGATTCTGTCTTCGAATCTTTCGAATCCAACGGAGCGGCGACCAGGACATGTTTTTGATCGGGCAGCACAAAGCAGCTGCAGATTTGATCAAATTCCTTTGCCCTGCCTACCACTTCGGCGATTTGATCCTCGACCGATTGCCAGAGGGTAATTGCATTGTCATCCGAAATGCTCGACGCCCGCATCGTTGGCTCGCTCGCATCAACCTCGACCCGCCACATCGCCAGACAATCCGTTTCGGCATCAACAATCTCGAAAATTGATTTGAATAACAAATCCGCGGTAGCCGAGTTTTCGACGGCGCTGGCAAAATTTCGAATCAACGGCTGAGACTGGACGTCCAAAGGCGGCCTGTCAACAGCCGGATTTTGTTCCGCTGATCCAACGGTAACCACAGGCACCGGACTGGCATCGTTGGCATCTGTCGGCGGTGTTGGAGGGATCTGCGACATGGCTGGGGGTAACGCTATCCTTATCGTTATTCAGTTCTTTTAATCGGCGGCCGCGATCGTGGCGAGGGGGTAAATCCGGTTGCCGAAACGCGGATTGGAAACCTCAACCGCCGCTGACGTATTAAACGTTCAACGAGCAACTTTCGCCGCTGCGAATTTTGTAGTCTTCGTTATTGATCACAAACTTGATTTCGACGGTACCGCTTTGCGGGTTAATCTCAACACCGACACTGTGTACTTGGGCCTGCACCGTTGATCCATCACTGAGTCGCAGATCGTAGCTTTGGCCCACATGAAAATCAGAAGCTTCTTTGGAATCTACATTGAATGTCGCCAGCAATTTGTCGACCTGAATCAGCGTACACACTTCTGGGCGCAGCGGCGATAAAAATTCGCCTTCACGGCGAGCAATCTTCGCGATGAAGCCATTGAAGGGGGCGCGTATTGTCCGCCGTTCTAATTGGACTTGGGCGCGTCGCATTTCGATTTCGCGGACGGCCGCTTCTTCGACAGAATTGAAATAGTTAGCTTCGGCGATGGACAGTTCAAGATCTGAGCGAATGATCTCGCTTGAACTGGCGTGCCCCTGCTGCTGAAGTTGGTCCAAACGCATTGCGATAGCGCGTCGTTTCTTCAGCGTGTTTCCAGCCGCCCGTTGTTGGCTGGTTGAGTTGGCGACCTTACTTGCGATCTCCAATTGGATTTCCTGAACCCGCGAGTCTAAGGTTGCAATGACGTCAGTTTGCTTGACCAGATCACCTTCTTCGACCATCATTTCAGCAATCGCGCCCGTTTCATCACTGGAAAGTTCGATCTTGCGAAAGGGTTCGATGAAACCTTCGATCGCGAAGTCTTCTGACTGAGCGCACACGGTTTGTGCTGATGAAATGACCAGAACAATCAAAAGCAGCGGGTTAAACTTTTTCATTTTAGATTCGCCATCTGGCCGCCGGCAAAAGGCGACGGAGGAAGTAACGGAGTGACCTAATGTCAATTTTCAGTTCAGCCTTAATCGTTGGTCCATCAGACGCGCAAGGCTTCATTGAAAATTTACCTCACCATTAGCGGTTGGTGAAAATATGGACGCGAATCTTCGATTTGCCCAATGTGCGCGTCTGCCCAATCGCGTTAATCGTTGCGATGGTTATCCGGATGACGGTTAATTCGACGCTGAACGTTTCATTCTTGGTTTAACTAATAGCCGGCTGGTGTATGCGTTAAACGCAACGAAACACGGTCGCCTGCCGGCTTGTCGTTAAACTTCTTTACTTCAGCGAATCAGCGGCGTTTTGCGGTCCAAGGCGCCGGTTTAGAAGCCCAGACCTCTGTCGATTTCGCCACGCCGGCCGGATGGACGATAATCACGCCAACTTCGGCATCGACATCCCCAGATAAAGCTTTTGTCTTACAGACGATCGGCTCCATCAATTCGGCAGTGGGATAGCGTGTCAGCCAATCTCCCGGCGGCGGATCGCCAAATTCGTCTTTGTCCCACACAATCATTCCACCGCGCTGGGCCATTAGATGGTCGCTGACCCACGGGTTCTCTTTGGGGGTCATTCCGCCGAACACGTCGATGTGACTGTCGGAATAAACACCGACGCAACCGGCGACAAACATTTGCCCGCCGACAATCTTCAACGGACTTCCGTGAAGTTGCTGCCAACGCTGATTGACTTCTCGTGCGACATCGGCACCGGGAAAGTGGACCTTGGAAAGTTCGCCACGAACGGCAGGGCCAAAGCCATTCCTCACAAACAGTGCCAACGCCATCACGCCGCCAACGATCAACGACGATCGGACGACGTAGCTAATTTTGCTGTTACTCTCTTGCACCAAAAAGGTGGCCACGACGAACAAACCGAGGAAGCTGAATAAAGGTCCGCCCCACATGCTGCGGATCGCTGCGCCCCACAGCGCCGAAACGACCAAATAAACGACCACTGGACCCAAGACAACAATCGCGAGATATTTTCGATCGAAGCCGGTAGTAACATGGGTGTGGACGTCGGAAGTGTTTTGGCTTCGATTTAGTTTCCAGCCTTTTACCAGCGGCCACGCCAATAACAACACCGGCAGCACCGCTCCTACTTGTGAGAGTAAGAAGCTGATCGGTGACGTGATGTGCTTCAGGACAGTTCCCGTCATCGAATCAACGGCCGCATCGTCGCTTCGATTGAGCACGTATTGCACGGTAATGAAATCGTTGTCTACCATCCAAAAAATATGCGGCAGAAAAATCCCAATTGAGATCATCGCCATCAAGTAAGGTCCAGATGTCTTTAAGGCTCGCCGCGCGTCTGGAATCAGAACGGGAACCGCCAGAAACGAGATCACCAGCACTGCCATGTAGTACTTGCACAACATGCCAACGCCAATCACAACACCCGTCAGGCACCAGTACAATGTGCGTTGAAAGTGCGTTTGGCGTTTCAATGCCCAATACATAAACAGAATCGCCAGTGCCCACATGGGACGCGTCATGATCGTGTTGTTGATGTCGTTGACCATGTAGTTGCAATAGTAACAGCCTTCCATGACCGTCACGCAACAGATCGCCAGCCACGGCGATACGATTTCTCGAGCAAGCTTCCACACGGCCCAAAAGGTGGCGACGATGGTACATTGTGCCGTAAAATACATGGCCCATGGTTGGTTGCCACTGTATTCCCAAACCGCGGCCGCCGTCCAAGCCGGGAGCGGCGGGTGCTTATGATAGCCCCACTGCCATTGCTGCCCCCAATAGATCATCTCGACCATGTCCAGCGGAAGGTTGGGCTGAGTGATCACGCAGATCAACATCCACAACAGCAAGTGCCCTATCGCGATCGCCCAAAAAACGTTTACCGTGGGATCGTTCGTTGGGGACGTTAGTTGCGGATCGGTTGCTGACATGAAACGCCCGGCAGAATTTTTGGGGGAGCGGGATTAAAAACTGAGCCTACTTTTCCCAATCTACCGAAACCGCGTCAAGATCAATGCTCGAATCTTTTGCCATCGGTCCTCAGCGAAAATGCCAACACCCGCCCATCTCAGCGGTACGGCGCAAGCCATCCGGTTTCTCCGCCGCGGCCCGTTGCGGCTCAACCTGACTTGGAAGCGGCTTGTTTCTGGAAGGTTGGGCTC
>CAYOZV010000022.1:0-6068 GCA_964408465.1 uncultured Pirellulaceae bacterium
CCACCGATTCGGTGGTCAAAGTTCCAACCACCATCGGACAATTGATGGTCGACGATCCATTTAAGGGCCAACGCAACAGCTTCTTCTGATTCATTACTGCCACCGTATTCGCGCAGCAAACGCGCCTTTGATTCTGAAGTTCGGCTTTGGACCTCGTTGGTCGCGCCAACTTCGAAGCTCTCGGTAAACGAAGCCGCTGCATCGAAAATTTCAGAAGTGAGGTCGACCTCTGCAAAGTCCTCCATCGGGACTTCAACGTCGATCTCGGGCGCGACTTCTTCGACTATCTCCACCACCTCTTCGGTGATCTCGGTCTCTAAAACGTCTTCGGAAACCTCTAGCTCGGTGTCCAGATCGAGGTCGATGGAGTCCAAACTTTCGGTCGCAACTTCACTCGCCTGAAAAGTGACAGATTCTTCTTCGATCGACGGCATGATCAGAAACGCCATCAGCAAGATCAAAACCACGTGGCCGATAAAACTGACCAACCAACTGGGCATCACGTTAAACAGCAGAAAACGGTTTTCGCCAGCTTCATCGTCCAGCAACTCTTGGTCGACCAGTTGGTGCTTTGCCGGTTTACCCGCGCTCTTCCGCTTGGTGCCATCAGGTTTGGCAGGTTTATCGTTGCTCATGAGAGTTGACTCTATTGATGCTCAGAGGCACCAGTTGGCGTTTATTTATTCGTTTAACAAACGCGCCTAGCACTACATGGGACCATGTGTTGAAGAAGGGAGGATAGATCGCGCAATAGATTATACCCTGTCTAAATAGGTTGTAAAACGTTCGGAATTTACTTGGGTTCTATTTCCGACCAAAACCAGCGATATTATAGGCTGACTCATGACAAATCTGCCTCTCTTTTGGTTCGAGATCTTTTATGGCCATCGTTTGGTCACAACGTACTGGAGACGATCTTCACGAAGTGCGCACCGCTGGGAAATCGGTACGACTTTACACAAACGGTGTCTTTCACAGTCAGTGGAATCCCAATCGCCTGCTGACGAGGTCGGTCTGGGACTCGTTGATGATCAGCGCTTTTTTTGTCGCCCCAGAGACGCTACGACGAGTACTCATTTTGGGCGTCGGCGGTGGCGTGGTGATCAAGCAGTTTAACGAACTGTTTCCGGCGGTGGATATCGTCGGAGTCGAACTCGATCCGATGCATATCGAAATCGCACAGAAGTGGTTCGACATCCGAAAATCAGATGCCACGTTAATCCAAGCCGACGCTCAGGAGTGGTTGTACGACTACGACGGTCCGAAATTTGACCTGATCATTGATGATCTTTTCGGCGACGCCGACGGGCAGGTCGCTCGGGCGGTCGCCGTCGATAAGGATTGGGCCGGGCACCTTTGCAAACACGTCAGTGACGTCGGCGTTTTGACGGTGAATTTTATCGGCAAACCAGAATTGCGAAACAGCGGACTCTATCAACGCAAGCAATCCAACAAACAGATGCAATTTAATGGCCGGTATTGTTTTACGCCGCCGTTTTGTGACAACGCTGTTTCTGTCTTCATCAAAAACGATACGACGATTCAGCAATGGAAAAATCGAATCACCGATCACTCGGCGTTCACGGCCAGCCAAAAGAAAGCGATCCTGGGTGATCCCCGCCGCTCATTTTGATGGCGGTGAAATTCTACCGCGCTGTTAAATGAGAAAAACGCTGGCCGCGATAATGCATCGCGACCAGCATTCGAGGTGATGTAAGAAAACAAATCTTCGATCTGACCGTCACCAGAGCGTGCTTTTTAAGGCATCAATTTGCGTTCAAGGAAACGTAACACACGGCCACGATACGGCAGACGTTTCTTAGCAACGCAACCGATTTTGACTTGATAAAACTTTGAAGCGATCGGGTCGTACGGTTTGCGGAAGGTTTGATCGGTAGTTTTTACAAAAACCAACCTCGCCGGCGGACCGTCACCGCTGCTAGACGTCTGAGCGTTGTCAAACTTACAAACGCAACCACGAAGATAAGCTCGTTAACGTCAGCAATCGTTCGCCGAGGTTTAAGATCCGACTCGGCCAAACACCATTCGCCCCGCGCTTGTTTGCAGCATGCTCGTTACGGTGATTTCAACTTCGCGGCCTATAAAATCTTTCCCGTCTTCGACGACAATCATTGTCCCGTCGTCAAGGTAACCGACGCCTTGACCTGCCGTTTCGCCTGCTTTGACGATGCGGATGGTGATTTGTTCGCCGGGTAAGAATACCGGCTTTAGCGAGTTGGCGATCTCATTGAGATTGATCACCGGAACATTCTGAAGCTTGGCAACCTTATTCAGGTTGAAGTCACCGGTGACGACTTTACCCTCCAGATGGCGGGCCAGCATCAGCAGTTTCATGTCGACAGGCTGGCCCTGCATCTCTGGAAGTTCGCGGTCGTAGATCTTCAGATCGATTTCGCTATTGTTCCGCATCTTGTCCAGCACATCCAATCCCCTACGGCCCTTGGCTCGCCGCATCTTGTCACTGCTGTCGGCGATGGCCTGCAGTTCAGCCAGCACGAACCGCGGCATTACCAGTGCATTATCAATCACGCCGGTGTCAATCACATCCGCAATCCGTCCGTCAATCACAACGCTGGTGTCCAGCACATAAGGTTTGAGCCCTTTGACATCCTTACTAAATTCGACGTAGGGGATCACAAAACGAAAATCATCTTTGGTTTGCCACAACAGGCTGACACAAGAATAGCAAATTGCCGATCCTAAAAACGACATCACGAGGCTGCTAATAAGCTCTGCCGTCGGCGCGCCGCCTGCCAATTCGCCGCTGGAGAAGATATCAAACAGCGGCGTCAACGCGACCTTCACAATGAACGTCAATAAGAAGCCAACCACCAATCCGAAGTAAAGGCTGGAGATCATATCGATGCGTTTATTCTTAATGAAGACATCTAACAAGATCGTGATCACCGAACCGGCGACGAAAATCCCAAAGACCGTCCAGACCGTCCATTGTGAATTCGTGCTAAACTGCTGGACGTCAGCAGAAGAGATCAACGACGCCCCCAAACCGACGGCAACAATTAAAAAACAGGCTCGTAAAATCCAAAGCGCCATCAGAAATTCTCTCAGATAATCGGTTGATATTTTGGCATCAAATCACGGTTAGTTTAGTAGTAACTCACGCTGCCACAGTTCGCGGATAAGAATGAGCAAGACTGAGGAGTGAGCGAGACTGAGTCCAATCGCTTTGTTAGATGGGACTTAATCCAGCATCTCGCGTTGTTAAACCCCAGTTTAAGTATGCCATAGCGAATTGATACCCTAGTAAGATTTAGTTCGCTTCATTTGGCTGCCGGTAGTGACAGTCGTATCGTTTCTGCCGGTCACACTCTGGGACGCACTCTGGTACTCAGCCACAAACCGGTGTGTTTTAGAAAAAAACAAGGCCGTCCTATATGCGGCCAAAATCACTCGTTTTTAAACATCACGTGATAAGCATCCTCGCAAAACCGATCCGTCATGCCAGCCAGATACTCCACCGCCATTCTCGGTACGCCAATTTTCTGAGCACGAACCTGGTACTTTGCAGGGAACAGCTCGGGATGCTGACAATACTTTTGAAACATTTCCTTCAAACGCCCCTGCGCCTGCTCCCGAATCTCTATCAAATCAGGATGCCGATAAACATTCTGGTACAGAAACGCCTCCAGCTCTTTCTTCTGAGCGCCCAATTCGTCCGCGTGTTGGATCAGGAACGAACTCTCCATTGCTTGGGCGTAGCTTTCAAATTGATGATCCTTCAACTGACCCGCGCAGTGAGAAATTAACGACGTGACCTGCCGCTCGATCAAGCGATGGACGATGGCTTGTCGCATGAAGTCCTCATCGAGCGCGGTATAGTTCTTCCGCACAAAGCTGATGCTCTCTTTGATCATCGCCAGTTCGGACATTTGCTCGATCGTCACCAGTCCCAACTTGAGTGCGTCGTCGGTATCATGTGCATCGTAGGTCGTGCTGTCGGCGGCATCGACCAATTGAACTTCCAACAAGGGGCGTTGCCCTTTGGCGCTTTTATCAATCCGGCACGTTTGTCCCGCGAGCACTTCGCGCGTTAGATTCAAACCTGGGAACTCTTGAAAACGAATCTCCAATTCATTCGCGATCGTAAGCGCGAACTGATTGTGCGAAAACCCGCCAGCATCGATGACACATTCATTCAGTGCGTCTTCTCCGGCGTGGCCATAGGGCGGATGGCCAATGTCATGCATCAGCGCGAGTGCTTCGATCAGATCCTCATTCAGCCCCAATGCGCGGCCAATCGTCCGAGCGATCGTGGCCACTTCTTGAGTGTGGGTCAGTCGTGTGCGGTGGTAGTCCCCCATTTCGCCGGTGAACACCTGCATCTTCCCACTCAAACGCCGGTAGGCAGAACTGTGTAAGATGCGATCGCGATCGCGCTGAAACGGTCCTCGGTAAGGATGCTCGTCCTCAGGGTGCAGGCGACCTTGGGTTTGCGCACTGAACATCGCAAAAGGAGCCAACAACATCCTCTCGCGCTTGTGAACCCAATTGTCGTCGGTGGCGGTCTGCGATTGATCGTGTCTGTGTGTCATGACGGACAAAGGTTTTTAAATGAAAGTAAGTTCTGGTGATTTTCAATTATCAACGATAAGGGAAACTATCTCAATCGGACCCGTTGAAGGATGTCACATTTAAGCACGCTCCGTCCAAGCATGCTCCGCTTAAGCCTGATCCGCCTAAGCATGCTCCGCTTGACGCAGTCGCCGACAAAGGAAACACCTCGAAAAACATTCCCCATTTGCTTACGAAAAAGATCACAATCCCAATACATAAACAAGGCATCCTTTGAGTCGCCATACCATCCTGCACTGACGCATTCAGGTCCTATTCGGCAAGCAGTTCCAGGACCGTTTGCAAGTATCAGTCGTGATTAACGGTCGTCAGTCTTTCACTCGAGTCAGCCTCCAAGGCATTGCCCGATTGAGCGTACAACAAACGAATCATCAGGAAACGAAACAGCGGCGTTACAGGTTGTGTAGTGTCGGCAACACCTAAATCGGATTCTTCCAAACCAGATTTTTTCGAATCGCCTTTTAGACGTTCATCGAGATCGCTGATGGCGGATTCGATTTGTCGATTCAATTCACTTTTCTGGTCAATTGCTTGAGGGCGGTGCCCGCCGATCAACTTCGTGTGACCAAACATCAGGTCACCGACACCGTCGTTGGTGCCGTTGGGTGCGATGATCAGGCTTTCGCCCGGCTTGAGATCAATCGTAAACTCCAACGGTGTCACTTTCGTTTCGATCTGGCTTTCGTTTAACAAAAACGTGCGTTGTGAAACGTCAAAACGATTTTTGGGAACACCATGGTGAATTTCCGGCAGCATCACCAACCTTACCGAACCGTCAGTCTGTGGAAAACTGGAAAAGCGATAGACGCCTTTGACCCATTGTCCCGATCCAATCAATGGAACTTTGCCGTCCCCCACGATTGACCAGCGTTTCTTCGGGTAGATATCCGATGTCGTGATCTCGTATTCTTCGCCGGTATCGTTTTCAATACGCTGGTGCGATACCATCCGACTGGGTGACTTGATCAGCCCCGCCTCAGCCATCTGCCGTTTCAAATCGTCCAACCCCGAAACATCAAGCGTTCGGCTTTCTAACAACTCGGGCAGCACGCTGGGAACCTGCGGCGACATGACCGCGTATCGCAATCCATTTTCATCGGCCTTCTTCCGCACCGGCAATGGCAGTTTCATTTGATCCAGTTGACTCCAGTACTGCTCGAACATTTCGCGCTGGTCGGAATCCAGCTGCACCACTGCCAATTGAACAGCCACCGCACCTGGATTCATAGAACTGCGCGTGATCGAAAAACGGTTGCCTCCGGTGGTCGTGGACTGGTCTTTCAACGGCGCACAACCGCCACTGACAATCACCCCCAGCACAACGGTGCCCCCAATCAGCAACAGCCACACAACGGACTTTATAGAAGAGCTTTCAAGCATGGCGTTGGATACATGTTTTGAGGCCCTCGATCAATAGCAATTGAGCGTCCCCAACCTGACATCGCCCCGCAAAC
>CAYOZV010000022.1:6168-30073 GCA_964408465.1 uncultured Pirellulaceae bacterium
CAAATAGCCCTCAAAAGCGGGCGATGAAAAAGGGACAGGCTCTCACGTCCGCGATCCGCGCGGGGCGGACAACCAACGGGTTTACCCAAATTGCGGCTGCCAAATAGATTAGAGTCCAACCGCGTCCACCACCCGTCCTAACACCATCTTGGCCACGCCCAATGCTAGGTCGCCGGCACCGACTTCACAATTTGGACGCGGCTGCCACCCCTCGGGGAACTTGCCATCCATCCAAAGCCCCCTCACGTCTTGGTCGGTGAGGTAGCGTTTTCCATCTTCATCGACGCGGCCGAACAATTCCAACAGCGCCGCGAAGTCCAACGTTTGAGTCAACGTGCCCTTGATGCCGGGGTCGTGCTTTTCCCCGTGATTGGCGGCCGCAGCAAAGTGTTCGACGTACATACGTCCGTTTTCCGAAAATTTTAACAGCGCGGTTTCCAACTTCTCGGGATCCACCTCAGGGTCTCGAACACCGGTACTCCCGCTATGATCCAGCGAAGAATCCCGCAAAGCAAACAGATCGAACTTGCAGTCTCTTAACCCGTCACTATCGTCGGCACTTCTGCCCAACATCCCCCTAACAAAGGCACTGACGCCAACACTCTCCAGAACCTTATCCAATTCAGCGGTGGTGACGTTGCCGTCTTCGTCTGGATTCATCATGCCATTATTGTAGAAGGTCAACATCGCAGGGCACGGGATCTTGTCCGCTTTGGGCCGCTCGCACCAAGATTCACCGGCTGCCTGGCTCGGAGTGATCGCGGTAGCTTCCTTCTTCTTCTGATTCTCAGACATAGCACACTCCAATTTTGATTAACAGTGACCGGCGTTCACAGGAAATAAGACATACTTAAGAGCGGTTCGCTTACGCATGCTACCTCACTCAGGCCTACGTCGGCCCAATCGCCGAGGTCGCCGAGGTCGCCGAAGTTGTAAACTCGGGGATGAGTTAACGTCCGCGCTATTAACGCCATCGGATCCCATATTTGATTCTAACAACTCAACAACGCAGTGCGGTAAAAAACAAGCGTTCCACCGTGGATATCATTAATCGCGATTGGCGGACTGTGTTTCCCAACAGATCTGCCACTGAGATCATCTCTTGCCGGGGAACTTTCTTTTTGGTAACTAACGACCAGATTCGTCCGATTATTCAGCAAGTAGAAGGTGCCATGCAGCGTTCCATTATCTTTCTGTCGTTTACTGCACTGGGATTATTCCTTGGTTGTGCTGGATCTCCAAACCTTGGCGACAGCATGAAGTCGCATGGACAAGCAGCAGAACAATTGGGCAAGCAGTGGGAACAGGGCGCAAAAATGCTCAAACAGGGTGAAAAACTACAGGTACAAAGTTCAAAACTGACAAAACAGGCCGAGCAAAAACAAGTCAAAGCCGAAGACTTGATCACGCGCGGTAAAGAACTTATGAAAACTTCCGAAAGCTCATTCGACACCCAGTTCCCCAACAGCAGCGCCCCCAACAGCAACGCCCCAACCGCAGCCACCTCCGAGTAGTTTTTTAGGCCGGTACGCTCGACAACGGCAGCACCACTAAATCACTCACGCGACTCGCGCCCTGCAACGCCCTGCGTTTACCCCATGCTATCTGGCTATCGGAGTTCATTGCTCATACTTCATTCTGGGTAGCGTTGTACAATCCGTACGTTGCCAACAGCAACCCAACGGTCATCACCAGTACCGGTGTTCGCACGCGGCGATCCTGATCCACCACGCAGTAGTAACACCAGCACGCGCCGCCAACGATGACCAGCGCCCCCAACATCGCCAGAAACAGATGCTTCATTCGGGATCGTCGATTGACGATTCGTTTTGCTTTGACGATCACTTCAGCACGCGGCCCCGATCCAACTCCGCGTTTCTTCAAAGCTGAATCGACCATCCCTGTCGTCCACCCGCTGCCAAGCTGCCGCACTGCCCATTTCGTATCCTCTGGATAAATAGTCATTGAATGGTTCAGTTTTCTGGGCCAAATTTTTAGTAAACCGGCGAGCGCTCCACTCCGCGTTTAGTTACGCCGTCAGCACACGTGGCCTCGAAGCGAGGCAGACCAGAATAACCACATTGATTCGCCAGCCATTTGAATGAAAAAACTAGATAACTTCGGCAATCACCAGACCTAAAAACAGCACCGCCAATAAAACCGACGCCCCCAGCAGCATCCAAAAACGCCCCAGCCACGTCAGCGCTTGATTAAGATCTTCGACGCGTTTGTTCTTCTCAAACTCGTCCCCCAACATAGAGTACCGGTACAGCATCACCATCGATGCGATCACCGTGATGCAAAGCACTAATGCGAAAATAGCCCGTTGCACCTGCCCCGTTTCGCCCTGGGCAATCCCATCCCCGAAGAACGAAAAGAACAAACACAAAAGCGCTACCGACGCCAAAAACAATAAACCGCACAACACCAATACCATCTGTTTGGACGCTTTGATCGTGCGACCCAAATCCAGCATGTTCGATGGCTTGCCTTTGACCGACGGGACGTTCGCCATCATCCTGTCAAACGCCGCTTTGAATTCGGGACGCGTTCCCGCCCGCGCCCAGTCGTTCATCTGTGATTGCCAGACCATGTCCGACCGCACCAAATCGCCCGCCTTGATCCGCTGCTCAATCTCGGTGCGAGTTACGGGCCCTTCGGGTTCACTGTCCGTTTCGCCCGACACAGCGAAGTACCATTCGACTTGGCCGGGAGGTTTCTTCTTTTTTCTATCTCCTTCTTCAGCCAAAAACGCCGGATCAACATCCGACTTTTGTTGCACGACAGCCGGATCCACGACAACCGCAGGTGCAAGCTGCAAATCGTCAACCACCTCCTGTTGGGCGGCGACTACTGGAGCCGCGACGACATCAAAGATCTCTGGATACGCGGCCGCCTTTTTCCAACTATTGCCGTCGGTGGAAATCTCGTGCGAGTGATTAACTTTTGTCGCTTGCGCCATCGCCTGTAATCGGCTGAGCACAAACGGCCCGAGCACACGACCGTGCATTCGCACATAATAGGTTTGGTCTGACATCGTTACTTTTTCTCTTTACCGCTGAGCACAAAAATTGGACGTCCCGCCTGCAGCGGCAATATAGATTCTCCCCGATCGACGACGCCGCTCCGATAGACGCCGACCTTGTCAAGGCTGGCCGTGTTGCGTCGGCCTGGAAGCATACAATATAACGCCTGCCCATCTTGCACCGGCACTGCCACGTCAGCGATCCATTGCACACCATTTTTATAAATGATTCCCGCCGGAGCAAAATTAGCCAATTGGCCCCACGTTTTCATCGAGCCCATATTTTCAGCAACGACCGTCTGAGCCTCGGAAAAACTTTGGCGTATCGTCTCAATCGCTCGCGCCGCTTTCGGTCGGGCCGCTTGCGCGACTTGGTCGAGTACATTTCGCCAAGACAAACCTGTTACCTGAAGGTTTCGCATCAACTCACGTTGACGACCAGCGAATCGTTTCAAGTTGGGTGATAACTCCTCGATCAAACCTAGGATTCGGTCAACAAAATCGGCCTGCACCAACGGATCAATGGTCGGTCCGTTGACCGTGTTCAACTCCTTTGACCTCACCAATGCCGTCATCAACAACTTCAACAAAGCTTGGTCAATGCCGCCGCTGAAATTCTCAAACTGTTTGAGAACATTCTTGGCGACGACGCAATGGCCGGCTAATCCACCGATGTCACTCTCAGCATAATTTAGTTGCGCCTGGGCCTGGCCGCGTTTAAAGTACGAAAACTTCCGCTGCTCAGGCTGGAACTCATCCGCCAAATAATATCGGTCCTCGCCTCGATGCAGCACATGGAGTTCGGTGTGATTGCGCTGTTTGAAGAACGCTTGAACTTCCCCAAGCTTATCAAACAACGCCGAGCGGTCAGAGACCATCGAATCTAAAAACGCCGTCGTCTTCTCTAGAGACTTTGGCCAGTTTGTGAACCGAGTCAATTCGGAAGCTGCATTCATGTCATCTTGGAAATCCTCCAATTCTTCCTTGGCCAAATCCTCGATATCGTATTTCTGTACGGTGGCCGCTAATGCTTGCCATTGTCGAAACCCATCCCAATGATTTTGCTCGGCCACCGACGCCCGAAAGTCTCTTGAGTTGGGATTCTCGGGATAAAGCTTTTCAAATCGAGAAAGGGCAGCACCAAGATTCCGTAGCTTCACCGCCTGTTGCTTTAACGTTGTCAACGTTTCGGCTGACTGCTTCTTTTTGCGCGACCGGTCAATCGCAAGGTTTGCTGCGCTGATCAAATCTTCGGTCCGTTGTTTCGCGCTGAGTGAAATGCCCGCCATGCCGTCGGTGCGTATATTTGCATTCGTCTTGAACGCGTTCAGTTTTCTCGTGACACCAGCAAGTGCCTCTGGCATTGCCGTCGAATTCTTCACCTTCGCCAACATCGCCGCCAGTTCATCCTCCATCGGTTTCACCGCGATACGATAGCTTTCAGTCCGCTCATTCTGGCGTTGTTGACGCGCGTCATCTAAATTCTTTTTCAAATCCGACAAGCGTTCCTTTTCGCTATCGCTGCTGGCGTATTGGCGAGCCCGATCGATCAAATCATCCGCCTGGTCCCCCAGTTCGCCTGTCAGATCTAGACGTCCCGTGACCTCCTCAAACATCGCCACACGCTGGCTTTCGTCTTTCTCTAAAGTTGCCATACGCGCGTGCAGTCGGCTGATCTCATTGTCGGACTTCACGTACCCCGGCAACTGCTGGTAATAACGCTGGCCCGATTCCAAAGCGCCATCGTTGACGAACTGCGACAATGCTTCACGAGATTCAGAAATCGTCCCTTGGCGAGACTGAGCCAATCCAAACCAACCTGCCGCCAGCAGCGCTGCGACACCACACGCGATCATCACGTACTTCAAAATGCGTGACTGTCGATGCTGTTCATAAAGAACCGCTTTACGATATGTTTTAGACTGCCCCAACAACTCAGCAGACGTATCGCGTCCAAAATTGCTTACCAAAGCGGTGCGTTTATCAAGTTCTTCGATCGGCAGCTTTTGATCAATCGCATGCTGAAGATTAGTTTTCGCCTGCTGATAGTTTCGATCAGCAATGCGCTGTTGCTGGTTAGTCTCAAGCCAAGCCAATGGTTCTCGGGCCTTCTGCGCCAGCGGGTCGTTGGATTGGAGGTTTGCGATTTTGTTCAGTTTCAACCACTGCTGGCGAAGTGGCAGCGCCGATTCTTCATCCGATTCAACCAGATATTTATTCAGTGCATCGGCAACAGCCTCCATCTCCTTCAAGTGACCTTCCATGCCAATGTCATTGAGCGCATTTTTAGCATCGACCATCAAGGCCGGCGGAACCTCGACCGTCCAAGGTGCTCCGAGTTCAGCGGCCAAATCGCGCACCTTATTCCCGTCGCCCTTCTTTTTCGCCTTACGAAGTTCGTCTTTGATCTCGACCAGGCGAGCCTCTTGGAGCGCGGCCAGGTCTAATTTCCAAACATTGTTTTCAGGATCCTGCTGGATCAGTTTGTTCAGAATCAAGGTTCGAGATTGCAGCGGTGCTTGCGCTAAAGCCAACAGCCGATTCTTCTTCAACAGCGGTGCCAATTCGTCCAGTTTTTTATAAGCTTCCTCCAGTCGCACGGCTGAAGGGAATTCTAAACGCGGCGGCACTTCCAACTTTTTATCGGCAAGCACCTGAACCCAATCTTTACGTTGCTTAAAATTCAGCTCACGTACCGAATCCAAAAGGCTGCGCGGATAATCGGCCACTTGAACCGCTTCATCGCGGCAACCCATTTTCAACAACGACGTTACAGAAATCAGCCTCCGATTCACCTCATCGCAGGCCTGACGATACTCCGACGCCAACTCGACAATAAACTCGTCGGGCAAATTCTCACTGTTGAGAATCGCAGCTTTAATTTCGCGTACTAGGTTTAAATACATCCGAATCTCTTTTTAATTTGAACGCAGCCGAGGCTTTGTTTTTATTATCGCCTCTATTTTACTCCGTCTCTCCGCCAAATTCTCCATGATAGGAAATTCGCATTTCCTCAGGAGACCAACCTTCCTCTTGCTGACCAATATCAATAAATAACAAATATCGCCTCCCGTTGTCCGTCTTCAGCTGAACTGGCGACTCTAAACGCCCCGGCATTAGCTCCCCAACTTCCAACGTTCTACGGGTCCGTGTTTTAGCCAACGCAAGGAACTCGATCAGCTCCTCAACCGTCGCCGCAATATCCTGTTCGTTTGGATTGAGATCCTTTAACTGCTTTTTAAGTTCGCGCGACAGGATGTCGATCGGATGGTGGCTAAACTTCCAAGACCCAGCCAATATCTTTGTGTCAGCGACGACAAAGGAAAACGATTCCCAATGATAACGTAGTGGCTGTCCAAGTTCCTTCAGCAATCGCAAATTCACCTTCACATCCAAACTGGCAAAGGTATCCATCTGCGTTTTGGTGAACTCCAGAATCGTTTTATGGTGGATCGGAACGGGAAACTCTACAATCAACTCACTTTCGGCAGAGACAACGGCCTCATCATCAGCCTCACCCTCTACGTTTGAAAGCACTTCTTGTTGCACTTCCCTTTGCAACTCCATCCCCACGTCGCGACCAAGCAAAGCTTGCGTTACAGCATTTCCTCCGATGCCAAACGAAACGTCTTCAGGCTTCGGTCGACGCTGTAGGTCAAGGTGGCTTTGAATTAACTGCATTGCGACATCGAATCGCAACGGAGGCATCCCCTCCGCGCTCACTTCTAAAACGCTTTGGTTCAGCAAATCAATAGCATCCAGAAACGCCGTCGGTGTACCCTCATCATCCAAAGCGCACTGGAATTGGAGTTCCGAACCAAGTTCATGGTCCACCAAACGCATCGTCCCCAATACACGGCCGGCTACCATCAGGCTCCATTGCCCTGCCTCTTTGCCTGGGACAGCCTTAACCCCGCCTTGGGCGGTTTCAAAATTTAACTTAAGTGTTTCATCCAAACCCTCGGCATGGCGGATCAGCAAAACCGGCTGCGGAAAACGAGACCTTTCAAAAAACTGCCACTGCGGCGAAAACGAAACATCAGCCGCCGACATACGACGGGCCACCGACCGCCGATCCACAGACGCTACGTCAGCAACCTGCCCAGTCGGCGGCGTTAGAAGCGGTGGCGGGATTAGACGCGCGTAAACAGGTGCTTCGGTTTTGGCTGATGCAATCACGGGATCCGGCAAAGGCACTGCGATAGGATTCGGTTCCAACGGCTTCACAATATCTTGGGGCAAGGCAGGAGAGAAAGATGATAGGACGTAATCTTTCAAACTTGGAATGAACAACACGGCCACCATTGCCGCAACCGCCAATAATCCAAGGACAATCAAAACTAACCGGAGCAATCCACCTTTGGAAGATTCAACTTTCTGAGCATCGGTCGCCGCGTTGGGCAGTTCCGGCGGGCGTTTTCCCCGAAGATTTGGCACCGTTTCCGACTGCTGGGCAGGCTTCACGGTTTCCATTGACGTATCGGATACCACCTCCGCTGCATCGTCCGCCGCCGGGCGACTTTCGGTTCCGGTGATCGTTTCTCCTTGCCTCGCAAAATCAGCCAGATGGCTGACCGGCGTCCCCATCGGCTGAGTCAGATCCCACACCACATTGTTATGGCCCTGCCGCGTCAATTCGATCTCTGGTGAATCGGCCATCACACACCGAATCTGGCATTGCACATTCGGGGGCAGACGCCGGTAAAATGATGAAAAGGTTATCTGCCATTGTTTCTCTTTGGGTATCAGCGACAACGCCTCGTGTAACAGCGCGATCGCAGGCGTCGTTGGCCCGATGATTAAGTAGATGACCTTCCCGGTCTGACAGGTCTCAATCAACTCCCCTGCCCATCCCGCATCGCCGGTGACTTTCGCCCAGAACTTGCACGGCTTTGGCGATGACACCTTATCTAACAGCCGACGAGGCTGCAGCATTCTCGGATCCCCCTGCCAGTCGTCATAAAAAAACTGTTTGTCCAACAACATGCGTGTCGGCCCACCGATGGGCGTTGACTTGGCCAGCATCGAAATGTGATGCGCCAACTTGTTACTGCGGCCCGAATAGTCCACTCCGAAATCTGCCACACGCGAAAGGACGTGTCGTTGATCGCCACCAATCCTGACCTGCAAGAAGGAATAGATAACCGGATTCTTCTCCGCTTCGGGAGATCCGGGGGTAAACAGATGTCGGTAACCACTTAAACTTTCCAACATCCGCGTGAGATTGGCGGCCATATCGGGAGTGCTGGCTACCGTGCAAAACCCGCTCTTGCCGACCTGCAGGCCACGTTCGGCGGAGGTGAATATGAGCTCTTCAATCAAGTCCGACTCCTGCAATTAGCTTTCATCGGTGGCCGCAGCCGCCGGACCTCGACGAGCAACCTTCACCAACCGTGGTGCGCGATGCGCCAAAGCCAACAGCAACGGCACCTCGCACCAAACGGGATTAATGAAGTCCGTTCGAATTCGAAATTCTCCCGTCCGCGGATCTTTCACGGGCGAATCTCCAGTAGCGCTGACGGGGATGAAGTAAACCAGATCCGAAATTGACTTCGATGAAGAAACAACCTCAGGGCACAGACGCACCAGAATTTCTCTCATCTGGTCCGAGACGAAATCGACCTTGTCCATGTCCAACACATTACACTTCGACTTCTCTGAATAAGCCCACGGTTGCGGCAGATCCCCCATCAACTCCGACCAAGCATCGTACTTCGTGCAGACGACGATGAGTGGTTTTTTTGATTTGTCTTTCAGGCCCAGTTCACTATGTTTACGAATCCGATTGACCATCTCATTGAGCACCGATTCTTGCCGCGCCGTAACGGGACTATCATTGATTTGATGATCGTTACTTTTTCCTTTGAGAGCGCGGCGAAAACGAGGATCTTGCGTCGGGTCGAAACAGAACAGCCAAGACTGCGCGATACCCAGATGGCGCGTCACGGGATTAGACACCGTATCTGCACCCGGCAGAAACGATTCGCCCGCGTTGTCGTACACACACAGCAAACGCGAAAGCTTACGAGTCAATTCGGCATTAAAATGATCGGCGGAAGGGCGCAAGTCAAAGTAAAACGGTTTCGGATACGTCACCGCCTGATCGGCGTACTGGACAACCGAGTACCAGTCACCGGTCACGTCCGTTTTTGCCAACTTTACCAACCCTGATTTATCCGAAGAGAAAAACAACTGATCCTCATAGCTATTAAGAATCTTGTTGCATTCACCATCGGAATCTGACACTAACAGGTTGAAAAACTTAGGCAACGTCTGCCGTATCTTCCACGCCAACGCGGCCAAGTAAAATGACTTACCACAAGAAGGCGTTCCCGCAATCGACAACAGAAACGACCGGAACACCAATACCGAACGCGGAATTTTCAGGTGACAGTGGGGACAACAAAAATCCTGACAACTTAGCCCTTTGACATCAATCGCGTTGCCGTTGATGTCAAAGCGTGTCGGCCGAAACCGCTGATTGGCATCCGCCCCAAGACGATAGTCTCCCATGAGATCTTCATGAGCCGAAATCCATTTTACGTTTTCGACCGGGAAATCTGTCCAGCAATTAGGGCAGGTAGAATCGGTCAGCAGTTCCGTAGTTACGTTTTGCACTGTTTTACGATTGGAAGGAAAATGGGTGAGGAAGTGGTAATCCTAGAATAGCCCCCGGTGAGAGCCATCTCAAGAAGTTTCACCAAAAAGTAGGGGCCGCCAGTCTGGAGAAACGGTACCGAAAACTGACGACTGCATTTTGGCGCTCGTTAATATTGGCTAGGGCCGCGGGGATCTTCTTTCTTCTTTGTAGATCCACCTAAGAAACGGGCGTCCAGAAGCTGTCCAAAATCTGTTCAGAAGATCGACGACCCAAAACTCAACTACCGCTCAAAACGGCAGTTAAATCTATCGTCGCTGCTTTCTGATTTGTGCGCTGTATCGCTGCAGCGTCTTCCGTTCGCGCGACGAAAGGCTGCCTTCTCCTTGCTGATTGATCTTCTCTAAAATGGCGTCCGCTTTTTGTTTTAGTTTATCGTCGGGGCCTGCGGCGTCAGGGTTATGAAGCCTCAGCCCGCCACCGCCGCGGACTCGATTGGTGATCGAATCGGCCACATTCAGTCCCTCGAAATTCCACTTCTGCTTGAAGTATAGAAATCCAAACAGCGCACCCGCTGCGTGTGCCTCCCACGCGACGCCGCTGCCGGGGGCCAACGCATAATAAATATTGACGCCCAACATCAGTACACCGATCGCCCAAGCCGGCATCTCCAAGATTCCCCAAAGAAAAATCTTCTGACGGGGGAAGTAAAAGATGAACAGCACGACAACCGCCGACACCGCACCCGACGCGCCCACTAATGAGGCCAGCGGATTTCCACGCAATAGATTGACGGAAAAAAACCCAAGAAATCCAACCACGATCGCGATCAGATAAAATTTCAAAAACTCATTGCGGCCCAAACGATACTCGACCGAACGACCCAAAAAATACAGCGTCAACATGTTGCCGCCGATGTGCATCAAACCCATCTTGCTGTCGATCGCCGCGTGGACGAAACCGTGAGTCAACCACGTCCAGACGAAGTACCATTGGTCTGTTTTAGCGGCCAAAACATCGCCCAACCAATGAACGCCTACTCGTTCGCCGCCGGCTAAAACACCGATGTCCGGCGTGAAGCTATCCACGAGAAAAATGATCACGTTGATCGCGATCAAGATCGTCACCATCGAATAACGTGACAACGCAGAGCCCGCCGGCTGATACTGGTTGTAATCCCGATCTTCAAAACCCATTACACGCCGACTCTCCAATCCTTTTACCGTCCAAACTGTAGCTGAACTCTTCAAGAGCCCCGATTCCAACCGTGAATCACCTCAAGCCTTAGGCTCGCGCTACGACAACATCCCTTACTCGCGACTGAGCAGGTCCCAACTAGTTCCCATCTCCAAAGAATTCCAAAACGGATTCTTCACTCGGAGCCTCTACCGAAGGTGCATCCACAAACGGTGCATCTACAAGCGGTGCTGTCGAACGCCGCGTCTCGGTCCCAATGGACGAACGAGGCTCAGCCTGATCTGTGAAATTTAACATCGGTATCTCTGTCGCGGCCCCCTCGGGCGGGACCTCGATCGGAACAGGCTGAGAATTAAATTCGCGCGGTTGAGAATAAATTGGCTCCCGCGGATTCACGACGTTCGACGGTAATGATTCGACCGGAGCGCCGTAGACCGGTGTATCATAAACGGGCTGTCTTGAACTCGACCCCTCATTGAAAATTGGAGCACCGATAATCTCCCGACCTGACGTCGCTGCGTCGAAGGCTGGATACTCCTGCACGGGATACTCCTGCACAGGATATTCCTGCACGTATCCACCACCGGTCGATACCGGCATCTCCACACTCTGAGCCCCAGTTTGAATGCTCGCCGCCGCTGAACCGACCTGACGTCGCAAACTGATTTTGACATCCCGCAACTGTTGGATCTCTTGCTGCAAAGCTTCGACCTCGGCTGCTTTTTTGCGCTCGGCGGCCACGATGATATCGCGATCTCTTTCCATGAGCTTGTTATCAGAATCTAAATCGGCTTGGATGCGAATCCGCTCTTGAATCTGCTCTTGCAAGTTCTTCGCGATCGCGTTGTCGTGGGTTGCGTTATTCTTCTTCCGTTCATTCAACGCTTCGACTAACTTGGCCGCTTGGCTTTGCAGGTTGCTGAACATGAATGGATAATCGCGGTACTTTCGAACGTAAATTCGGTCGATCTCGGTGACGGCTTCGGTTTGCGGAAACGGAGCAATCGTTACGCCGTCACGCTGGTAGCCCTCGGCCGACAGTTGATCGATCGTAACCTCGTCGCCCTCTTGGAATGTAACCTTCTTACCCAGATGCAGGTTCCGTGAAACGGCCAAACCAAGCGCTGTAAACGGGCCATCTGCTGCCAGAGTCCCCTCCGCATCGACGGTGTACTCTTTGGATGGTTTATTGAAGCGATACCTGACTTGAACTTCTTCTGGACGAGGCTGGAAGGCACCCGATTTTCGCGCTCCTTGATTCGCTTCGACCCAGTTCTGAATTTTCCCCAACGAGACCCCATCAAACGCGTAGCTATCAATCAGCCGCTCGTACTGGGCACTCTCAACATCAAAGGGAACCTTCTCTGCGGGAAAGAATTGCGTTTGAAGAATCTGCCGGAACTGATCAATCGACAGCTCGTCAACATCCATGCCCTCTTTTGACAGTGCCGCAATCGCGTCTTTGAATGCGCCTCGACGATCTAAAGGCATCTTCTCATAGATGGACCAAGTGCTCGTGGGAGAAGCGGCTTCGGCCGTATCGACAATTTGCAATCCCTGCAACTGAAATCCATCGCGGGCCACGGTTCCATCTTCGTTGACCTTAACTTTGATTCTAAATTCACCGATGTAGCTGACCGGATACGCCCGCTGGTTGATGACTTGATCACGAAAGACTTGGACTTCGATCTGATCCAGTAGTTTCAGCTGAATGTCTCCGCCCTCTGGAATAGCACTGGCAAATTTGAAATCCCAAAGCCCCTCGCCCGCCGAAGCAACGTTGCCCCCGGACCAAACACGACCACGCCCCAGCAACTCCAAATTCAATTTATTGCTGACCCCGCGGAGCGATTTCTCGCCGTAGCCAATGTCGCTGGGTTTACCGTAGATCGCTTCGTTGAGTTGTGCGCTGACCAAATCGTGCTTCTTGGTGATGTCGCTGAGCGCTTTGACGGCTTTGCTGCGTTTGTAGAAAACCTGAGCCATTCCTACCGTCGCGGCAACGCCAGCAAGAAATGTCAAAATCAAAAACACTGTGTTCACCCAGTGCCAATGTTTCGCCGCCATCACGCAACCTGCGATCAAGACAACAAGAATGATTCCATAGACAAGATAAAACATGTGCCGCTTCCGGTCGGGTTGATTTGGTCAATCGTTGGTGCAAGTGAAAAGGTGTTCGATCGTTCCCCCTATGGGGACTCCGGCGCAGTCGGTAACCGCCACCGTGCCCTCGAACCAAGACCACAAAGTCACGCCATCAAATGGTTGGTCCAACTGGACCACTGGGCAACCTGAGTAAACTTTACGGCCTGTTTTCGGCAGTCTAATAATACATTCGAGAACCAGATCCCCCACGGAAATAAGCCAACTTTCGCGATAATTTACGCAGTTTAATGGTTCAATTCACCGTCCTCGGGCCGTTATCTCATTTAGACCTTCGCCACCATTTGTTGCTATCGGCGTTAATGGAGGCCCAGCTTTTGATTTGTATTTTTTCCTCTCCCCTTTGTGCGCTGCTACCACAAACCCTCAAGTCACAACCCCTACGGACCCGATTTTCCTTTCAACGGGAGTAATTGGAGTAACCCGTAAACTCCAACAGGCCGCGTCCCCCACCCGGACGCTGGGCAACCCGCGATCTCAAAACCCCAGATTCGAACGATCGCAACTGCTCCTGTTTCAATGGGAACCGCGCGACGACACTTTTGGGTCGTGGCCAAAGGAGCTTCAGTGACCCAGTCGATCTTCAAACCGGCAATGCTCAGGCAATGTCTTGTTGCCATCGTCGTATTGCAAATGTGCACCGTCTTGGGGTGTCACCGCGGATACTATCGACGACAAGCCGACGCCGAAGCGCGCCGACTGATCGCCGAAAAATCTTGCGATCCGCGCTGGAACAGCGCCGACGGTTCGCTGGCGATCGTCCCCGAGTCGCGTATGTTCAATCCCTTCTCCTCCGATCATGCACCGTTGCCACCGGACGACCCTGAATCTCACAAATTAATGAACTGCGTCGACGGCAGAGAAGGTTTCCCGCACTGGCACGCCAACGGTGACACCGACCACGTCGAAAATCCGATGTGGAAGTCTTACTTGCCTGTTGATGAAAACGGACGCGTCGCTCTCACGCTGGACCGCGCTTTTGAGTTGGCCGCGATTCACGCACCAGCCCTCCAACAACAGCGCGAAACCCTCTATCTGTCCGCCTTGGATGTCAGCCTCCAACGGTTCGGCTTCGATACGCAACTGTTCGCCGGCTACAACAGTTTCCTCACCGCTCAAGGACGATTGCGCAACCCTTTGCTGGGATCGCGCACGCAGTTGTCAAGTTCGCTCGGAGTGAACGGAGGGGGTATCAATCTCAATCGCTTGGGCATCACAGGGGCCACCTTTGCGGCGGGACTTGCCAATTCCCTGGTCTTTAATCTTGCCGGCAACAACACACAGACCGCCAGTACACTGTTTGATTTCTCGATTATCCAACCGCTGCTGCGCGGTGCCGGTCGTGACCGCATCATGGAATCATTGACGCAAACCGAACGGACCTTATTGGCCAACGTTCGACAGTACGAGCGTTTTCGACGTGGGTTTTATCTTCAAATTGCCACCGGCAGGTCTGCCGGCGACGGTCCCAACCGAACCGGTAACTTTCTGGGCCTTCCCGACGCAGCATCTACGCAAGCCGGCGGGTTCTTGGGGCTGTTGCAGCAACAACAACAAATTCGAAACCTGGAATTCAACCTCCGACTGCTCGAGGCGGTGCTGGATCAATTCAGAACCTTCTTCGAAGAAGATCGCATCAACAAACTGCAGATCCGACAGTTCGAAGCCACCGTCTTCCAACAGCAACAGAACCTCCTCAACACAAAAGTCACCTACGCAAACACTCTGGACCAATTTAAACGCACACTGGGACTTCCGCCGTACCTCGACGTCGTCATCGCGGACCCCATGCTGGACCGATTTAAAATCATTGGCGACAAAATCAGCAACCGCATCACCGACGTCAGCGGTCTTCGAATGCGCGCCGGAACCGTCATTAACGACCAGGTCGATCGAATCAATGAATTCAAAAAATCAATCGACTCCCAGACACCAAGCGATATCACCCAAATCGTCGACAACGTGCAACGTTTAAAACCCATCATCGACTCCGCCCTGGCGACCGTGCAGGAGGTCCGCGACAGTGACTTCGCCGAAGTCTCAGGTGATATTGATCGGCTGGCCGCGCTGCGTGATGATCGAATTGAGTATCTAAAACAGTTGAGCCAAGACATCGCCAGTGGACAGGTTGATTCCGAAGTCGAAGCGCAAATTTTTGCCGCCCAATCCATCCCCGAGGCTGCCGATATCGAACGTGATTTGTCTGAAAAGGAAGAACTACTGGACGAAATTGAAGTCGACCTGCAGTTGTTGGCTGACCAAATCGACGACCTCCCATCGGCAGCCGACGACCTCAAAGACGCCGAAATCATCAAACTGATCAACGACAACTTTCAAATGACCACCCCCGGTATTCTTACCGAACTGGACGGTTTGATTTTAGAACTGTCGCTGCTGCAGGCGAAGGCGCGATCCAATTCAATCGAAATCCAAAAGGTCGATATCGGTTCGGAACAAGCCTTCGAGATCGCCCGTTGCTTACGACGGGATTGGATGAATGCGCGTGCTTCCTTAGTGGATGATTGGCGGAATATCGAATTCGTCGCCGATCAATTGGAATCTCAAATTGACTTGGTTTTCCAAGGCGACGTTGGCAACACAGGTGACAATCCGTTTCGCATCCGTTATCGCACGGGCCAACTGCGTGCCGGTATCCGCTTCGACGCTCCCATCGTCCGCATCGCCGAGCGCAACGACTATCGCGCGGCGCTGATCGACTACCAACAGTCGCGCCGACAGTTCTATCAATTCGAAGACGAAGTTAGCCGCAACCTGCGCCAGATCATTCGCAACATCGACCGCAACAAAGTCCTGTTCGAACTCAACCGGCAAAGCATTCAAGTCAACATCGATGCGGTCGAACTTTCACGAGCGCGACTGGTACAACCGCCGCGTCCGGGCGCGACGTCCTCCTTCAGCGACACTACTGCGCGCGATCTTTCGCAGGCCATCACGGGACTTAACAACGTCCAAAACCAATACGTGCAAGCATGGGTGCAGTACGAAGTCCTCCGCCGAAGTTTAGATTTCGACATGGGCACGATGACGCTGGACCCCTTGGGCCGGTGGTCAGACCCCGGCGTCATCGACGGCAGCATCGGCATCCGAGTCGCCAATCAATTAGGAATCGAACTCGACTGCAGATTTTGCGACGGCATCACCACCGCCGACTCGATCAACGAAGTTATTCCAGAGTTCTATTACGACGCGGACGCCCAACCGCTGGAGTTCGAGTAGGGCCGGTTCCCACTGGCCAAAGCAGGACCAAAACCTTCTGCGGAAACGTCAGCCAGCGGCCAACAGAAACTGGCCCTCCACTTAATCGAAATAGGCAACCGCGTTTTTAAACAGTGCCAAGCCTTCCCCTTCGTCCTTCAACCCTTCGCGCGTCCAGCGCGGATGATGCGTCGGATCAATAAACCGCTCGGGGTGTGGCATCAATCCAAAAATGCGGCCCGTATCATCGCAAACGCCGGCCACATTTTCCTTGGATCCGTTGGGGTTGGCCGGAAATTCTAAATCCGCCCCGTTGCTGCCGTCAGCGCGGCAGTAGGTCAGCGCCAATTGATGATTCGACTTGAGCCCGTCCATCACGGCCGCATCACGGGCCACGAATTGGCCTTCCGCATGCGCGATGGGCAAATACATCTGTTGAACGTCTTTGAGAAATACGCATTTCTCATCATCCGTTTTCAAATTCACCCAACAATCAATAAATCGGCCGTGAGTATTCCACGTCAGCGTCGCCGGCAAACCAGAATCATCGCGCGGCAATAAAAACCCCGTCTTGATCAAAATTTGGAAGCCATTGCAGATACCCAATACCAACTTACCCGCATCGTGAAATTCGCCGATCGCGGCCGCCAGAGTCGACTGCATCTGCGACGCCAACACGCGGCCCGCGGCAATGTCATCTCCGTAGCTGAAACCGCCAGGCAAACAAAGAATTTGATAGTCGGCCAGCACCGATGGATTCTCCATCAGTTGGTTGATGTGAATGTAGTCCGCCGTTGCTCCGGCTTGCTCAAAGGCGTAACCGGTCTCTTGGTCGCAGTTAGTACCTGGGGCGCGAAGAATGATAGCTTTAGGTTGAGGCATTGTTTCTAAAATCGGTGTAATAGATTTTGCTAAAAATCGGTGTATCGAATTCTGTTAAAAACCGAAGTAGTGGATTTTGTCAAAAATCGAGGTAATGGATTTTGTTAAAAATCCTCCTTGAAGTTGGTTAGATCTCACTTAGACAAAGAGGCGCCAAGGGATCTTTAACAAGATCCACTACGCAATATCGCTGCGTTAACTCCAATTCAGCGGCGACTGCCAAGCCTCTTTCAAATCGCCGATGGCAGTGTCGACCAACGGTTCATCTTCGGTTGAGATCACCAGCTTCATCGAATCGGTGACGCTTCCCACCTGATACAGTGACACGTCCGCCATCGCCGCTTCAAAGGCTGATTGATTACTTGGTTCAACTTCAACGATGAAGCGCGTATTGGATTCGGAGAAAAGTAAAACCAAATCCAATAGTTCCGCCTCGACATCGCCGGCGACTTCCATGGTCGTAAGATCAATTTCCGCACCCAGACCACCGGCGAACGCCATTTCGGCAATCGCGGTCGCAAACCCGCCCTCGCTGAGATCGTGACAACTCCGAACCAGCCCGGCTGAAATCGCGCCGTGCAGTTTTATGAACGTTAGTTTTGCAATTTCCGTATCGACCGTTGGCACGTTTCCGCCGCTGCCGCCGGTGACCAAATTCCAATGAGAGCCACCTAGGTGATCGCCGGTGATTCCGATCTGATAAAGCAAATTTCCGGCCTTCTTCAAATCCATCGTGACACAATTGGCGACATCGGGAACCTGCCCCATCGCGCTGATCAACAAAGTAGCCGGAATGGAGATCGTCTGCCGATTGCCTTGGGCGTCTGTGTAACTAAATTCATTGTGCAGACTGTCTTTGCCGCTGATGAAAGGGGTCTGCATCGCGATCGAAACGTCTTGGCACGCAATCGCCGCACGCACCAGCGACCCCAGCGTTTCCGGCCGGTCGGTGTACCCCCAGCAGAAATTATCCAACACCGCAATCATCGACGGATCGGCACCGACGGCAACACAGTTCCTTAGCGCTTCGTCGATGGCACTGGCGGCCATGTGATAAGTATCCAATTCGCCGTAATGCGGATTCATGCCGCAAGAAATAGCCAACCCGCGGCGCGAGTCCAACACCGGTCTCACGACCGCCGCATCTCCGGGGCCGTCGTTTTGAATTCCAACCAACGGTTTGATAACACTGCCGCCCTGAACTTCATGGTCGTACTGGCGGATGATCCAGTGCTTGGAAGCGACGTTCAGCGAACCAAGGATCTGTTTCAATCCCGACTCAAAATCGTGGCTGCCGTTGGCGCGATAAACGGTCGTCTCCGCCGGCGAGTAATTGGCTTGCCGCACGATCGGCGGACGGCCATCGTGTAAAAACGCCATCGACATTTCACAAACCGTTTTGTCGTCGTACTTCAGTGTCAGCATTTTTGTCGGCGTGAATTTTCCTAGGACGGTCGCTTCCACCGATTCGTCTTTGCACAGTTTCTCAAATGCTTCCCAATTTTCTTCTGGGACCGAAAACACCATCCGTTCTTGCGCTTCGGAGATCCAAATTTCGGTGTACGACAAACCTTCGTACTTCAGCGGCACGCGATCCAACCAAACCTCGGCCCCCAACTCTTCGCCCATCTCACCCACGGCGCTGGAATAACCACCTGCACCACAGTCGGTCACCGCCGAATAAAGATTCAGATCGCGTGCTTTCAACATCACGTCCATCAGCATCTTTTCCGTGATCGCGTTGCCAATTTGCACCGCTCCACCAGACGTAATATCACTCGACTCCGTCAACTCTGCCGAACTGAAGGTCGCACCGTGAATTCCATCGCGTCCGGTCTTGCCACCGATAGACACGATCAGATCGTTGGGATTGGACTTTTTAAATGATTTATCTTTGGGAAGAATGCCCACGTTGCCGCAGAACACCAACGGATTACCCACATAGCGCGGATCAAAATAGACGGCTCCATTGACGGTTGGAATTCCCATCCGGTTTCCATAATCACGCACGCCCGCAACAACGCCTTTGATAATCTGGCGAGGATGCATGACGCCCGGCGGGAGGTCTTCAAACGGAGTCTCCGGCGGCGCGAAGCAAAACACATCGGTGCTACAAATCGGTTTGGCCCCCATCCCGGTGCCCAGCGTATCGCGGATGACGCCACCGATCCCCGTATTGGCTCCACCGTAGGGCTCCAGCGCCGACGGGCGATTATGAGTTTCAACTTTGAAGGCGACGTTGTTGTCTTCGTCAAATCGCACGATGCCTGCGTTATCTTTAAAGACACTCACGCACCAATCGTCATCGCCCAGATCGGCCCGAATTTGCATCGTCGCGGCAAAAATCGTTTCCTTGAGCATTGATTCGTATTCGACGGTCCCATTTTCGTCGGTGTAAGAGATCCGGCCGGCCAGAGTTTTATGACTGCAGTGTTCGGACCAAGTCTGGGCCACCGTTTCGAGTTCAATATCCGTCGCGTCACGATCAAGCGATTTGAAATGAGCTTGAATCGTTTGCATTTCCACCAACGAAAGCGACAGCTGCCACTTCTGGCTGATCTCCAAGAGTTGATCATCAGAGGCAGCCCGAATCGGAACCGTCGTTAACGAAAATTCGTAAGCGCGGCCCAGCTGAAGATCGTCGACCAACAGTCGTCCCTCAACGATCATCTCAATGGAGTCATTGCACAACAATTTTTCACACAGCAACGACTGCTGACCGGGGGCAAGTTCAGAGATCCAATACTTCCGTACCGTACGGACAGCGTCAACGTCGAAGCCCAACTGCTGAATCGCCAGCAGCGCACTTTCGGCTTCGGAATCGGTCACGCCCGGCAGCGGCATGACGTTGATCAATGTTTGAGTCCCCTCGGGCGGCACATCAAAGACGGCGTCACCGTTTGCGGCGATAACGGTCCGCTGGACGACGGGCTCTGCCAGAAACTCATTACCGATTTTCTCGACGTCCGATTGACCGAGATGGCCTTGGATCAAAAAGCTGCGCGCCGTCTTGATCACCAAAGATTCCGGTAGCCCGAAATCCCCCGTGTCGGCCAATACTTCTTCAGCCAATCGGTCGGGAAAACCGTCGCTGGCCAACAAATCAATTTGCCAGACGGTGGCTTTGGTTGGGTCGGTAGTTGTGGATTCTGTCTGAGTGGAAGCCGTGGAATTTGACACGCCGAACCGTTCCCGCTGAAGTATTTGAGCTGAAAAGGCCACATTCTATGCTTCTGGTGCAAAACCTAAAGGGGTTTTCCATCCACTTCAAGCCAACTACTGCGCCGTAAGCTGGTTAATGAATGAGTGAGTATCTAAGAAGTAAACAACTCCATCCCGATTGACATCAGCGATCAAAACATCATTTTCAAAAAACCCTTGGCGACGCGACCGCCCTGCCACACGGAGCCCCTCGGCTAAAACTCAGCTTCCATCTCGATGACCTTTGCGACGCGGCGCTCATGGCGGCCACCCTCGTGTGCGCTGGACAACCAAGTCTTCACCATCGCACGCAACTGGTCGTCGTCAAAATTGTCTCCCGGCAGGCACAACACATTCGCGTTATTATGTTGCCGGCTTAAGGCGGCGGTGGCTTCGTCCACACACAGCGCCGCGCGGACGCCACGGACTTTGTTGGCGGCGATCGACATTCCAATGCCAGTTCCGCAGACCAAAATACCCATCGCCGTCTGGCCGTTGGCGACCGATTGGCCAAGCTTCTTCGCGATGTCGGGGTAGTCGCACGGCTCTTCGGTCATCGTCCCAAGATCCACCCACTCATGGCCTAACTCGGCCAGTGCAGATCCAATAACTGAGCGCTGATGTAAGCCGCGATGGTCGCTGCCGGTAGAAATTTTCATCGTGGTCAATCTGAGTGTAGGAATGTCAGCGGCAGGGCGCAAGCCCTCCGGTTTCGCACTTACCCGACGGCTCGCGCCCTGCCGCTATTATTTTTGCTTAAGTTCGTTTTGAAAACTGGGAGAAATCAATATGCTGCAACCAATGCTCAATGCACTGGTCAATCTGCTGAGCACACGACTGATAGACGGCGACGGGACTGCCGATGGGATCAGAAATATCCCCACCATCGGGCCGCAAGGTCTTTACCGTGTTCTTTAATTCAGGCCACTGAGAAACGATGGCATCACGATGACCATTGGTCAACGTAAGAATCAAGTCTGCACATTTTGCCAATCGCCCCGTCATCGGCTGACTGGAATGATCCGAAATATCAACACCGTACTGACGCATTACCTCAACAGATTGGTTGGCCGCGGGTGCTCCCGGCATCGCGGAAATTCCCGCCGACATCACGTTCACACCAAAGTCAGTTAACTGATCGATGCCGCAACCGAATTTGGCAGAAAACTGTTTCTTTAACATGGCTTCGGCCATCGGGCTGCGGCAGGTATTGCCCGTGCAGACGACCACCGCAATGAAGTCCGTCAGTCCACGCAACACACTTTCCTTCACGGCTCCTTCACGCAGCACCGTCAATCGGTCACCGTCAACCTTCACAACCGTCGAAGCATTTTGGAATCTGGTGGGGCCCGCATCGATGATCATGTCGACATGGTCGCCTAAGTCGTTGAGCACCGTCTGTCCATCGTTGGCGGCGGGGTCCGCCGCCAAATTTGCACTGGTTAGCACAATTGGCCCAGCGCACAGCCGCAAGATCTGCAGCGTCACGTCATGATCGGGCACACGCAAGCCCACACTTCCGGTGGGAACGGTCGCATCGATAACCGATTGATCCAGTTGGTGAATGACACTTTCGGGGTGATCGTCCATCACCAGAGTGACCGGGCCGGGCCAACAACGCCGCGCCAACCGCCGCGCCAACGGCGACATCTCTGGCACATAGTCCAGCGAATCTTCTAGGCTCTTCACTGCGACGGCAAAGGGTTTGCTCGAATCGCGCCCCTTCAGTTCCCACAAACGCTTCACCGCTGCGGGCTGCAATGCGCTGGCGGCCAGGCCGTAAACTGTCTCTGTCGGGATGGCGATAATTTTGCCACTGGAAAGCGCCTCGACGGCGCGCTGGATGACGTCTCGGACATCTTCAGCTTGATTTAGATCAATGAAAACTGCAGACATCGATTTTGATTTGACAGGACAGTGGAGGAAGCAGCATCGGAGGACACAATGCACTAATATATCTATCACGCTTGCCGATGGTCAACCCGCCGGTTTGCGTAGATTTTCCCCAAGTACTGTTTTTTCGACTCGTTTTCACCGGTTCTGATCCAAAGTGCGCCACTTACCACTGCATTTGAAAACATTCTCACGCGCGCTGAAACGCCAATGCGCGTCGGTCGCCGGTGGAGCTGCGCTCATAATCGGGCTGCTGTTTACCGGTTGCGTGGCGGCGACGGGAACCCTCAACAGCGACACCTACATCTGGAGCGAAAAAGGGCTCGACGACGGACGATTTATCAAACCGCGCGCAATCGCCATTAACAAATCCGACCACCTCTTCATCGTCGACAAAACCAGCCGCATTCAAGTCTTCGACCGCGACGGAAAATTTATCCGGTCCTGGCGAACGCCCGCATGCGTCAACGGCAAACCATGCGGGATGAGCTTCAGCCACGACGGGCTGTTGATGGTGGCCGACACGCACTATTTCCAAGTCCTGTTCTATACGCCCGAAGGGGAAATGGTGCCCCAGCGGAACATTGGTGGAGAAACAGGACGCGGTTTGGGGCAGTTTGGATTTCTCACGGACGTCGTCCAAGATTCTGCCGGTAACTACTACGTCGCTGAATACGGTGACTTCGATCGAATTCAAAAATTTGACGCAACCGGAAAAGCCGTGTGTCAGATCGGCAGTCACGGGGAAGAACCCGGATCGTTTCTTCGACCGCAGGGATTGTTCGTGGATGAAGAAGATCAACTTTGGATCGCCGACGCCTCCAATCACCGCGTTCAAGTTTTCGACCTCAAGCAATCGCCTCCTCGGTTCATAAAAACATGGGGCAGCGAAGGCAGTCAGCCCGGCCAACTGCGATACCCTTACACCATCGAAGTCGACCAAGAGGGTTTTGTCTACGTCTGCGAACTGGGCAACCACCGCATCCAAAAATTCACCGGCGACGGGAAACACGTGGCAATGATTGGCGGCCCCGGACGTGGCGCCGGTCAGTTCCACCAACCGTGGGCTTTCGCCACCGACTCACGCGGCATCATGCATGTGATCGACTCATACAACCACCGCGTCCAGCGCATCAACCAGCCCTGGTAGCGAAATACTTACCCGAGTAACGCAAGAGAAAATATGACTCGCCAGCGATTGGAAAATAGTAAAGTCGTCGTCCCGACTACTTACGCAGCTGCATTCAACGACGCCAACACGCCGGTCTAAAATCCAAGTGCGCTCACCATGGCTCATATACAGAGCCGATCAGGTGAGAAAACTGATCGGCGCATAATTTCGGGGCCCCCATCCGCCCAAGCAGCTGAGGACAGCGGCTTTACTATACCCCTCGATAACTGTTCCAAAACTTCGTCGGCACCAGCGCGATCGCCATCACCAGTAAATGGAACATTCCCACGTACAAAATCACCTGCACTGTTTTGTCGTTGGAAGCAGAATAGGCGTGCAAGCCAACGCCTAAAACATTCACGCCTTTCCATGACCATAGCGTGATGATGTTTCCAAAAATAGCGATCATCGCAAACCCGCGCTCGCGTACCAAACCGGCCCAACGAGCATGCAGGCTGAGCGCGTTCCACAGCACGATCATCAACGCACCGTTCTCTTTTGGATCCCAGCCCCAGAACCGCGCCGGGGGGGGGGGGGGGGGGGGGGGGGCGGCGGGCGG
>CAYOZV010000022.1:30083-38352 GCA_964408465.1 uncultured Pirellulaceae bacterium
ACACCGTCCCGAAGAAACTGAACAACAACGCCAAACACACCATGCCGTACATCGCGTGAGCAACCTCCTGCCGCGCGGCTTTGGTGGCCAATTTTTTTGTAAATAACGCACCCAGAATATACGCCACCCCGAGCGCACCGGCGGCGAACGTCGTGCCATAACCGATCGTTACACAAACAACGTGCGTCGCCAACCAGAACTGGGTATCCAACACCGCCAACAGCACGGTGAATGTGTCTCCATCGGAAATCGTCATCGACCACGCCCACATCAACGTCAAAAACGCGCCGATTCCACCCAGAACATTTCCCATACCGATCTTGGTCATTCGTTCCACCAACATCATCAGCGGAACAAACACGGCCGTTACAAACAGCGCCGAAGAATACAGATTTGTCACCGGAGGTCGCCCCGAAATATAAATTCTCAGAACCAATCCGATCACCAGCAAAAACCAACCCAAACCCAGCAACCAAAACGACGCTTGATTAAATTGCTTCGCATACCCAACCCAGCCAAAGGTCGCCAGCAAAAACGCCACCAAGAAAATCACCATCGCGTGATAAAACAGATTCGCTCCGTTGTAAATATTTTCAGCGGCCAAACGCTCCGGCGACAAACCTACCGGCGGACTGGCCGCCAACGTCTGTTGATATTCGGTTAAGGCACTGTTGAAGGTCTCCGCATCACCGGCTCGATAGGCAGGACCAAGCTTTGCGAACAACTGCGAATACTTTTTGGCGTCTCCAGAAATCTCACCGGCATCGGCAGACTCAAGCCCGCCTATTTTTTCGAATTGCTTCACCAACGACGCAATCAGGGCAGGCTTCTGCTGAGCGATAATTTGATCGACGATGGGGCCTAAGCTCTGTTCGAACGCGCCCTTCATCTCCGCCGGCACCGAATCCCAGCGATCGGCCAACATGCGCGTCAATTGCTCCTCATCATCCACGCCGAGGGCCTGTTTTGCGTTTTCCAACATTTCAGGGTTTCGCAAAATGCTCTGCGCCGACTGCCGCGCCATCAGCATGTCCCGCAGATCCTCCATCATCTCCTCCTCAATCACTCCCTCTGCCAAATCCCCATAGTTATCAACATCCAAACGCTGAGCCATCGACGCCACCCAGGCTTGATCCTGCGATGCCGCAAACGTGGACCACGGAATTTCTGCGCCTGCGTTTTCGCTTTCGTTTTCGCCTCCACCCGTTGAAGGGATCAACAGCGGCAATCCCACGCGTGTCGAGTTCAACGCCAGATTGATTCGACGTTCAAAATCCATATCATCGGCCGCCGCGTGCAACGCTCCGAACGCCACCTCAATCGCCTGCACCTTTCCGATCTTGCGCGAAACTTCCGTCAGCCTCGACTGGAACAGCGAATAGTCCTCCGGCTGGAGTCCCTCGGGCAACATCGAACGGATCGTCGCCGGAGCATCGTTGAGTTCGTCCAATGTGTAACGCAGACTTGGCCGACCGGTTTCCAATTCCAACTCCTCCGCGATCGCCGCTTTGGCGTCCGGATCAGAGGCATTGGCCAACTGCATCGCCAGCCCCGACTGGCCGCCGTCAAACGACCGAGTCAGATTCAGCGCGTCGATGACCGTCGGATCCTCAATACGCAGCAGCCGATAGTCTTCGAACCCATCGGCGCCGAACATCACGTCGGCCAACCATCGCATGGCAGGTTGTTTCTTGTTTTCGCCATCGTAAACCTCTTCACGCTTGGTCAGCTGCCGCAGCGTATTCTTCGCCAATGATTCAATCGGTTGAATGCGACCGTTAAAGGTAATCGGCAGTTCCCCCAACAGGTCCAAACGCATCTGCTCGTGCTGAAGCGACCCAAACGTCGCGCGTGAAACATCCTTGGCCGCATACAGCATGAAGAACACGGAGACACAAATCGCCAACGCACTCCGCTTCTTCCAGCTAACCTTCTCGGCGGGCCGGTCCATCAGTTTCGTTTGCTCTTCGGCTTGGATTACTTTCTTTTGCTTCTTCTCAAGGAAGCTGAGCAGGGACGTGCCAAACTGAGCCACCAACCCAATCACCACAAACATGCAGCACACGTAAGGGATCATCCAGCCCCGATTTTTTACAATCTGAAGCGTGGAGATCTCGCGCCCCAGTCCGTCCTCGGCATATCCCGTTTGATAAAACGTTTCGCCCGCGTAACGAAGCGGGTTGTTCATGAACACCTTCTGTTCGCTTTTGGTGTTGGCTACTTTGTCGTCCAGCACGAAATCTGATGAGTACCACTTGGCTGTCTTGGTACCGGGATACATCTTCGCCTGCACATCCTTCAACGTCAGTGAGTAGGGTTTGTAATCCGCTTTAAATCTCAGACCAATCTGGTAGGGCTTGCCATCGACCTCGACCGTATCAATCTGCTGATTTTGATAGCCGATCTGTGAAAGCAAAAACGTGCCGAGGTTCTTCATCGTCTGCTTTTGCACCACCCGCACATACGCGGCGGCAGTATCGACCGCTTGGTTGGCGGATACTCCGTTGGCCGAATTCGCATCCAACGCCACCCACCGCCGCAGAACCCCATCGGTTTCGATGCCGCTGTCGAGCGCCGGACGCTGCCGAACCAAATTTGCATTTTGGATGTAACGTAAAACTTCAACGGTGAACGGCAGGTCCTCATGCGTCGCCACTTGATAACGAACTTCATCGCCATCGATGGGGGTTAAAATCTGGTCCGACGGAAACCGCACGAATTTGTCGAATTGATCATCGGATTGGTCAATCACCACCAATTCGGTTGCGCGAATATCACTGGCCACCGCAACCGTTTCGCCTTCTGCGATTTGCATCTGCGTTTCCTCATTGGTCAGCGACACAAACAACTCATTGGCCATCAACCCCGCCAGACCAATATGCAACAGCACGATGCCGCCCTTGCGACGAAACAACATCACACTGGCCACCAAACAAACCAACCCCGCAGCCGTCGCTTGGGTCAACTGCCAAACGATGCGCATGCCTTCTCGATTGACAAACGTGTCTTTGCCCAGCAGCACCACCGCCACCAAAACAATGCCCATAATGAACGCCAACGATGCCATGATCGTTTTTTCAATACGCCCGTTGCCGCCGGACTCATCGCGTTTGCCGACGACGAAGAATCCAACGATGCAGGCCCCCAACAGCAGCCCGATTATGCCCTGTAGAATCAGCCACATCGTGTCGTAAGCAATCGGCGGCCGGCCATTGAGTAACGTTTCGGTGGTCGTATTGAAAACAATCGCCCAAGTGAAAACTGCCCCCAGCGCGGCGATCACCGCGCCAACCCACAGCTTCAACCCTGTTGCCTGTAATCGAAACCGCAGAAGATGTGCGGCGGTAAGGTTCATCAACATCAAAACGATCAGCGTCAGACCGCTGGGAATCACGAAAGCCCCCGGCACTGGCGGAGCATCAGGAAACCAGCGTTCCACAACGACTTCCTCAAACGGCACCGTGACCAGCAGTGAGGAATAGTGCTGGCTTTTTATCTCCCACATATCATGGGTGGCTTGCTGCAACGTGATGATGAAAATCACAAAAACCGAAACCGACAACAATACAACCGTCAGTCGCAGCGAGGCCAGCGGCGCGAGAATCGCTTGGACGCGATCGGCCATCGTCAACGTTTTGCTTTTCCTGCGGCGCGCGGTTGTGTTTGTCGGCAGTGCATTGGTCGCCATCGTCGTATCCCGTTACTTAAAAAACTCTTCGTGTTACGTAGCACGGATTTTCAATCCGTTTTCATCCTTGCCCTTGCCTCCGCGAAAGCAGCGCGTTGTTGGCGAAGCGAAAGGAGACAATATTTTCTGATCGCACCTACCGCCCATCGGTGAACTTAAAGGACTCCAAAAGCGTATCGAAAATTGCCTGATCAGATTTCACTAAGGTCGTATCGCCCATCATTTTGAAAAACCAAGCCGCATCGCCATGCTTGACCATGACCCCGACCAGCGATTTCTTTTTGCTGACATCGTCATCCGCATCGTCATCCACATCACCATCGGTCATGATCGCAATTTTTTTGCCCCCGACACCGCTGATGGTAACCTCTTCGGTCGCGGCTTGGATCTGGGCAGCCTCCATCGACTCGAGCCCGAGTGACTGCCGCCAGAAATTCACGTTGTCGTTCCACTCATTGGTCGCCGTCAAAGGCACCAAGGAAATTTGGACTTTGCCAGCGTCGGTTTCTTTGATGAATCGCGCCACCACCATCGCCGAAGTTTTTCCCGGCAAATATCCTTCGGGAGGATCCAGCGTAAACCTTGGATTGGTGGCCAAATCGTTTTGCAGTTTCTCAGGTGATTTCACCACCGGTGGCTCTGAGGGCGACGGTTGTTGAGTTTCGTTTTTCTCTCGTTCAGCCCGCATGCGCGCCTGCTGACGCATGAACGGCCCGCCCATCGACTGACCGGCCGACTCTCCGCGCTGATCAAACAAACGGTACTCGCCGCCCTGCCCTTTTTTGACCGCTAAATCCTCATCGACCGCGCCTGCTGCAGTCGGCGGCAGGCCGAGTTGCCCTCGCCAACGGTTGACGTTGCTGAGCAAATCCTGCTGCCCACCCAAACGCGAAATCCGAATCTCAGCGTCGCTGTCGGGCATTTTGAGAATCGCGAAAACCATTTGAGCTTTGCCGCCAAGACTCCAACCCTCGGGCAAGTCCCAAACCGGTCGTTCGTTGCCACCTTTGGATTCGAATTTAACGGAGTCAATAAACGGCTGCCAGTCGGACTCCGATTGCGAGACCTTCTCGGGCGCGCCGGTAATCTTGAAAAACCAAGCCGCCTCAGACCGTTGAAAAATGGCAACCACCATCCGCGTCGGTTCTGGCGATCGAGCGCTTGCCGCCGGCCCACCTGAACGCGGCGCCGCAGCCGCCGAAGGAGCAGCGGTCGGCCCGAGGTCCCGCATCCAATCGATACCAGAACGGTCCTTGGGCACCAATTCTACCGAAACAGGAGGCTGAGGCTTGCAACCTAACGTCGAAGACAAAGTCAAAAAGCACAGCAGTATTAAAGAGCGAGCGAACATTCAGAGTATTTCTGTGAGCAGCATTTGCGATCAGTCGTTACTATAACCGCATTGTTAAACGTGAAAGACACGAGGGAGTTTTCGAGACAAATTGTCTCGCTTTCTCTGCCGATTGGCAACCGTTGATTGGCAATCATTATTTGGCAACCGTTGAAGCACCGCTGATATCGGACAACTCAACACAGTATTGCTGCCACGGCATGGCGACCCCAGCATCGCCAACGCGCAAAAAAAAGCCCGCCGCCGTTTAACTCAAAACGGGGCGAGCCACTTGTGTGTTATCGATATGTTAACTGTGTGTTATTTTGACCGACCGCAGTCGGCCGGTCGGATGCCTACGACTTCAATCCCAAGGAATCCAACAGCATATTCATCAAGCCGCTGTTGACCACTTGATCGTCCGGCATCCAGAGATTTTCAGCCATCCCGTAAGCGATGATGCAGCCAATGAACATCGACAGCACCGTTGCCGAGAGACCTAAAATCTGCCCCAGCGAATAGGGAGCTTCTGGTTTTCCGCCGGCGACTCCGTAAGCGGCTCCTGCCCCTACGGCTCCCGCAGCGACCAATCCTGTCGCCGGATCGTAATCGGCCGAAAGCCCACCTTCATCCAGCATCGCAGGATCCGAGAAATCGCTGCCGCCGCTGAGTATCGTGGCCTCAGAATCGTCGGCGTAGATTTCAGAATCGGCCAACGCGATCACCTGCGACCCGCTCGAATCGTCGTCGTCCATCGACAGTTCGTGCGGCGTCAAACTGAAATCGTCTTCTTGCATCAACGTCGCCATCTCAGGATCGGCTTCATCGTCGACCATGATAATGTCGTCGTCATCGGGCAGCTCAAGATCGTCGATGTCTGAACCACCAAGTTCCAACGGTTCATCGCCCAACATGATACCGCTCTCGTTGGGACTGAGCGCGATGCCACTTTCGTTCGCCTCAAGCATTAAATCGTCGCTTGATTCATCCTCTAAAACCAATTCGTCAGAGTCACCAAGATCGCTGCTTAATTCGCTGCTGAGTTCGCTGTCGAACGAACCGCTGTCGGCCAAGGCAAGATCAAGGTCGTCGTCGGCCAACATTAAATCATCATCGTCATCGTCCCCCAACAAGTTCCCCGTGTCCGAAGGACTACCCGATGGTTTGGCTTCGTCGTCAAGCAAATTGTCGCCGGTGCTGTCGGGGCTAGGCGATTTGGCACTGTCCGAAGCCAACACGAGACTGCTGCTGCCGAAAGACAATTCATCGTCATCATCATCCAGCACCGATTCGTCATCGGCCAGCGAAAAGCTGCCTACATCGTCCAGATTCAATTCCTTCTCAGACTCTAATTCCAGATCATCAGCACTGGCCAAGTTCAAGCCACTATCGGCAAACGTCAACTCGTCTTCATCCTCGCTATCACCTTCGCTATCGCCACCCAGCAGAGACGATTTTGACCCGCTCTTGATCAGCAAACCACTTTCGGCCAAATCGTTCAGGTCGTCGTCATCGTCATCATCGAGCGAAAGAATGTCAGACGAGGTACCTGCCCCCGTATTGGCGCCCTGAGGTTGAAACAGTTCGATCGAAGAGTCCTCCATCGCAATGGAATCAGTATCTTCGTCGATCACCATTTCCGATTGAGAGTCATCCATGTCAAAGGACAGTTCGCCCGAATCCTCAAGTAGGTCTTCCTTGATCGTTAGTTCGCCACTGTCGTCGCCCAACTCGCCCAACCCCAGCGCATCTTTGACTCCACCCACTACCGAAGACGCAGCACCACCAAGGATGCCCGAATCGCCAACGTCGATGCCCGACTGACCTGCCACACGTTCCAGTTCGGACAGCTTAAATTTCCATGTCGTACCATCGCGATAGCCGAACACTTCATTGTTCTCTCGAAGCTCATTCAGTCGGTCGACCGACAAACCAAGAAATTTGGCTGCTTCCTCAATGGGAATCAATTTAGACATTGCGATTAAGCTCCGTTGGGCAAGTTTTCATCTGACTTTGAAGTCACCGAAAACCAGAAAAGTAAAGTTCGTTAAAATTGTAGTTTGACCCGACCGAGGAAAACTCAGCCCCCGTTGAAATCGGGCCCTTACGTCGTTTCGGTCGCCGCTAACGCCGAAATCAGCTCGCTTGGTCAGGCTCGATCAGCATCGCCCGCGTTCGACCGCAGGCACACTGGCCTTCGTCGATCAGGTTGGCTCAAAAAGTGACCGCGAGGCCGCGAAATCACTCGTGTTAAAATCACCCTCGTTAGGTGGTCTAAGTAAGTATAGCTCGTGAGTCCTTTATTTCACCTTATGAAACGCCTTTGATCGTCATTGAGCGAAAATTGGCCATTTGACAGGTGGGCTGGGACTGTTTCTCGGTCAAAACGGCGAAGACCAGCTTGGGATAATCCAATGGACACCGCCTACCTCGATAAATAGCCGGTGGTTGGATTCAAGCAAATTAGCCTGCCCCGTCTCATTTTTGTTCGGCTTTGGGCCGCCGTTGACCTTGGAAAATGCTTGACGATCCTCTCAACCAACCAATGCATCACTGAACAGGTGGCACAAATCGGATAACCGGCGAATTCCACTGATAGCATCGCAGCGTGGCCGCGGTCGTCGAATCGTGTGACGGTGTCGATGGCGGTTGCAAACAAAGCCATTTTTCAACGGTGGCTCAAAGAAGCCCGCGCTACGAACCATTTTCTGTCACGAAACCAGTTTCCACGGTCCAGCCAAAGCTCAAGGCTCCGAAACGATCATTCAATGTCCTGAAACACGATCCGGCCAAACCGCGCCGTTGAAACCAGACGTTTGCCATCTGGGCTCCAGCGGATGCAATAGGGTGCTCGAGAGTGCAACGCAAATCGCGCTAGGTAGGTCCGCGCCTGGCTGTCCCAGATACAAATCTTCCCGTCTTCGGTCAATGCGGCAAACCTATTCTGAGAAGAACTCCAATCCAGATCCAAAACGATCGAAACCGGGCCATCGCAACCCCCCACAAAGGACCCGTCGGCGGCGTTCCAGATTCTCACGCTACGTTTGTCACTAACAGCCAACTGTTTTCCATCGGGCGACCAAGCCAATCCTGTTTTCCAACCATGCAAGACAATGCGTTGAACGGTTTTCTCTGACTCGGGATCAAAGATTATAAATTGGTCCTCAGTACCGACGGCGGCCACGCGCTGCTGACCGGCAGCACTGATCGGCGACCAAGCAACCGACATCACTCGGCCAGATTTGGCTGAT
>CAYOZV010000023.1:0-9984 GCA_964408465.1 uncultured Pirellulaceae bacterium
TTGGCGATACGGATTTAGGGCCGGGAGAGCGTGTGGTTGTCGTGGAAGACATTGATGCCTTTATGGCCCGGTACGGTGACAGCGCGACGATCTTGGGCGAATGGTCAGGTGGTTTGAACAATGGCGGTGAAACAGTCACCTTGGTCGACAGCAGCTTGAACGAAATCATGTCAGTGAATTACGGCGACAACGATCCTTGGTACAATCTGACCGACGGAGCTGGTTTCAGTTTGGTGCTTGACGATCCCGTCAACACGCCCGTGGCTGAGCTTGGCAAGTACTACCGTTGGCGAGCTAGCGGCGAATTCGGTGGCACCCCCGGGACGGCCGCAGCCGCTCCCGCTGGTGTGGTGATCAATGAGATCCTTGCTCATACCGATGCCCCGCAAAGCGACACGATCGAACTGTTTAACCCCACCAGTCAGGCGATAGATGTAGGGTTATGGTTCTTGAGCGATTCGGTATCGTCGCCGTTTAAGTTTCGGATTCCTGCCGGTACGATCATCCCTGCTGGCGGGTATTTAGTGTACGACGAATCGGATTTTAATCCAAATCCGGCAAGTCCCGGTGCTAACGATTTCGCGCTCAGTTCCAATGGCGACAATGTGCTGTTGTCCCGTGCGGTGCTTGTCGCCGGATCGGTGACTATGTTTGTCGAGGATTCGGTCAGCTTCGGAGCCACCTTTAACGGAGATTCATTGGGCCGCTCGCCTAATGGAACCGGGCGATTGACGCGGCTGGCTGCGAATTCCTTTGGCAGTGCCAACGCAAGTGACGCCAAAGTAGGCCCTTTAGTGATCAGTGAAGTCAACTACCATCCTGCGGATCCAAGCTCGGCCGCGTTGGCGATCGATCCATTGTTGACGGACAACGATTTAGAATACATTGAGGTCGCCAACCCGACGTCGTCAGCAGTTGATTTGACGAATTGGCGTTTGCGTGGGGAGTCTGACTTTGATTTTGCGGCGGGTAGTACGTTGGCCGCTGGGGCAGCGTTGGTTGTGGTTACGTTTGATCCGGCCGATGCCCTCAACGCGAACAAGCTTGCCGCGTTTAAGACTCACTACGGACTTGGCGCGGGAGTCACGATCGTTGGCGGCTTGAACGATTCACTTTCCAACAGCACTGGCCGGATTTCACTTCAGCAGCCCGACACTCCTGATTTGCTTGGTGTCATTCCTCATGTTGTGGTGGACGAATTGGTTTACGATGATCTTGCACCTTGGGCCAATGCCGATGGTTCGGGGCAAGTGCTTGAGCGCGATGATCTTTCGGCCAGTGGTGCCCTTGCCAGTAGTTGGATCGCGGCGGATTCAACGCCGGGCGCTTTCGGAGACGACTTCCTGATCGCCGATGTCAACTTAGATGGCATCGTCAACTTCTTAGACGTCGCGCCCTTTATCACGGTCCTAACTGCCAACACGTATCAGCTCGAGGCGGACGTCAATCAAGATGGAGTCGTGAACTTCTTGGACATCAGCTTCTTTATTGCCGAACTTTCTTCCCAGTAGGCCTCTAAGGCCAAGCCATGGGATATGGGCCGGCGACGGTCAAGGCAATCGCGTTGGACGAAGCCGCCAAGGTGGAACTTCATGTAAAAGTTGCACCGCTGTTACAACTGTCAACGGGGAGAATCGCAAGCCAAAGGAGAGGGCAATTTTTCCGCAGTGCCTACTTCTTTGTTCGGCGTAAGCTTAACCCAACGACACCCAACAGGAAAATGGCTGAAGAGGTCGGCTCGGGGACGGCGGTGAAATCGACGGCCAGTGAAGCCGGGTTTCCGCCTTCGCGCGATCCAATACGAATCGCGCTGCTCGCATCTGGAGAAGAGATAAGGAATCCGAAGTTCTGCGTCGGATCATCAACCATCGCTTGGACGGCGGTGGTGAAGTTTGCGGTGCTGTTGAATGAGGATGTTCCAACAGAAGTGATCGAGACGTTGTTCAAGACAGGAGCGAAGAATGTTCCCCCAGGTGTTGACCAATTCGAACTACCGAATTCTGCTTCATTCCAGGTGGCGTCTCCAGCCGATGCTGCGGCGCCTTGGTTGCCGGTCTGGCTTCCTTCGCCCCAATCGGTGTTGATGCGGAATAACTCGAAATTGCCTCCGGTGTTACCAATCTGAGAAACGTTTAGATCCAGTCGCGCGCTGTTAACGATCGACCCAGGCGCGACGCCAGAAAGGTCGAACCTCAACAGCATATTTCGGGAATTACCGTTGTTCGCCTGCCCAGCGATCCCAAACGAGTGCCCGCCCCCATTGTTATTGACGTTGTTTGAATAAACCGTCGTGTCAGCGGCGGCTGTTAAAATGATTTCAGCGGCTTGGGAATTTGGGGCTGTCCCAAACTCAGTGCTGATGAAAACGGCTGTCAGAAAAAGCAATGGAAGAGAAAATTTCATGGTAGATTTAGCTTCGTGATCAGGATCTAAATTTGCGAAAACTCCGCAATAAAGAATACCTCAAAAGTTACGTGCTGTTGGATTTTGGTAGGAGTTCTAATTGATTTTCTGCGTAATTAGCAATTACTTCGGTGTTTTTCGCCAGCCTAATAATTTGCTGACTCTTCTTTTGGCGTCAGGCGCTTCTTACAGCAGGAAATACATCAGCAGCGTCACCATCGAATTATTAAACGCGTGCATCAGGATCGACGTCCACAGCGAATCTCGCCATTCCCGTACAAACGAAAACCCGATCGCCAACGTCGTCAATAAAGGCACCACCAAGATGCCTTGCGGATGCAGCGACGCAAAGATGAATCCGTTGACCACCGCCGAAAAGATGATGCTGACTTCTTTGCCGTACTTCATGCTGAGGCCCCGCAAGTGGCGATAAAGCACCCCGCGAAACATCGTCTCTTCCACGATCGGCGCCGCCACACAGGCCGCAATCACGACGGTCACCCACGTTAGCATGTCACCGCCGGAGAGCATTTCTTGGATTGGATGGCCAGGCATCGCTGGAACCGCGAATTCACCGACCGCAGTCGGCATCGGTGCCAGCTGCATCAGCACGAAAACAATGAAACCCCCAACCAAAACCGCAGGCAACCACGCCGCGTAAGCTGCCACACTGAGGAAGGTGTTGCGAAAGAACTTTTTCGGCGTCCAACCAATATCGGCGAATACTTCAGACGCGGGCACGCCCCGCAACATGGGCCATAGCAAAACGATCAAAGAACCGAAAAAGAAAATGGGATTGGCAATCATGCGTTGCTCGTTGGTTTTGAGCAGTTCCAAATGCCCCACCAACATCTGCAAACCAAAAAACACAATCAACCAGAGGGCGAACGTCTCGACGTATGCATTATGAGCGTTGTTGGTGGCGATGAATTGACTGGGCGAACTCCCCGTCAGGACATAAGTCAGGATGAACAATAGGGACACGATCCCAAACAGGAAAAACAAAATTGCCATGACCAAAAACACAACCGCCGCCACCGCCGCGGTCTGAGATTGAGTGGCTAACGCCGCTCGTGTTTCGGTGCCCGATCCGGCGGGGTTGAGCAGTAATTCGCCGCTGAAACCGAGCCGATCTTTCAATTGTTGTTGCTGCGGTTGGTCAAGAATATCTTGCGATAAATTTCCGTCTCGGTAGTTCTCCATTAAACTGCGGACGGATGATTCCATTTCCAATTGAGCATCGGAACGCTCAAAATCATGCTCCGCAACTTTCGTTTCCAGATCATCAAGATACTCCAACGCCGCCTCCGGCCCATCAACCTCGTTGACTAAACCGCAATAACACAAACGTTGTTCGTAGGAACCCGTATCCAGCGCAGACAAATCAGTTTCGGGTAACGTAAATTCAGCTTCGACTTCCTCGGCTTCATCCCCAACGTTAGCTTCACCATCAGCCTCGGCTCCTTCTTCCGTTTGAGCTTCAATCGCAGGCTCCACTGTCGCCAGCCGCTCTGCTGTCGCCAACAGAGATTTCTGCCCAACGATCATCTTCGCCTGTAGATTGATCTGCATCAGATCGCCGGCCGAAGCTTCGGTAACGGATTCCTTTTCCCCAAATTGCTGCACCGTCGTACTGCCCAGAATGAACACCGTAAACCCGGCAATCAAAATCCAACTAATCCAGCCGCTCATGCTCAAACGCGCTGGCGGATTGGTGTTCAGCGACGTGTCGCTGAACGAATCCTTGGGACCGTCGACACGTTGAGCAATAAAAGGATTTTCAGAAGGATCTTGAGTCAAAATTCGGACCGTAGAAAAGGACGCGGTTAACGAGTGCAATCTCGCATCATTTGACCAAAGATTGAAACTTTGTAAACAAACGTCCCAGACCAAGGCTCACGTTCTTATGAAACGACCAGCTTCAAATAATCTTTTGCATTCTGGTAGCAAATACGACTGACTAAATCGCCAACCATTTCCATGTCGTTGGGCAGTTCGCCATTTTCGACATCGGTGCCAATCATCTCGCAAAGAATCCGGCGGAAGTATTCATGCCGCGTGAACGACAGGAAGCTTCTTGAATCCGTCAGCATCCCGACAAACCGCGACAACAAACCCGTATTAGATAGCGTGTTGATCTGCCACTGCATGCCTTCCTTCTGATCCAAGTACCACCATCCCGAACCGAACTGCATCTTGCCAGGAACATCGCGTTGGAAATTTCCAATCATCGTGCTGAGCAAATAGTTGTCATTGGGATTGAGGTTGTAGACGATCGTCTTAGGCAGCGCGTTTTCCTGATCCAGTTTGTCCAAGAAGTTTCTCAAGGACTGGCCCTGGGGAGTGTCGCCCATCGAATCGCAACCAAGATCACGACCGACCTCGTTGAACAGACGTGTGTTATTGTTTCGCCAAACGCCCATGTGAAACTGATTCGTCCAACCTTTCTCTGCATCCAGCTTCGCCAAGAAAAGCAACATGAACGTGGAAAACTGATCGAACTGTTCAGGAGTTGCCGTTTGACCTGCACGAGCGGCCTCAAAGATACCTGCTGCCGTCTTTTGATCGCAGAACTTATCCGGCACGTATTCCATTCCATGGTCGGACAATCGCGCACCACATTCATGAAAGAAATCATGCCGTTTGGCCAAGGCCTCCAAATAGTCTTCAAACGAAGCGATTTCTACTCCCGCGGCACTGCCTAATTTATCCACCCATGGGTTGAACTCGCTGACTCGATCAACAAACAAAGCCCAGTCCGGTCGGAACGCAGGAAACACGCCGGTCGAAATCGAATCGTCGGCGGCGATCGCTTTGTGGTGCCCAAGATCGTCCGTCGGATCGTCGGTGGTGCACAGCGCTGTCACGTTGAACTTTTTCAGGATACCACGCACCGTCAAGTCATCAGAATGCGCGATCTTATCGTTGGCCTCGTCCCAGATCGCCTCTGCCGTTTTGGGAGATAACAATTCGTCGATATCGAAAAATCGCTTCAGCTCAAGATGCGACCAGTGATAAAGTGGATTTCTCAAGGTGTGCGGCACTGTGGCGGCAAAGGCCAGAAACTTTTCCTTCTCATCACCATCGCCGGTTACCAATTCCTCAGCGATGCCATTGGCTCGCATGGCGCGCCATTTGTAATGATCGCCATCCATCCAAATGTCATACAGATTCCGAAACCGACGATCCTCGGCAATATCTTGCGGTGATAGATGGTTGTGATAGTCGATGATCGGCTGGTCAGCGGCGTAGGTGTGATAGAGTTCTTTGGCCGCCTGATTGGTCAGCATGAAGTCATCGTGAATGAAATTTGCCGCCATCGTTTACCACCGGTTTAAGATTGGGAAAATTATTGTCGCCTTTCGCTCCGCGAAAGAACGCTGCCGCGCTACTACGCTCGGTTCTGGTTCCGCTTGATTTCACTCAATTGCGGTCGAGCGCACCTCCGCGGATCCAAAGGCCACTAAATGGTCATCGCCGCGTAGCCACCATCGACGATGGTCTCAGTACCGGTCATGAACGAACCGGCATCACTGGCCAACAGAATGGTGGCTCCGATTAATTCGCCCGCGTTGCCAAAACGATTCATGGGCGTATGGCCCATGATTTGTCCGACGCGTTCGGGCGTCAGCACTTTTTTGTTCTGCTCGGCAGGGAAGAACCCCGGCACCAACGTGTTAACGCGAATGTTCTGTTGGGCCCATTCACGCGCCAGATTCTTCGACAGGTTGTGAACGGCGGCTTTGGTCGTTGAATAAGTAAACACGCGCGACAGCGGGATCACGCCCGACATCGAACCGACGTTGATGATCGAACCGCCTTCGTTGCGATCGACCAGATACTTCCCAAAGACTTGGCACGCTAGGAACACGCCCTTGATGTTGACTTCGTAGATGCGATCCCATTCCTCCTCTGGGATTTCCAAAAACGGAGTCGCGCTGTTCATGCCCGCACCATTGACCACGATGTCGACTTTGCCAGATTTTTCTAACACATCTGCCAACAATTTTTCCAGTTGGTCGCGTTTGTCGACTTCACAGGGCAAGAAGTAAGCCTTGCCACCGGCGGCGCTGATCTTTTCCAATCGCGCCGTCGCCTTTTCGGCGCTACGGCCCACCAAAACGACCTCCGCACCGGCACCGGCCAGGCCTTCGGCCATCGCGCCGCAGAGTTCTCCGGTGCCGCCAATCACGACGGCCGTTTTTCCCTCGAGTGAAAATAGTTTGTTGAGATAGTCAGACATATTTGATCTTACTTTGGTAATTCGAGTTTCGTATTTATTTACTCAGAGGCTTCAGCAACGGCAACAGCAACTGAGCGGCAGGGCCCTAGCCGCTGGTTTGTCCGCCCAACCTTTTCCCGCCGTTTATCTCATTCGTTTGGCACCCGCGGTTGGCGCCCTGCGGCTCGGTGCTAACTGGCGACCTTCAAATCGTCGACGTTCCAAGTGGGCTGTCCACATTCGGTCGCGATTTCGTTGAACTCTTCGATCTCGGCTTTGCTGAATAACAGTCCACCGTTGGCGTCGCTGCGTTTGGCGGCACCGGCTTCCATCTGGCCCGGTAACAGACAATTGTCATTGCCGTGTCCCAAGACATCATCAAGCACCGTTTTGATGTTGTCTGCTTGAGATTTGCCACCGGCGAAATCGTTTCCGTTGATCGCGTCGGGGTGGATGACTTGAAAGTAAAACGCACAGGTATGCTTGTCACCATCATCGGCCCAGCGCGAACGCAACGTCGGCGTGCTGCCGCCGATGAAACCCGCCATAATCTCGTTGATCAAAGACAGCCCATAACCCTTGTGTCGGCCAAACGTCGTCAACGCGGCGACCTGATTTGGATCGGTTGTTTCATTTCCGTCCTTGTCCACCGCAGCGCCCGGAGGAATGGATTTCCCCTCTCGTTTCAGTTGCTGCACGCGTCCCATCGCAACCACCGACGTCGCCCAATCAATCACAACCGGGTAACCGACGGCATCGGTGGTGGGGAAACCCCAAGAATGCGGGTTGGTTCCCAGCGTCGGAAAACTGCCGCCAAAGGGAACGACTTCGGCAAGCGCTGCGGTGCAGTTTGTATAGGCCAAGTACCCGCGCGACGCGGCGTCCATGACGTAACCGCCTCCCCAGAGATAGTGAAAAGCGTTATCAACGGAGACTTGACCGATGCCGTATTTATCGGCCAGTGCGATCGCTTCTTCCATCGCCGCATAAGCGGTGGCTTGGCCCAGTTTCTTATTTGCGTTCCAAACTTGCGAAGCCTCAAACCGTGTTTCCACTTTTTCAATTTTCGCGTTGGGCACACACCCACCGGCTTGGGAACCAAACAAGTGATCCAGATGAAGCGCCTTCAGGGCATTATGCGTGCGGATGCCATGGCGACTTGCGTGAGCCGCGAACTTGGCGGCCGCAGCTCCTTCGTCGGCGCTGTAATTGCGATGCACATAAGCCGCTTCGACCAAAGAGTTATGTTGCTCAGGGCTAACGACGTAAAAAGTTTCTGACATGGTTTGAGTTTGTTTGTTAGTAGAATTGATATGCGTTCAGCGGCGGCTTCCGGCCAGCGTGACGAAGTAACCAGCACTCAGTAACAAGGTACCGACCGCTCATTTTAGACGGCGGGAATTGGAACATCGTTGACCTGCGCCAACGGTTTTTCCCCTTTGAGCATCAGCAACAGATTCTCCGTCGCCATCACCGCCTGCCGCTCCACCGACTCATAGGTCCGAGAACCAATATGCGGTGTCACGATGCAGTTGGGGGCCGACAATAAAGGATGATCGGCCGGCGGTGGTTCTTGATCCAGCACGTCTGTGCCCAACCCACCAACCTGCCCCGAATGCAGTGCCGCCGCAATATCGGCGGTGTTGATCATCTCGCCCCGCGCACAATTGATAATCACCACGCCCTTCTTCATCGTGGCGATCGAATCGGCGTTGATCATGTCACGAGTTTCATCGGTGAGATTCGTGTGCAGCGAAATGATATCGCTGCGAGTGAAAATCTCCTGCATACTTTCGGCCTGGTTGACGCCGTGCTGGACGGCAAAATCGTTTGGCCAATAAACATCGTAGGCCAGCACGTTCAAGCCGAACGCGCGAGCACGAGTCGCAACTTCTTTGCCGATGCGCCCTAGCCCCACGATGCCGATTGTTTTGCCCATAATTTCATGTCCGGTATAGCGTTTCCACTCTCCGGTGCGAACCACGTTGACTTGATCGACAAAGTTTCGAAACAGCGACATGATCAGCAACATCGCGTGTTCGGAAACCGTAGTGTGATTAACGCCCGGGCAGAAGCTGAGCGGAATGCCTTTGGCGGTGCATTCTGCAACGTCAATTTTATCGACGCCGATTCCGTACTTCGCGATCAGCTTCAATCGAGGCAGCGACTTTTCGATGACGGCTTTGGAGATGACATCATCGCCGCAAAGAAACGCATCAAAGTCACCGGCCAATTCCAGCATCTGCGCTTCGGAAAGCGGGCCGCGGTGCCGATGAATTTCGGCATCTGCTGACGCCAACAAATCGTGATGAGGGCCGGGCGTGTCTTGATAAGAGGTGGTCGTAAGCAGGATCTTTTTCATAAATTGGCAGCGTGAAAGACGAATTGAAAACAGCGCTGCAAATTCTAATCAAAAACGCCAAACCCTTCGAGTACGCAAAGCAAAGTTTTGCACGCATTTGTAATATCCCCACCCATCGAAACGTTTTCCAACCGCCCTGCAATGGAACCGACGTTGTTGCAAGCGTTTTCATTTCACCGCTGCTCCGCGTCCATTGAATCTAATCAATAAAAGCTTGCAAATTGCTAACATAAGCTCTACGTTAATTGGTCTGCGGGGCACCTTGCCAACACAAGCATTCAAAACAAACCAACTTCCAACCCTTTGGCCATAGGCAAACGAGCATGTCAGATATTCCTCCGGTCCAAAACCCGTTCGCCTCTCCAATTTCAACGGGAGCCATCAATGGCTCCAGCGACGATGAAGCGGTGCGGAATCAATACTTGAGCCACGAAGCGTCCATCAAATCGATTGGCTTGCTGTATGTTCTCGGTGGTGTGATCGGCCTTATTCTAGGGTGCGTTTACCTGGCGATGGGCGTTGGTGCGATTTCCATGCCCGATGGCCCCGAGGCCCAAATGGCTGCCGGAGTAATATTGGGGCTGGGCGTCTTCTTCATCATCTTTTCCCTGCTCCAATTGTACGGCGCGATCTCGATCAGAAAACTTGAAAACGTCGGCCGCATCATCGTCACTATATTTTCTGTGATCGGCCTGTTGGGAATCCCCATTGGAACGCTCATCAGCGCCTACATCCTCTACCTGCTGTGGTCAGCCAAAGGCAAATTTATTTTCACGCCCGAGTACCGACGCGTCGTCGAAGCAACGCCCCACATCAAATACAAAACGTCCATCGTGGTGTGGATTCTTTTAGGGTTGCTTCTACTGATTATTGCTTTGGCCTTAATGAGCGTCCTTTTTACGGCGGCTTAGACAGGCCCTGACAAACCGCGTTCGGTGTCTCCGGACTACCGGAGATCCTGTCGGCGAGAGCCCTCCAACCAACCAACGCGTTGCTG
>CAYOZV010000023.1:10084-29649 GCA_964408465.1 uncultured Pirellulaceae bacterium
CCAAATCACATTACCTAATCAATCACCGTTGCATCATCTGCGGGGGCGCACCGTTCCCATTGGTGGTCGTCCAGCGTTGTTGTGTCCTTGTTGGCATTGCGATCGCTCTGACGACAACTCTTTTGACGCATCAGCCAACCGAAGGTCGCCGGCACAAACAGCAACGCCGACAACGTGCAGCCCACGACGCCACCGGCAATCGCAATCGCCAACGGTGGCCAAAATCCGCCTCCCGAAAGAATTAGCGGAGTGAACCCTGCGATGGTCGTGAACGTCGTTGCCAAAACATGACGAGTTTCATGCAACGTGACATCAACGATCCCGTCCACATCTCCCGTCGCCGCCGCGCTGTCCTCCCTGAGCGCCGTCAGCACGACGATGGAGTCGTTGATCGCGATTCCAATCAACCCCATCACGCCCACGATCGCCATGAACCCAAATGGGTATCCGAACAAAAACAACGACAGTCCGCCAAAACCGATCGCCATCAACGCCACCGCGCCGATCACCAGCGAACCGCGAAAAGATCCAATCGAAAGCACCAGCGTCGTGATCATCGCCACCACCAATAGCCCCACGCTGGCCATCAAATTTCCCACTGCGTCGTCGCGTTTGGACGCCTCGCCTCCGTACGCCATTCGATACCCTGGCGGCAGGTTTTCCACCGTTTTCTGAAGCCGCTGATCCAACAGCGTTAGCACTTGCGACGGCAGGACGCCGGCCTTTAGATAGGCTTGCACCTCTTGCATGCGGACGCTGTTCTCCCGCGCCACCATCGCGGTGCGCGGTTGTAGATCCAGCGACGCCAAGGCGCTCAGCGGCACGCGCTCGGAGGCACCTGTGGACACTAAATCCATCCCCATTAAATCTTCGACGCTGGACCGCTGCTGCTGCCGGAGGCGCACACGCACCGGAAGTTGTTCGGTTTCCTGCAACACAAACCCGCCGGTGGCCCCCTCCAACTGAGCACTCAACTGCGACGCGATTTCGCCCGGCCGCATTCCCGCAATCCGCGCGTCCTCGGTCGAAACGTTCACCTCAACCGTCGGCGTGACGTCATTGAGTTCCACGCGCGTGTGCACCACGTGCGGCAGTTCCGACAGAATTCGGCGAGTGGTTTCGCCCAACTGCCGTAATGTATCCAGATCGGGGCCGTAGAATCGAACTTCGATCGGCGCGGTAAAGGGAGGCCCTTGTTCCAGCTGCCGCGCTAACAAACGAGCCTCGGGGAACTCCCTTTGCAAACGCGCTTGTAGGTCGTGAATCACACTCCGCGCCCCATCGGCCGAATCCAACTGGACGATCGCATGAGCATACTCGCGCGCGTTGGCGCGGCGAGTAATAATGTTGTAGTAAAAAGTTGGCGCGCTGCGTCCGAGCAACCAAGTCGTTTGTTTGACGCGCGGCTGTTGGGTCAATCGCTGACTAATGCGATCGGTCAGCGACTGCAGTTCGGCGAATGACGCATTTTGCGGAAGCTCCAGTTCGATGTGAAACTGGTCTCGATCAGCAGGCGGGAAAAACTGGTCCGGCAACTGCCCCAGTGCGTAAAATCCCCCCGCCGCCAGCACACCAAAGCACACCGCCGTCGCCCAAGGCAGCTCGATCGACCAACGCAGAAACCGTTTAAACAGCGGCTTAAGTGGCCCCGGACGCAGCCCGTTTTGCGGTTGGCCGGTGCTGCCCATGATCGCCGTCAACGGCGCAATCAGCAGCAGGCTGATAAACAGGGAACTGGAAACCGCGAAGATTACATTCACGGCCATCGCGCCAACAAACTCACCCGCCGGTCCCTCCATCAAGCAAATGGGCGCAAACGCAAACGTCGTCGTCAACGTCGAAGCCAACAACGGAATGAACAAAATGCGGCCCGTCGCGCCCACCGCTTCGGATTTGGTTTTACCCGCCCGCAGCTGGTTGCTGACCGAATCGACAATCACAATCGCGTTATCAATCAGCAGCCCCAGCGCGATGATCAGGCCGGCGACTGACATTTGATGAATGGGGATCCCACGAAAACGCATCGCCATCAAAACGGCCATCGTCACCAACGGCAGCGCCGTCGAAACCAGCAACGCATTGCGCCAACCCATCAACACCCAGACCACCAACATCACCGCCAGCGAACCAATGGCCAGATTCGAAATCAAATCCCGCAACCGACCGTTGACGTATTCATTTTGGTCCAGCACTTCGGTTAACCCAATCGCCGGCGGCAACGTCGATTCAAATTGCTCCACGGCCAAGCGTAATTTTTCCCGCCAGATATCAATCCTGTTGCCTGATCGCACCATCGCCCCCAGCATCAGCGCCGGCCGGCTGTCGATACGGCCCAGTTGGTCCGGTGGATCTGCGATAGACCGTTTCACCGTGGCGATGTCGTTGACCATGACGAAATCGCCCGAGTCATTTACCTTCACCGGCAGCTGCCTAATTGCGTCCACCGTTTGAAGCTGATTAGCAAGCTCCACCGGCAGCGATTGAGCATTGGACCGCAGAAACCCCGCCGCGTTACGAGCATCATCAGCCAAAATAGAATTCGCCACCGCACCGGCCGACAGCCCCATGCTGGCCAATTGACTGGGGTCCACTTCGACCACAATCTCTTCGGCCGGTTTGCCAAATTTTTGGACGTCGTCGGTTCCCGAGACGCCGCGGATTCTATCTTCAAGATCCTCGGCAAAACGGCCCAGAATGGCGTAGTTCGGCGGAGATGGGGATTGCCAAACCAACGCTCCGATCCACGCGAAGGCCCGCACATCCAGTTCGTCAAACTGGGGCCGAGACGCCTCCGGCGGCAACAGCGCGATCGAATCTTCGACCTTGCTGCGAATGCGACTCCACACCGTGGACGCTTCGTAGACGTCGTCTCGCAATTCGATCGTGATCAACGAGGAACCCGAGCGACTTTGCGATCTCAGTTCTTTAATTTCTTCGACTTCGCGAATCGCTTTTTCAATGCGGTCAGTGACCAGTGCTTCGACCTGTTCGGCATCGGCCACCGGGTAACGCGTGGTAATGATCGCCGCGCGTTGCACCAAAACCGGATCTTCCATCCGGGGAATCACTGACCATGATGACAGACCTCCCACCAACAGCACCGCGATTAGCATGACCAATAATCGGCGGTTGCCAATCGCGGCGGTCACCCAATGATCACCGTCGGACGGTTTGCGGTCGCCGTCGTGTATTTTTCGAGCGTGATTCAACGGACGCTCCGCTCGCCTAATTTCACGCAACCGCTTTTCCACGGAGGATTCATCTGGATCGTTTGCGCCGTCACACGTTGGCCGACCGACACACGGCTGCTGCCGGCGACGATCACGGAATCATTTTCTTCCAACGTGCCTTCAACGCGACTCCAATCGCCCCACGTTGCCAGCAATTCCACATCGCGCCGCGCGACCAGTGGGTGGTCGCCATCAGAAGATTCCTCTTGGCGATCCAAAACCAAAACCGACCACAGCCCGCGCACCTGGCGCTGCAGCGCCTCCGAAGGCAGCCACATTCCCGGCTGAGCGGTCGGCGCGTTCGGCGCGGTCGGCGCGGCGAATTCGATTCTTACCGTCTGCCCGTCGACCAGACGCTGGCTACTTTCGGCATCTGCTTTGACGATGATCTCTTGGGTGCGGGTGGTGCGGTCAAGCGTCGGACGAATCTGCGAAACGGTGCCCGAAAACGTTTGGCCCTCAGCCGTGAAGGGCAATCGCTGCCCCGCCTGCAACTGCTGAGCGACCTTGATCGAGACGCCAAACCGAACCTCCAGATGATCGACTTCGACGATTTCGAGTGCGGGTTGGCCGAGGACAGCGAGACTGCCTTCGTCGATGTAGCGTTGTGAGATCCGGCCCGCAAAAGGAGCCTTCAGACGCGTCTGATCCAGTTGCGTTTGCGTCTGAGCAACCGTCGCCGCGGCCACCTCGACTGCTGCCTGCTGAGCGTCAATTTTTTCTTGTCGTGTCCCCGTTTGGAGTTCCTTCAGGCTTTGCCGCGCCGCCTCAATCGCCGCCTCTGCCGCTTGGCTTTGAGCCGCTGCCACGTCGTATTCCTGCTTCGATCCCGCTCGAGTCTGTTGCAAACGCAGTTGGCGTTTCAATGTTGTGCGGGCGAGACTACCCTGAGCCTGGAGGCGATTCAATTCCGCGCGAGCCACTTCGATCGTTTCGCGGCGAGGGCCCTTCTTCAGTTCGGCCAGCACCGCCGCGGCTTGGTTCTGCCGCGCGACCGCAGCATTATGTAGAGCCGCGATCGCCGCATCGTCCTGAACCGCCAACAGTTGACCTTGCTCGACTCGATCGCCTTCGTCGACCAACAGATGGTCAACACGTTGGGAGGCTTGGAAGGACAGTTGACTTTTGCGCCGCGCGACCACGGTGGCCGTGTAACGCAGCGGAGCGAAATCGGCCTGCCCAGCGGTCAACTGCATCACGCCCACCTGCTGCAGGATCACGTCCGAGTTTTCTGCGGCGATCTGTTGCTCAGTCTGTCGCTCCTTAACGGCGACTGTCTGCGGAGAGGCATTTACAAACAAAGCCACCACACCAACGGCCGTTATCACCAACAAACAGACTAAGGTTCGTCGGTTGAAAAATGGATGAGTGGGTTCTGGCGTGGATTTCTTAACGGCGGTTTTCTTAACGGCGATTTTCTTAACGGCGATTTTCTTAATCGCGGTTTTCTTATTCATGGCTCAACCCTTTCTCTTGCGGAAAAATGGTCTTGCGAATTTCGATAAACTTCTGTGCGTGTTCCTCTTCGGTCCACAGCGGCAACCAGCCATACCCGTCGACGGTTTTTTGACATCCGATCCGGACCGCGCGGTGGACGTCATGGATGCCGATCTCTTTCAGCGATGGGCTGGTAATGTTCAGCAGGTAGCTGCCGTAGGTCAGCGACCACAAAGACAACGCCATCTCTTCGGGCGAAATCCCCTCAGGCAATTTGAGATCACCGTCGGCGATCGCGGCCCGCACGATACCCGACACCAACGTCATGCAGCGCCCTTCTTCGGACCTCAACAGGTTTCGCCGATCCTCAGAACCACGGTCCCAGATTGCCGAATGCCTGACAATATTTTCGACCATGAAATACTGCGGGTAGTGCACCACATAAATCTCACACGCCACATTCACCGCCAACATCCGTTGCTTGGGATTGCCGTGACTCAATGAAGCGGTGTCAAACAGTGACAACCTTTTGTTGATCGCCTTCACCGCCAGGGTCAGCAAAACCTCTTCGCGGTTGGGGAAGTGGTTGTAGATCGTGCCCTTGGCCGTTTCGAGCTCCGCGGCCAGTCGCTCCATCGTCAGTTCGGCCAGTCCTTCCTTGAGCAAGATCCTGCCGGCGGTTTCCAACAACCGAGCCTCACGCAGTTCGATTTGGCGTTTTTTTGTTGTTTTGAGTGTATTCGTGGCTTCCATGGTTCAGATAATGACTGTGCGTCAAAATTTTCACAGAGACAAACAGGCCAATTGAGTGAATTTCGATTAAAAATGACGCCACGTCAATTTTCTCCGTGGGGTATTATCGCGGCTGTCCTGCGGTAGGATATTTTCTGACGCACAGACAACACAGGATATATAAGGCTATTTATGAACGTTGCCGATTTGATCGCCCAAAAAAGAGACGGGCAAACGTTGGACGAAAAAGACATCAATCAGTTGATTGACGGTTTCACTGCCGGCGACGTTCCCGACTATCAAATGTCGGCTTTCGCGATGGCCGTTTTTTTCCAAGGCATGACGCCCGGTGAAACGACGTGTTTGACCAAAGCGATGATCGACTCTGGGCAAACGTTGAAGTGGTCCGGCGGCAAACCTGCGGTCGACAAACATTCAACCGGCGGTATCGGTGACAAAATTTCGATTCCCTTGGCACCGTTGTTGGCGTGCTGCGATGTGGAAGTACCGATGATCTCCGGCCGTGGTTTGGGCGCCACCGGCGGCACATTGGATAAATTAGAAGCGATTCCGGGATACCGGACGGGCCTGTCGGTTGACGAATTCGCCAGCGTGATCAATTGGAACGGCTGCTCGATCGCATCGGCTTCGGAGAAAATCGCGCCTGCAGATCGGAAACTTTACGCATTGCGTGACGTGACCGGCACCGTGCCTTCGATCCCGCTGATCACCGCCAGCATTTTGTCAAAGAAGATCGCCGAAGGTATCGACGCCCTGATTTTGGATGTGAAATGGGGCAGTGGTGCGTTCATGCAGACGTTGGACCAAGCCCGCGCTTTAGCGCAATCCTTGGTCGAGGTCGGAAACCAATTGGGCGCCAAAACAAAAGCTATCATCACCGACATGAATCAACCCTTGGGCCGCATGATAGGCAACGCGGTAGAGATTGACGAAAGCGTCGACGTGCTCAAGGGGGAAGGCCCGGACGATGTTGTCCAATTGACGCTGGCATTGGGCGCAGAATTGTTGGTGCTGGGCGGCGCCCAATCGAACTTTGATTCAGCCAAGGCCGCGTTGCAGGACAAGATTGACTCCGGAGATGGTTTAAAGCGTTTGAAGGAAATGGTAAAAAGCCACGGCGGTGACTTAGATGCACCTAGAAAACGTGAATTAGAATCCGACGTGAAGGCTGATAGATCCGGCTATGTATCCAAGATCAACACGCAGCGTATCGGTTTGGCCGTCATCGAAATGGGCGGTGGGCGAAAAATGATGGGAGATCCAATCAACCACGCTTCGGGAGTGGAATTCCTGATCCGCATCGGTGACAAGATCGAAGCAGGCCAAACGATTGCAAAACTATTTTGCGAATCGTCAGCCAAAGAATACGCTCGTACATTAATCAGTGCGTCGGTTTCAATTTCCGATTCGCCCACAGAGGCACAAAAATTGATCGTCGAAACCGTTGGATAGATTTATGCTTATCCTTCGTAATTCGGGTTTGGAATCCGCCTAGAATGTTTCAAATTTTGGATTTTGAATTTTGAAATAAGAAATAAGAAATTCCTTTCCCCGCTACTAAACTGGCATCTCCGCCGATTGAGCGCGACACCGTCTTTCGCCTCCCCAACCAAAATATCGACTTACATCCAAGCGAACCCGTTTTGAAAAAAATCACAAAAGAACAAATCGACTCAATCGTCGACGCTTCGATTACCGTGCGCGGCAATGCCTACGCTCCGTATTCCAACTTTCTCGTTGGAGCGGCGGTGCTGATGGACGATGGCACCATCATCAGCGGTTGCAATGTAGAAAACGCGTCTTACGGCCTCAGCATCTGCGCCGAACGCAACGCGATCTGCCAAGCGGTCGCTCAGTTCGGCGGGGAAACGAACATCGCCGCGATCGCGGTCGCGGCGGTACCCTTGGCAACACCCTGTGGAGCCTGTCGTCAGTTTATCGCTGAGTTCGGCGAAGACATTTTAGTTGTCTGTACCGATCCCAACGACAGTCAAAAACGTAACCAGTTCACCGCAGGGGAACTCCTGCCCCACGGTTTTAACAAAGAAGTCCTGGGCCGTTGAATCGAAGATTTCGACTGACTGCCGAGATGCCGTCGCCGCAAAAGATATCGCAACCGTACTTTCGAGTAGTGGATCTTGTTAAAGATCCTGAAGCTCCTCTCCCCCGCAGGATCTTTTAAGAAGATCCACAACGCTGCCAGGTTACTACCCATGCGGTCAATAAATCCGCAGCGGCTTCACTTCAACAAAGAAGTCTTGGATGGTTGAATCGAAGGTTTCGACTGACTGCCGAGATGCCGTCGTCGCAAAAGATATCGCAACCGTACTTTCGAGTAGTGGATCTTGTTAAAGATCCTGAAGCTCCTCTCCCCCGCAGGATCTTTTAAGAAGATCCACAACGCTGCCAGGTTTCTACCCATGCGGTCAATAAGTCCGCAGCGGCTTCAATAGCGCTCGCAATCGCTAATTCGAACGAACCTTAATATCGCTACGACCGGTAAACACTGTGCAGCAATTTGAGTTTACGTCATCCGAAAACCGCGCTTAACACGCTAAGTGGGTTGTAAGTTTCAGCGTGCGATATCCCAACGCAAAGGGATTTTGCACGCGTACCTACTCATTACCAACTAGCGCGGATGAGCAATTTTTCGGATGCTTCCCTACCCAGAACCCAATTTTTCAAACGATGCGATCAACCTAGATCCGTCGCCTGTCGCCTCGCAGAGTAACTGCGCAAGCGCCGCTGTGAATGCATCGGCAGAGGTACGCCTCGCGCTGCCACTGCCTTCGTCCGCTTCAACACATCTGCGGAAGTTCAGTCGGGATCACGCGACCGGTGACACGGGCGGTACCGCTCAAACGGGTTTCGAGAAACGCAATCGAGAATTCGCCATCGGCCGACACTGCGCCCGCACCGCGCTGCAACAACTGGGCATCACTGCAGAAGTCCCTGTCGACACCGACCGAAAACCTCTCTGGCCCACCGGCATCATCGGATCCATCTCACACAGCCACCATTACGCGTGGGCGGCAGTTGCCAAACAGGCTTCCAAGGATTGTAAGGATATCACCGAAGACGCCGACAAAGACGCCGTCGAAGACGCCGTCAAAGGCATCGGCATCGACACCGAAATCGTCGTCGACGATCGCACGATTCGCCAGGTCGCCAAAGAGATCACCGTCGCAGCAGAACAAAAACTGTTGTCCAAAATTCACGACGACGTAAACACGGCTTTCACCATCGTGTTTTCGGCGAAGGAAAGCATTTACAAATGCTTGTATCCGCTGAACGAGCAGTTTTTTGGATTCCACGATGTCTTATTAGTGGAAGTGAACGACGAAACCATCACCTTCGCGCAGCAACCCTCCAACCCCAACTATGCAATCGCACCCCGTGAGTTAACCGTGCGATATGCCATCCACCAAACCGATGTCTTTTCCGCAATTTGGATTTAAGTATGAACGACAACAAACAGTTCAATAACAACGTGGCCGATTATCCAACGGGCGTGACGCTGCAACAAATGATTTCAGCGGCTGCCGGTAAATACCCTCTCGAGGTCGCCAGCGTCTACAAAAACGATCGGCTGACGTATCGGGACTTGGAACAGCGCTCCAATCAATTAGCCAACTATCTAATTGCCGAAGGCGTCCAACCGGGCACGTTGGTCGGTTTGTGTTGCGACCGGAACATTGACGTCGCGGTGATGATTCTTGCGATTTTAAAAACGGGCGCCGGCTACGTGCCACTGGATCCCGACTACCCGCTGGATCGTGTCCAATTCATGGCCGCTGACGCTGAACTGGCCTACGTTCTCGGGCATGAGGCGCACAAGGAACTTGTCAGGACGCTTGGCCCAAAATTCACGTTGATCGAACAGGTCGCCAAAGACATCAACAACTGCGCTAAGACAGACCCAGAAATTACTGTCAATGCTGAGCAAAGTATCGCGTACGTCATCTACACGTCTGGCTCCACCGGTCGTCCCAAAGGCTGCTTGGTTCCGCACGCTCCGGCGGTCAACCAAACTTTCGCCATGGGCGATCGTCTGCAGTTCAGCCACACCGACAGTTTACTGGCGACGACGACGTTGGCGTTTGATTTCTCGATCATGGAATTATTCGTTCCGCTATTTCATGGCGGAACATTGGTAATCGCCGATCGGCAAACGGCCAAGGACAACGACGCGTTAGTCGCCGCGATCGAAAAACACGGCGTCACGTTCATGCAGGGTACTCCCGCAATGTGGCGGTTGATCTGCCAAACAGATTTTGCGGGCGGCCCCCACATGACCTTTGTGGCCGGTGGTGAAGCATTGCCGCGCGACCTATTACAGCCAATGTTGGATCGCTGCGGCCGGTTGTTCAATCTTTATGGACCTACCGAAACCTGTGTGGGTTCCAATATGGGCCAAATCAAAACGGCCAACGATCGCATCACCGTCGGACCGACGTTCAACAACTACAACGTGTACATCGTCGATGACGCCGGTAACGTGTGCCCTCCTGAGACCGATGGCGAAGTCTGGATTGGCGGGGCTGGCGTGACCGCCGGATACCAGAATCGGCCTAAGCTAACGGCTGAAAAATTCGTCACCCTTGCGGGTGAACGCGTCTACCGCAGCGGCGACCTTGGCCGCATGACCGAAGAGGGTTTGCTGGAAATCGTCGGAAGAATCGACAACCAAGTCAAAATCGCTGGCCATCGCATCGAACTTGAAGAGATCGACGCCGCCATGGCAAACTGCGAAAACGTAAAACTGGCCGCGACCGTCGTCCAAGAAGTTTCTGCCGGGGACGTCCGTTTGATTGGCTACGTGATGGCCGATGACAACACAAAAGTCGACCTCGGCAGTGTCCGCAGCACCATCTCAAAGACGCTGCCGGAGTACATGGTGCCGGCTGTTTTAACCGAGATCGACGAATTTCCTTACACACCCAGTGGGAAACTGGATCGTAACGCCTTCCCCGCCCCGTCATCGGAGCGTCCAGATCTGCCAACGGCTTACGTCGCTGCTAAAACGGCAGACGAAAAAGCACTGTGCCAAATCTTCGGCGAAGTCCTGGCCATCAATCGAGTCGGCGTGAAAGACAACTTCTTCGAAATGGGGGGGAACTCGATTCGCGCGATCAAGGTCGTCACGATGGCCAACGAAAAAATGAAACTCGGCCTGACCGCTGCTGAGTTCTATGACGCTCCGTCAGTTGAGCAACTACTTTCGGCCAAACAAGACAGCGAAAAGTTTGCGTCGCCGACGTCCGCCCGGCGAAAGCCCGTCGAAAAACGGTCTGATCAGTTCGCCATCATCGGATTGGCCGCTCGTCTACCGGGCGCCGACAGCGTCGATCAGTTTTGGGCTAATTTATTGGCCGGGAAAGAATCCATTCGTTTCTTCACGCCTGAAGAAATCGACCCATTGGTGCCGCAAGCGGTACGTGAGGCTGACAATTATGTTCCCGCCCGCGGAATCATTGAAGACGCCGATCATTTTGACGCTCGGTTCTTTGGCATCACGCCGCGCGAAGCCGAAATGGTCGATCCGCAGCAACGGATCATGCTCGAAACGGCATGGACGGCACTCGAAGACGCAGCCTGCGTCCCCGATACGTTCGATGGAAAAATCGGCATCTGGGCAGGCACCTACGCGACCAGCTACTACTCGCAAATCCTGCTTCGTAATCCCGAAGCCATCGCACGGTTTGGTGAATTTCCGACTTTGGTCGCCAACGAAAAAGACTTCATCGCAACGCGCGTCGCGCATCGCCTGAACCTGACCGGTCCTGCGATCAACGTCAACACCGCATGCAGCACGTCACTGGTCGCGATCATCCAGGCCTGCACCGCATTGGCGGCCGGTCACTGCGATGCCGCGATCGCTGGTGGAACGTCTGTGCAATTCCCTCAGAACCAAGGCCACCTTCACCAAGAAGGCAACATCTTCACGCCCGATGGCCACTGCCGACCCTTCGACGCAAACGCCGCCGGAACTTTGTTCAGCGACGGTGCCGGTGCGGTTGTTGTCAAACGATTGGACGACGCCATTGAACAGGGCGACCACATCTACGCCGTCATTCGCGGATACGGCATCAACAACGACGGCGGCAGCAAAGCCAGTTTCTCCGCCCCAAGCATCGACGGACAGGCCGGCGCGATTGCGATGGCGTTGGATCATGCTGAGGTTGATGCTGAGAGCATTGGATATATCGAGGCCCACGGCACAGCGACGTTGATCGGCGATCCGATCGAAGTATCCGCGCTGCAAAAAGTATTTGGTGCTCGGACCAACAAGAAACAATTCTGCAAAATCGGTTCGGCAAAAAGCAACGTCGGGCACACCGTTGCCGCGGCCGGCGTGACGGGTTTGATCAAAACCGTTTTGTCGCTGCATCACCAGCAGATTCCAAAGACGCTGCACTTTGAAAACCCAAATCCACAAATTGACTTCGCCAACAGCCCGTTCTCAGTCACCGACAAACACACGCAGTGGCCGAGGACCGAAACACCACGCCGCGCGGGCGTCAGCGCCTTCGGCGTCGGTGGCACCAACGCTCACATTGTGTTGGAAGAAGCGCCTGCAACGAATCAGCCGACGGGCGTTAGCCCCGGTTGCCCTGCTGAGCCGCAAGGCGCTAGCCGCGGGTGCACGACGCAGGGCGAAATATTGGGTAATGAAGAGGCCAACAAACCAGCGGCTAGCGCCCTGTCGCTCAGTTCCGCATACCAACCGGTCCAGATTTTCCCCGTTAGCGCTAAAACCAAAACGGGCCTTCAAAGCCGCATGGTTCAAACAGCCGGCGTGTTAAGCTCCGGTCACCAGGTGCACGCCATCGCCACGACGCTCCAGCAAGGACGCGCTGCCCAAATGTATCGTGGATTTGTGGTCGCTCAAACGGCGAAAGAAGCGGCTGAAAAATTCAGTAATGGAAAGATGCCCGATGTCGTAACCGCCAAGGCCGCCAACAGCGGACGAGAAATCGTCTTCATGTTCCCCGGGCAAGGTGCCCAGTACGTGCGGATGGGACAGAACCTTTATCAGCACAACGCCACTTTCAAAACGGCCCTTGATAAGTGCAGTGACATCCTTACACCGCTGCTGGGGCGTGATCTGCGTGATGTTTTGTTCCCCGAGGACGGTGGCGAAGAAGCTTCCAAAGAAATCCTCAAGAACACACGATTCACTCAACCGGCCCTCTTCGCGCTGGGATACTCGTTGGCTCAAGTCTGGATGGATTGGGGCGTAACGCCCGATCGCCTGATGGGCCATTCGATTGGCGAGTTCGCGGCGGCATGCATCGCGGGTGTTTTCTCACTCGAAGACGGGCTTAAGATGATCGCCAAACGCGGCGAACTGATGGCGGCACTACCCGGCGGCAGCATGGCCAGCGTTCGAAAAAACGGACGCGCGGTCCAAGAACTGCTCACCGGCGACCTTGCCGTCGCTGCCTACAACGGGCCGGAGCTGTGCGTTGTGGCAGGACCGGACGATCAGGTTGCTGCGTTTGTCAAAAAACTAGAATCTCAAGACATCGCCTGTCGCGCGTTGCACACCTCTCACGCGTTCCACAGTTCGATGATGGACTCGATCGTCGCCCCGTTCGAAAAATTCATCGGCGCGATCAAGCTTAATCCACCCCAACTACCGATCGTCTCCACGGTCACCGGCAAACCGATGACCGACGCCGAAGCGACGTCGGCCAAATATTGGGCCGAACACCTGCGACGCCCCGTCCGGTTCTCCGATGCCGTTACGGCGATGTGGGAAGAAGACGACACCCGCATCCTGATTGAACTTGGCCCGCGCAAAACATTAGCCACCCTGGCGATGCAACACGCGGCCGATCGAAAAAAGCAAACGGCGATCCCGTCCCTCTCCAGTCACTCAAAGGACAACGAAGAGTTCAAAGCCATGTTGGCTGCGGCCGGTTCGTTGTGGCTGGCCGGCGTCGATGTTCCATGGGCACGTTTGACCATCGAACAAGGACCGAAGATACCGCTGCCGACTTACCCGTTTGAACGCAAGAAGTTCTTCGTTCAGCCGGTCAACAAGATGGCTCATCAATTGCAACCTGACATCAAAACTGACAACCAAACTCAACCACCAACCCCTACACCAAATCTTATTCCTCAACAAAACCAACCGACCCCAACCACTGTTACGAAAGCTAAACCCATGAACAATCGCCAACCTAAAATCACCGAAGCAATTTATGAAGTTTTCGAGAATACCTCAGGTTACGACCTGACCGAATTCGACGCCGATACAACCTTCTTTGAGATGGGTTTGGATTCATTGGTTCTGACGCAAACTGCGACGGCGCTGAAGAAGGAATTTGACGTCGCGATCACGTTCCGCCAATTGTTGGAGCAAGTGCCAACGGTTGAATCACTGGCGAAATTTTTGGATGCCGAAGCCCCGGCGGATAAATTCGCATCCGAAGCTGTTGCAGAGGCCGTCATCGACACGGCAACCCCGGCGCCAACGTCGGTCGTGGAAACAGCGGCTCCGATGAACGCCGCTCCGATGCAGCAACTGGCGGCGACGCCGCAACCGGTTCAGCCGGCCGCGATGCAGCCTGCCGCCGTCGCTCCGGTGGCGATGTCAGGTGACGCCAACACGCAATCGGTGATCCAAAACCAACTGCAACTGATGGCCGCTCAACTGCAATTGCTTGGTGGAGCAGTTCCAACCGCCGCCGTCCCTGCCGCACCTGCTGAGCCGCAAGGCGCTAGCCGCGGGTGCTCAACGCAAGCCGAAACATCGGTTAAAGCCGCCGCAAACGAACCAGCGGCTAGCGCTCAGTCGCTCAGCAGCGCAGCCCCCAGCGACGACGCTGGCGAAGCGAAAAAGAAAGCCTTCGGCGCCGCGGCGCGCGTGACATTGTCGGCCGAAACACTATCGGCCGCTCAAGAAAAAGCTCTCAAGGACCTCATTCAATTGCAGTGCGAAGCGATGCCCAAAAGTAAAGCCTTCGCGCAGCAGCACCGGAAATACCTGGCCGATCCACGCACCGTTTCCGGGTTCCGCCCCGACCTCAAGGAACTCGTTTTCCCCGTCGTCGTCGACCGCACCAAAGGCGTCAACCTGTGGGACTTGGACGGCAATAAGTACATCGACTTCACCTGTGGATTCGGCAGTAACTTCTTGGGCCACGTGCCAGACTTTGTTGTCGACGAGATCACCGATCAGCTGAAGACCGATTATTCAATCGGCCCACAGACTCCGCTTGCTGGCGAAGTCGCGAAACTGGTTCACGAACTTACCGGCAACGAGCGTACGGCTTTCGCCAGCACGGGGTCCGAGGCCGTCATGTGCTGCACACGTCTGGCACGCACCTACACCGGTAAAGATTTGGTCGTCTATTTCAGTGACGACTACCACGGTATTCTGGACGAAGTGATCGTCCGCGGAAACAAAAAAATGAAAAGCTTCCCCGCGGCGACCGGCATTCCAAAAAGCCACGTCGAAAACGCTTTGATTCTCCCGTGGGCAGATCCAAAGTCGCTGGACATCATCCGCGAACGTATTGATGAACTGGCTGGGATTTGCCTAGAGCCCGTTCAAGGTCGTCGTCCTGAGTGTCAGCCAAAGGAGTTCATTCAAGAGCTGCGAAATATCACCGAAGACGTCGACACCGCGCTGATCTTTGACGAAGTCATCACCGGTTTCCGCATCGCGCCCGGTGGAGCCCAAGAGTACTACGGCATCCGCGCTGACCTGTGCAGCTATGGAAAGGTCTGTGGCGGTGGACTGCCGATCGGATTGATCAGCGGTAAAGCCAAATACATGGACGGCTTGGATGGAGGTTTCTGGGAATTCGGCGACGACTCACGTCCCGAAGCGGGCATGACTTACTTCGCCGGAACCTTCCTGCGTCACCCGCCGGCTCTTCGGGCCAGCAAAGCGATTTTGACCTACATCAAACAGCAGGGGCAACCGCTCTACGATCGCATGAACGCCCTGGGCGATTATGCAACCGAGCAACTCAACGAAATGTTCCAGCGGATGGAAGTTCCCATGGTCGCCGGTAACTTCGGCACGTTGTTCAAGGTCAAGATTAAGGAAGAGTTGAACTACAGCGAACTGATCTTCAGCGGTCTTCGTCGTCGAGGCATGTTCATGTACGACCACCGCCCGAACCTGATGACCACTCAGCACACCAACGCTGACGTTGATGCGATGGTGGCGGCGTTTGAAGAAACGTTATGCGAATTACAGCCGTTGGGCTTCGTGCCCGGCGAAGGCTATAAGAACGCGAAACCTGAATTCGACGCCAGCAAACCGCCCAAGGCAGACGCCAAAATCGGAAAAGATCGCGATGGCAACAAGGCTTGGTTCGTTCCCGATATGAGCAACCCAGGCCAGTTCACGCAGGTCAGCCAAAGCAACGTCATGTAAGGCGACGCTGTTTTATATAAGGCTGCTTCAACGCGTCCGCTACGACAACGTAGTGGACGGGGCCATCCATCCCGCACGTCGACCCGGCTCGCGGGAATCGTGGCCCTGGTCCACTACAGAAAATACTCCCCTAACAATCAAAACAAACCATCATGCAGACTAACACATCAACCTCGTCAACCGCTGATTCAACGATCGCTCCGGTGATTATCGGAACTGATTCCAACGTTGAAAAAACGTTTCCCGCCACCGATGCGCAAATCGAAGTTTGGTTGGGAAGCCAGCAAGGCATCGACGCCTCGTGTTCGTTTAACGAAATCGCAACGATCGTGTTCGAAGGTGACTTAAACGTCAGCAAACTTCAAACCGCGATCGCTAAAACCGTCGAACGCAATGACGCTCTCCGCAGCGTGTTTTCGTCTGACGGTAGCACCGTCGGTGTGATGAAAGACCTCCCGCCGAGCTATAAGTTTGAGGATTGGAGCCACGAAAGCGACCTCAACATCGCCAAACGGCAGAACGAACTGATCGACGACGAAGGAAACACGCCGTTTGACCTCGAACATGGACCGTTGGCCCGTCTGATCGTGCAGAAGGCCAACGATCAACGCCATTTTCTGACCATCAACGCCCATCACATTTTGTTGGACGGTTGGTCGTTAGCCGTTTTGGTGCGTGATCTTGGCTATTACTACGATGTGGAGAACGGCGTCGATCGCGAGCCGCTGCCGGCGGCGGTCAGCTACGAAGCGTTTTCTTCGGCCATGACCGACTACAACAACAGCGACCAACGAACGGCCGATGAAAAATACTGGACCGATAAGTTTTCTGATTCGATTCCTGTTCTTGACCTGCCGATCTTGGACAAACGGCCGACCGTGAAAACGTTCGTGGCCGGCCGCCACGATCACGTCCTTGGCGTGGATGTTGTTGACCGTCTGAAGAAATTGGGCGCGAAATCCGGTTGCAGTTTATTCAACACGATGCTGGCTGCGTTTCAGTCCTATGTCAGCCGCATCACGGGAGCCAGCGATTTCTCGTTGGGCATCCCGACCTCTGGCCAAGCCACGATGGACTTCCCTGATCTGTTGGGGATGTGCGTCAACACGATCCCGCTTCGGTCGGCCGTCGATTGCACGCTGCCGTTTGCCGATTATATGAAACAGTCGCGTAACGAATTGCTGGATGCATTGGAACATCAACGGCTGTCCTTCGCATCGCTGCTACGAATCGTAGCCCCACCGCGTGACCCCAGCCGCTCGCCCATCGTCAGCGTTTCGTTCAACCTCGACCCTGAACTGGACATGGACGAAATGGGTTTCGATGGCGTCGACCTCAAGGTCATCGTCGAACCGCGCGCCTACGAGAATTTTGACTGGTTCGTGAACGGCGTGATTCAAAAAGATCGCTCCGTCGAACTGCAAGTTCAATACAACTCGGATCTGTTTTCCCTAGAACGTATGTCGGCCATCTTTGACGGCTTCGAGCGATTCGTTGGCGAGATCGCAGATCGCCCTGAATCCAAGATCAACAGCTTCAACGTTGTCAGCGCTGGAGAACAACAAAAATTGGCCGTTGACTGGAATGCAACGGAACTGGACTACCCCGCGAATTCAACGCTGCACGAGCAATTCTCAATACAGGCATCAGCGACGCCCAATAAAACATGTGTGCGTTTCGACGACACCGAATTGACCTACGCTCAAGTCGATCAACGCTCAAATCAAATCGCGGCGTACCTAATCCAACAGGGAATCGGCGAAGGCGATCTGGTTGGCATTTGCGTCCACCGGTCAGCCGACATGCTGGTGCAGCTGTTTGGGATTTTGAAAACAGGTGCGGGCTATGTTCCGTTGGACCCCGACTATCCTATCGACCGTTTGCAGTACATGTGTGATCACTCCGGTTTGAAGTTGGTGGTGACTCAGCAAGCTTTGGCTGAGACGGTTGCTGAATTTGGCAAACCGAGCGTAATGATCGACACGGTCGCCGCCGACATCGACGCTCAATCGACCGAGTGCCCGCCTCAGTCGGCGCATGCGTCCAGCGTTTGCTATGTGATTTATACTTCGGGTTCGACCGGAAAACCCAAAGGCGTACGCGTGCCTCATGGTGCGGTGGTGAACTTCCTGCACAGCATGAAAGCCGAACCTGGATTCAGCGCCGACGATTCTGTGTTGGCTGTGACGACGCTGTCGTTTGATATTGCGGTGCTGGAACTGTTTTTGCCATCGCTGTTTGGAGGAACTGTCGTCGTTGCCGATCAGCGGATCACGACCGACGGAATCGAAATGGCTAAGGCACTTCAGCAGTACGATATTGCGTTACTCCAAGCCACGCCAGCGACGTGGCGTTTGCTGTTGGCCGCTCAGTGGGAAGGCAAAAAAGATTTGAAAGTCCTTTGCGGCGGCGAACCGATGCCCGCTGATTTGGTGGCTCCGCTGCTGGAACGCTGCGATCAGTTGTGGAACATGTACGGCCCGACAGAGACAACCGTTTGGTCGTCCGTTTACCAGATAACGTCCGCCGATGAAGCAATTTTGATTGGACGCCCGATCGGAAACACTCAGATCTTTATTTTGGATCCTCAAGGCAATCCGGTTCCTGTCGGTAGCGAAGGTGAAATTTTCATCGGCGGTGCGGGCGTGACGCTGGGTTACTTACACAAACCTGAACACACGGCCGAAAGATTTGTCGATCACCGCTGGTTCAATCCGTTTTCAAACTACGTCAGTGACAAGATTTACAAAACGGGAGACATCGGACGCTATCAAGCCGACGGAAACATCGAGTTCCTGCGCCGAAACGACAAACAGGTGAAGGTCCGCGGATTCCGGATTGAATTGGGCGAAATCGAATCGGTCTTAAAGAGTCACCCCCAAGTTGATGAAGGCGTGGTCATCGTCCGCGAAGATACCGTGGGTGACGCTCGACTGGTCGCCTATTGGGTGGGAGATGCCGATGCGGCGTCGGTTCGTGAACATTTGCGATCGTCGTTGCCGTACTACATGATTCCGCAGCACATGATGCCATTGGATTCGATGCCGCAAACCAACAATGCAAAGATCGACTACAAAGCGCTGCCCGCCCCGCAGCAAAACACCACCGAAACAACAAACGTTGCCGTTGCTGAAACGGCCGGCGAAAAATTGTTGGTGGAGGTCTGGCAGAAAGTCTTGGATACCGACGACGTTGGCGTGCATGACAACTTCTTTGATTTGGGCGGACATTCGTTGTTGGTGATGCAAGTGATCACCGAAGTTGAATCGCGCACCGGCGTAAAGCTGTCACCACGCGATTTCCTAATTGGAACGGTCCAGCAGATGGCGGAGAGTTTGACAGACGCTTGCCCTGAGCCATCAGATTTGGGTGACTCGAATCAGTCGGCGACGAAAGAGCAATCTGCCGAAGTGATTACGACGTCGCCTGAACCAGCTACGCCGGACGTGGCTGAGCAAGACGCTCCGCCGTCAAAAGTGAAGCGTCTGCTGAAGTTTTGGGATTAGGTGTGAACCTACACAACCCGCGAATTCTAGTTGCAAGGCTCCGCTTCACCCTCGTTCCAAGGCTCCGCCTTGGAACGCACTACCGGCAAGGCTCCCGCCTTGCGTACTTTTTCGCAAGGCGGGAGCCTTGCATCGTATTCCGTTACGAGGCAGAGCCTCGTAACGAGGTGTGCAGCGAGGTGCGGACTGAGCCTTGTAAAGAAACGCGCGATTCGAGGTGCGGCGGCTTCCAATCATCGA
>CAYOZV010000023.1:29749-38106 GCA_964408465.1 uncultured Pirellulaceae bacterium
ACTGAGCCTTGTAAAGAAACGCGCGATTCGAGGTGCGGCGGCTTCCAATCATCGAAAACTGCGGTGGCTGTAACTCTCGACTCTGAAAATTGGTTAATTGTTGGCAGAAAAATAGGAAGTCTACGCCCTAAAGCGATTGGCTCAAACTGAAATTCCGGTTTACAATGCAGACTTCATTAGTCTTCACGATCAACCACATTTTTCATGGCTGAACAACAACCCACCGTGTCCGGACCCAAAAAACGAGGCATCCCCGAGGGCACTTGGATTCAGTGCCCCGATTGCAAAGCGGCGATCTTCAATAAGGAAGCCAATCGCCTGCTGCAAGTCTGTCCCGATTGCAACTATCACATGTACGTCACCGCCAAACAGCGGATCGAACAAGTGCTTGACAGCGGCACGTTCGAGGAATGGGACGGCGATCTTCTCTCAGGAGACCCGCTCGGTTTCACCGACAGCCGTGCCTACGTCGACCGAGTCAAATCCGAACAAAAGAAGACCGGGCTCAGCGATGCCGCCATCACCGGCTGCGGCATGATTCGCGCCCGGCGTGTCGCGATCGGCGTCACCGACTCGCAATTCATCATGGGTAGCATGGGTTCGGTCGTTGGCGAACGGCTGACGCGTTTGACCGAACGGGCCACCGAACAAAACCTTCCGCTGATCATCATCAGCGGTTCCGGCGGTGGTGCTAGAATGCACGAAGGGATTTTATCCTTGATGCAGATGGCGAAAGTTTCCGCCGCGTTGGCTCGTTATGACGAAAAAGGTGGACTGTTCATTTCCGTTTTGACCAACCCAACGATGGGCGGTGTCGCGGCCAGTTTCGCCTCGTTGGGCGATGTCGTGTTTGCCGAACCCAAAGCGCTTATCGGATTCGCCGGACCACGCACGATCAAAGCAACGATTCAAATCGAATTGCCTGAAGGGTTCCAAACCAGCGAGTTCCTGCTGGAGCATGGTTTCATTGACCGGATTGTCACCCGCGATAAATTGAAGTCTGAGATCGCCCGCACGATCGATTACTGCGGCAAGTAATAATCGGTTGGGCATTTTTCATCTAATAACCGCCGCGCAATGTTGGGCAATGCCTAACTTTCTCAGCTCAAAACAGAAAAGGCCCGATGGGAATCTTTGACAAAATCTTTGGCGGCAAAAACTCGTCGGAAAAACTTGACGTTTCGACACGATTTCAGCTCGACCGCCATGCATTCTCGGGCACGATGTCCAAGTTCCAAGTGGCCAAGGAAATCGGTACGGGCGATCTCTACGGGCTTAAAATTCTTGACGCGAAAAAACTTGAACATTTTCGTTCGCGTTTCAAGGGACTGAATAAACCTGAAGAGGGCGAGATTGCGATGCAGATATCTCATCCTCTGATCGTTAAGACGTACGAGTATGGCAAAACAGCCACCGGGCAAGAGTACATTTTGATGGAGTACATCGAAGGCACGGGCTTGGATGCGGTGATCCGATCCAAGCGGAAAGAGATTGTTCCCAACCGGTTGAAGATGATTCGGCAAATGGCCGAAGCGGTTAACGTTGTACACGAGGCGGGCTTTATTCATCGTGACGTTTGCCCCCGTAACTTTATCTGTCACAGTAAATTGACCGGGGTGCGATTGATTGATTTTGGCCTAACGATTCCTGACCTGCCGCCCTACCGGTTACCAGGAAATCGGACAGGCACACCTCAATACATGGCCCCCGAGATTGTCCGGCGGCGACCAACCGACAATCGTGTGGATGTGTTCGCGTTGGGCGTAACGATGTACCGGATGTTGACATGGGAGCATCCGTGGGGATCGACGGATACGTCCGGAATGGCCGCATTGTCACATGACTCCCAAAAGGTCACCAGTATTTTTGATCACCGCCCTGACCTCAACAAGAAATTGGGCGACGCGGTTCACAAATGCATGGAGGTCAAAGTCGACGATCGCATGAAAAGCTGTCGAAACTTTTTGAATGCGATCCGCAGTGTGAAATCTGAACGCGCGGAGGATGCTTAGAATGACCGAGACAAAAAAGTTACCTAAGAACGTGTTGGGCACTGATCTAGAGATGTGCTGCAACAATCCGATGACCGGTTTTTACCGAGACGGCTATTGCCGCACGGGACAATCGGACTACGGTGTGCACATCGTTTGTGCCGAAATGACAGCCGAGTTCCTTGAGTTCAGTAAAAACGCGGGCAACGATTTATCAACGCCCGTTCCACAGTATCAATTTCCAGGATTGGTCCCCGGCGACCGTTGGTGCCTGTGCGTATCGCGCTGGAAAGAGGCGTTGGAGGCAGGTGTCGCCCCGAAGGTGCATTTGGAGGCCACTCATCTTTCTTCTATCGAGTTTGTGTCACTGGAAGATTTGAAGGCTCATTCGGTTGAGGATTAAAGGATTGGATTTCTGATTTCGAAATTTGAAACGTCTCGAATCTCAGCGGCTGAAAAACGGCGTTTTCTCTTCAATGACTCTCAGATCATCTTCCCCACGATCGTTCGCATCATCGGGTTTGAACTCGATTTTGTTGTAGATTTGAGCAAGGGACATTTGGCACCCGATCGAGGCCAAGCTCAACACCGCGCTGGCATTTTTTGCTGACCAGTATTCCCAAGTCGATTCTGTCTGCCGAGTGAAGCGTTCGACGTGCATTCGTTTTTGCGAGATCAGAACATACTCCTTTACCGAATCGAGCAATTTGTAGTCGTCGAATTTTTGAACGCGATCAAATTTCTCTGTGGATTCCGACAGAACTTCGATGATAACTTGGGGGTTCAACAGCGTGTCCAAAACGTCGTCTTCGAATTTCGGCGACTCGCAGGTCGCTGAAACATCCGGGTAGAAGTAAGATCCGGTGCGGCGATTTTTAACTCGCATATCAGCCGCGTAGACTTCGCAAAGGCTGTCTTGTAGTTGAACATTGATCGCTGATGCCACGTTGCCCGTAATGAGAATATGTGGCCGCTTCGCGCTAGAGATGGCAAACATTTCACCGCGAAAAAGAATGCTCTTCGTGGTGGCCGCGCGTTCGGCCTCTAAATACTCAGCGGCGGTGATTTTGCGTTTGGGAGCTGATGACATAACGCTACCTCTGTAAAAAGCGACAGAAATTGCCCTGGATGAAATTAATACATTCTAACATCAACACCATTGTCGCCTTTGACTTGTAGGCTGTGATTTATTTAAGCCTCTCCGCGAATGTGGGCGCGTGCACCCAACCGCAGGTCTGCTATTCGGTGTCTTCCTCTTTGAGCGGCGTTAGACTTACATCGCCGGTGGAACGCAATTTTATCTGATACGTGCGGCCCTCTTCCGGCGGTAAGTAATTGGCTTGGCCGTGAATCGCGCGGATGCCTAGCTCCTTTTGTTTTTCAACATCATTACACACGGTGTTGAAGTCCGCCCAAATCTTGGCCTCGAACGCGCTTTGCCGGTCCGTTTGATAGCGTTTGGGGACACGCTGCGACGAATCATCCAACGAAAAAGCTTCGCTCGGTTTTTGATCGTTGCCAAAAATGCTTTTAAACATCACCAGCGATTGGCCGCGCAAATCGTCAACCTCCTCGATGTACTTGTCTTCAAACTTGGCCACCCAGCAATCAATGAAAAACATGTTGCCCGTCAACGTGAAATCACGCGTTGTACCGATCGGGTCCCCCTCTTCATCGACTTCGGTAAATCGAACCTCCAGATATTCCTGTCCGTCTTCATCGACGCCTTTTTCCAAGACCTCTAGGTTGGCGACCCGTCCTTCGACCTTCATTAATTTGTTGATCGTCGCCAAACGATCGTTCTCCAGTTCCGCGACGCGCAGTTGTTGGGATTGGGTTTCATGAGCGATCTTGAGTTGATCAAGGTCCGCGATCGCTTGTTTGGCGTGGATACCCGGTTCAATGTATTCGGTGTACCCAAGGTACCCGCCGAAACCAACGACTCCGGCAACCGCCAACATCATTATGGTACGGACAGCGCTGTTGATCGTTTTTACGTTTTCCATTGTTTTCGACATAACAAGAATCTCAAATCGCGATGGCAGGGCAGGACGAGCGTGAACCTAATTTATAGTTACAATCGACAACGAAGGCAAAAACGACCGCTGCAACTGAGCGAATTAGGAAAATGCGGGCTGTGCGACACTTAATTGATTACATGGTCCGATTCTAAGGTCGGTTTCTGGCTGGGCCGCGTTTGTTTGTTAGGTAGCGGAGAGGCGCAGGCCTCGGGGGAACGCGGCGAAACGCGAGGGCTTGCGCCCTTGGGCTAACCATTCGCGAAACGATTTATATTTATCAAACGAGGCCTTGTGTCCTAGGACACTGAAACGGGAAATCCTCTTTTGAAAACCTATCTTGAAAACTTAGCCCAACGCTACCGATTGTTCGCGCGCTGCCTGCAACGCATCGGTGGCCATCTCCAAATACTCGCTGTCCTGCCCCAGCAATTTTTGAAAATGCGTTTCGGGCTGCTCCAGCCATTTTACATACGCCATTACAAACAGCTGAATGAATTCGTAATCACACGTCTGCAGCGCCGACAGAAAACCACGGTCCACCGCGCGGAGCGTGGCGTCTTCCACTTTCGGCTGTGAGGCTAACGCAAACACGCCCGCGTAGACCACATGTTTGACGCTGCTATCAATCATTTTCGTCGCAGCCCCGACGGTATCTTGGTCGACCTTCCCCAATTTGGCTAATGCGATCGCCGCTTTGGCGCGGGCTTGGTCAGATGCGTGTGCCGTAAGAAACTGTAACTGATCGACGACCGGTTCCGAAGATAATTTCAATGATTCGACGGCACTGATCGCATGTAAGATTAACGCAACGTTGCTCGACCGGAGTCTCTCCAGCAAGATCTTTTCCTGTTGGTCACCCAATGATTCATCCGGTTCGAAGTGCAGCAGCGCGATGATCTGTTTGGATGTCGACTTCTCACCGGCCAGAGCCAGCCATTGTCGTTGGTCCTGTTGGAGCAAGCGACTGCCGGCCGATTGTGAGTCGAAGAATGAATCTCCAGTCTTCGTTAAAAATTTCAGTGACTTCTTGCTTGGGGTCTTCACCGCCGTCGGTAAATCCGCGAACCAAGACGGATCGCGATCAGCCCGTATCCAAGCCGCCACCGCATGGGCGTAGCCTAGGCTTGGCGTGTCCAAAAATGGGCGCGGGAACACGCCCCAATAGGTTGAATCCCAAAAGATATTGGCGCGTTTGACAAATTCAAATCGACTGCGAATCGTCCCCAATCCTGTCATCACCACCGCCAGATCTACCAATTCCGGGAAATGGGCGTAGGCGAACTGATGCTGGTGCAGCAAATCCGCGACGACATGGTGAATCAACGATGCCGCCGTCAAAGCCGGTTCGGATCGAATGTCCGTGTGCAGCGTGATGGTTCGTTGGTCAGCATCATACGTTCCCGGCAGACCGCCGAGTCCCTCGCAGGAGCCGCCGCCTCAGCCACCGCCGCTGCCGCATTTCTCTAACTCCTGCGGTTGAGAGAGGATCGAAATATTGCCGACGTCGTGAGACAGGTGGTCGCCAATTTTTTTCAGCAACGATTCAATGTCGGGCGCGGCCGAAACATTGGAACGACCTGCTAAGATCTTTTCTTCGGTCAGCACTTCCAGCTTGAAACGATCCGCAGTAATGCTTTCGGCAATCTGCTGTAAATGGAATTCGATTCTGGCTTTTTCGCCATCGGCGAGGCTAGGTTTTGATTTAAATAGTTGCATCGTTGAAGTTTTCCCAGTGATGGTTCTGCGGAGAGATACATAATAGATTCATCCGGCGTTCCACGCAGCGCCGAAATTAATGATGATGTCACGTCGTCGCCTTGCGATCTGCGAAAAGTGCTGCCTGCCCGCAGCCAGAGACGGCAATGAATTGAAAGTGAGATAATGGACTTTAAAGCCCTACGCAAAGAATACGAAACCGCCGGATTTAACCCCGAAGATCTGTCTGATGATCCGATGGTGGCGTTCAAAAGTTGGTTCGACGAGGCCACTCAACAATCCCCCGGCGATTGGTTCGAGCCCAATGCGATGACGCTGTCCACCAGTGACTCTTCAGGCCGCGTGTCCAGTCGTTGGGTGCTGCTCAAGGGCGTCGACGCGGACGGGTTTCGGCTGTACACCAACTATGACTCCGATAAAGGCCAACAGATCGCGGCCAATCCCAACGTCGCGCTGAGCTTTCACTGGCCCTACCTCGGACGTCAGTTACGCATCCAAGGGCAAGCCGCCCGGACAACGCAGGAGGACTCTGAACAATATTTTCACTCGCGTCCGCGTGGGTCGCAGATCGGCGCGATGGTGTCCCGTCAGTCGCAGATCATCCAATCCCGCGCCGAACTGGAACAATACCGCGACTCGTTGGAGAAGAAGTTTGACGGTCAAAAAATTCCGCTGCCCGATAATTGGGGCGGGTACAAGGTAACGCCAGATCGGTTCGAATTTTGGCAGGGCCGGTTGGACCGACTGCACGACCGTGTCGCTTATATCAGCGACGGAGCCGGCAAGTGGACCAAGGCGCGGCTGTCACCGTAGGCATGGCCACCTTTGATTTCAGATGACTGCAGGCCCGCCCAAACGCACTCATCGGGAGTCAAAGGCCACTATCCCCTTGATGCCAACCATACGCTAAGATTTGTCGCATTGAACTTCTTCGATCTCTGCGAGCAGTCTATCCGATGAGCCTTTTTGAAATCAGTTCCGTTGTTATCGCACTTTCAGCGCTCTTTGGATATATCAACGTCCGTTTGCTCAAACTGCCCAACACGATTGGGTTGATGATCATCGCGATTGCGTTCACGGTGGTGCTGTTTATCAGCAGTCTCTTTTCGCCGATGCTGATCGATTCGGCAACGAGTTTGATTCGATCGATCAACTTCGAGGAAGTCCTGATGGACGTGATGTTAGGATTCCTACTGTTCGCCGGTGCGATGCATACTAATTTCGACCAACTGCGCGTGCAGCGTTGGCCGGTGTTAGTCTTCGCGACATTGGGGGTTCTTTCGTCGACATTCTTGGTCGGGACGGCTTCCTATTTTGCGTTGGGTTACCTCGGTCTGTCGATGAAGTTCATTCATTGCCTGTTGTTTGGAGCACTGATTTCACCAACGGACCCCATCGCCGTTCTAGGTATTCTCAAACAGGCGGGCGTCCCCAAAAAACTAGAAACTAAAATCGTCGGTGAATCTTTATTCAATGATGGTGTCGGCGTGGTCGTGTTTCTCACGATTTTCAGCATCGCCACCGGAGGAGCAGACCCGCATCATGCAACACCAGACCAAGGCCATTCGGCGATCCACCAGTCAGCCGATAGCTATCTGACGCCGGTCAGCTTTGAATCCCCAACTGAGGAAAAAAATTCGCAAACCGATGCCAAGGAACATTCTGCCTCTGATGGGCACGGGAATCATTCGGCAGGGACGGACGTTTTATCAGTGGCAAAACTTTTCTTCGTCGAAGTTGGGGGCGGCATCCTGTTAGGGTTGGTGCTCGGGTACGGAACATACGTGCTGTTGCGTTCGATCGACGACTACGAAATCGAAGTCATGATCACGTTGGCGTGTGTCATGGGCGGTTGCTCGCTGGCCCAGTACCTCCACCTGTCGGCACCGCTGGCGATGGTGGTCGCGGGGTTGATTGTGGGCAATGATACGGTGCGCGGGACGGCGATGTCCAAACAAACCGAGATCTACGTCGACAAGTTCTGGGAACTGATTGACATCCTGCTGAACGCAATTTTGTTTGTGCTGATCGGGCTGGAGATGTTGATCCTTCAGGTGCAGCAGCAATACGTGATTGCGGGATTGGTGGCGATCGTGATTGTTTTGGTCGCGCGGTATCTATCGTTGATTCTGCCCGTCACGTTTTTCTCAAAACGTTTGCAATTCGTCCCCCATACGACCATGATCATGACCTGGGGTGGTTTGCGCGGCGGTATTTCGATCGCCCTAGCGTTGATCCTGCCAGAAGAGTGCCGCCCCGTTTTTCTAACGATCACCTACATCGTGGTTGTCTTTTCAATCGTCGTGCAGGGATTGAGCGTCGGAGGATTGGCGAAGCGTTTGATTGGGGCCGAGCACATGGAAGAAGCCAGCGCGGGGCATTGAGCGGAAGTTTGGCGTCGTAGCGGTAGGGCGCGAGCCCTCCGGTTTTCCTGCGAGACGAAACCGGAGGGCTTGCGCCCTTCCGCTACCGCGGCGTTTGGCTTACTCCGCTGCCCCCAACTCCACCGCTTTATCCTTGATACCTTTCAGGTCGACCTTCCCCGTGCCACGGATCGGAAGTTTGGCGTCGTAGCGGCAGGGCGCGAGCCCTCCGGTTTTCCTGCGAGACGAATCCGGAGGGCTTGCGC
>CAYOZV010000024.1:0-22954 GCA_964408465.1 uncultured Pirellulaceae bacterium
GTTCCGAGGCTCCCGCCTCGGAACGCACTACCTTGCAGGCTCCCGCCTGCCGAGCCCCAATAGTGCTCCTCACACTGCCGGTTTCGCCTGCCGTGGAGCCGATCACCGGTGCCGTCTTATTTCGCTAGCACCGTTTCGAATGTGCAGGCTGGTCAAGATGCGCAGGCGAGGCTGTTTTTTTAGACTGCCTTTCACATTAATATTGCTCAAACGCCCATCGAAATTGCCTCATACGACTGGACGGTCGTAAATCGCTAACCTGAAATCTTCGACGGACCGATAGATCAAAGGAATATGCATATCTTTTGGCAGCCAAAGTTGTCAGAACCAGACCAGCTTGAGCGTATTCACATTTGTTGATGAAAATCAAGCGATCCAAACACCTACCCCGAAGACTTCGAGTTCGCCGATGCGTTCAAACAATCTGCTGGAACACGTGTATCTCTGCCTGCGAAAATACTTGTGGCTCTGGTTAACGCCGGCGGTCGTATTTTTCGTATTGTCGGTGGGTTACAACAAATTTTGGGCGACCAAAACCTACACCGCGCGTCAGTCACTGATTCTGCGCGACGACCTATTGGGTGATGCGTACAAACCCAGTCGTTTTGAGTCCCAAGAGTCGTTGCAATCAGCTCAAGAGACGATCCTCGAAATCGCTCGTAAACCTCAAGTCGTCAGCGCTGTTTTGCAGCAGCTTGGCCCGGTCAGATCACTCTTCTCCTTTGGTGGCGGTGATTATCCCTCGGCTGAAACGATCGAAGACGTTCAGGGCAACATCTCACTGTCGGCGCCCAACGGTGCTGAATTTGGAAAAACCGAAGCCGTCGTTTTAAGCGTGAAAACGGTGGACGCGGATCGTTCGAGCAAATTCGTGACGGTGCTGCTGGATGAGATTGACGCGAAACTCAGCGAAGTGAGATCGTTAAGACTTGCTAGTATGCGTAACGAACTATCCCAAGCCGGCGAAAACGCGATGAAGTCGCTCAACGATTCATCTCAGCGTTTGCAAGAATTAGAAAAGAGCTTTGGTGCTGGGATCACGACCATTCGTGGGCTCAACGATCCTCAGGGCAGCGGTGGATTTGATTTGAAGCTGAATCAAATTCGGCTTGAGCAACGACAGGCCGCCGCGCAATTGTCTTCGGCGCGACAACAGCGTCAATTGCTAACTCAGGCCCAGCAAAATGGTGGTGCTGAGTTCGTTACTTCCAATGAACTTTTAGAGCTCCAACCGGCCTTGCAAGGCATCATGACCAACCTGTCGACGGCGATGGCTCAGCTGGCCATCGACCAAGGGCGTTACACATCGCTGCATCCGCAGCTGCGTCGTTCGCAACGGGCGGTCAAGCAGCAGAAGCAGCAACTGTTTGATTCGATCGGAACCACGATCAAAGGGCTGGACTCTCAGATTGAAACGTTGACCGCACTTGAGCAGCGTTTGGGCGATTCCGTGGTCCAACTGGAAACGAGGCTGCAAAAACTGACCGAACAGCGGGTGCCTTATGCGACGCTAGAAGAGGAAGTAAAAAAGAAATCAGAAGTCTACAACGATGTCCAAGGACAATTGGCTCAGGTTCAGTCTTACGCCAATGCCACCAGCAAAGTCGCGATGCTGACGCGCGTCGACGAACCCCAAGTCAGCTCGCGACCGGACCAAATAGGTGCGTTCAATGCGGGCGCGATTGGAGCCGCGATTGGTTTGATGCTTGGTTTGGGACTGGTTGCTTTGATGGCACCACCCTTTGTCGATCCGCGCACCTCCCATCCGGCGGAAGTACCCATGCACCGCGAAGGTGATGTTTCGGGTGTGACGCCCGCGGCAAAGGTGCCGCCGACGCGACAAGAGCCACCAACTCCAAAACCAACTCAAGCTCGAAGTCAAACTCAACCTGCACCCCCACGGGAGACTCACGCTGAGAGCCGTTTGAAATCGGTCACCGCAAGGCAACGTTTGACACCAGATGCGACGGATCCTTTAGGCAAGAAACTGGCCAGAGATGAGGGGCTTGGTGCCGCAACGAGTGTGGCCAACGAACCCGCAGAACCGGCCATTCCAGATTCAATCGCCCAGCACATGTCGGCGATGAAGCAACGCGTTGAGGGCGGCGAACGCGTGCAAAACCCAAAAGTGGGCTCGCCGCCGAAAGTCGACGCCGGTGCAACCCAAGTGGCCGCTTCGGATCGCCCAGAGCCGCCGCGGCAAGCAAGCTCTGAAGATGTGATCGCAGAGTTGAAGAAAATGCGGGATGAGAAGCGTGGCCCACAAACCAACGCACCGACCAACCCGCCGAGCGTCGCAGGTGGGAAAGCAACGACCCAAGCTCAAAAATCAAAAACGCCAGCAAACGATGACGTTGTGGTGCAACGACGGCCGGCCCTTTCCTCTCTTTCCACGGCTGCCCTGGAAGCGTCCAACGCGGCCGCGTCGACAGAACCAAACCCTCAGACGCCCGCTGGTTCGGTTGAGAAACCGGAGATCGTCGCCGTCGGGAGAATACGCAGCCCGCGGGTCCCCGATTCGATCACCGAGGGACGTATCACTGCCGAAAGTTTGCTGAAGTCCGCAGAGAAAAAGGAAGTTCCAGATGTCGGGGTGAAATCAAGTGCTGAGCTACAAGAGAAAGTGGCGTCGCTGGCAAACGATCCATTGCCGGCGAATGTTCCAGAAGGTGGCGTCCAGCAGCCGGGCGTGAAAAGTGAGGATCCGCGTATCCCCAGCATCACCGATTACGCGCGTGCATTGGATCGCAAGTTGGGCACTACCGAGGGAGATCGGATTGCCGATTCGATAAAAGATCCGGCGTCGAAGTTCCGTGCATCAAATGTCCGACCTGTGGATATTGCAAAATCGGCGCAAGATCCAAGTTTGTTGAGGTCACCCGCTGATAACATTCAACCCAACGAGGCCAGCGCTGATTCCTCCAAGGCGGAGTCGCGGTCGGAAAGCATTTCTGATTACGTCAGTGCGATGGACAACTCGGTCGCAGGCCTGGTTCGAGGCGCCAAGGGCACCGATGTCGATCAGGCAGCCGTACGGCAGGGCGCGGATTCGGTTGTCCCCACCGAGAAATCGGCCGCCAAACCGGCGGCGACTCCGGTCCCCCGAGAAAACTTATCTTCTTCATCGATCCCCGCTCAAATCCAGCAGCTGTCCGGTTCGTTCTCAAGCTTCGCTCGATCGAAAGAACAGAAATAGGTGGCCCCGCCGTCGCCGTAGCGCTACGCGTATTTCCCTGAAATGATCAGCCGATTGAGCGTCAGCCGCGGTTGGCGTTACGAAAACCGTGGCCAGCGCCAAAACGGCTGATTTATAAATGGGGTAGTGGGATTCGCCAGAATTCCTGATTCGCGTGCGTGGAGGGAATTTCTGATGAAATTAACTACCATCCCACGCTAATTCTCAACTGGAACAAACCGCTAGGGTAGAATCCCATCTCTTAATGAATCCAATCACCTTCGGCGGATGAGACATGTTCAGAAATTGCGTTCGCTACTTTCAGTCTCTGCGTTCCCTTGAATGCCTTCTGCGTCTGGGATCCTTTGTGATACCGACGGTGACGCTCGGTTTGCTGCTTCTTGTTCAGGGCATCGCCGCCGCACAACACGACGAAGAACTTCTTCCGTTGGCACAAGGGCGGGAGCTGTTTAACGGGCAGGATCTGCAGGGGTGGATCTTTTTTAGCAAAGACGAAGACGCCCAGGTTGAGGACATTTGGTCGGTCCAAGACGGGGTGTTGAAGTGCACCGGCAAGCCGCGCGGGTACCTGCAAACGCGCCGGTGGTATCGGGACTACGAACTTTCGCTGCAGTGGCGTTGGTCGGGAAAAAAGGGTGGCAACAACGGAGTCCTCGTTCATGCCACGGTGCCGTTGATGTTCGGAGGGTGGCCGCAGTCATTAGAAGTGCAACTCAAATCAGGCGCGGCCGGTGATTTTTGGGTGATCGGAAAACACATCGATATCGACGTCCCCAACGCGGACACGCGGCGAATGAAAAAGGTAGACGGAAACAAGCACCAACACCGCCGCATCAAGCGATTGGAAAGTGATCCTGAGAAAGCGGTTGGCCAGTGGAACACGATGCGCATTATCTGCGATGGCGACGAAATCACTGTCGTGGTCAACGACGTCACCGTCAATCATGGAACCCACTGCACCGTGACTCAGGGAGCCATCGCCCTTCAATCCGAAGGCACCCCCGCCGAATTCCGAAACATCTCCATCCAACCGCTCAAAAAATAGGCTTAGGACGTGGTTTTGGCCTTTCCACCACCGCGTGGCATAGCAGGGATCTTTCATCCGTTGGAGGGCAAACGGATTGAAAATCCGTGCTACGACGGCCTAGGCAAACCGTTTGATGATCGTCGCGCTGGCCTGACCCTGCGGCGTTACGTTGAGATTGATGAAACTGTTGCCTGGTTTCGTCTTCTTGGTCACCACGTTCAGTTTGCATTTGGGGTCGACTGAATCGCAGTTAAGCACAGGAAATAGCTCGTCCTTCTCCATGGCGACGACGCTGGCGATGGCTTCGACCATGCCGCTGCCGGCCCCCAAATTTCCCATGTAGCTCTTCGCGGCGGTGACGGGGGTGTCGCCCAAAAGATCACTGATGGCCGCCGATTCTTCCTCGTCACATCGCAACCCACCCAAGCCATGTGCATGGACGTGGTCGATCGAATCAGCCGCCACTCCCGCGACATCCATTGCGGCGGTGATTGCATTGGATAGCGCCGTTTTATAGTCGGCGGTTCCCTCGGGCAGCATCACCGCCGAGGATCCGTAACCAACGACTTCGCCTAAAATTGTGGCGTCGCGCGCTTGGGCTGAATCGAGCGACTCTAGAATCATCACGCCGGCGCCTTCGCCCATCACCATGCCGCTGCGGTCGATGTCAAAGGGACGGCAGGCTTTGCCCGCATCTCCGCCGGCGGCGGTATTGTTGCGATCGGCCAATTGTTCCTGCAGGCAGACATGGATGGTCCGCAGCGGATGAATGCGCGACCCCGTCGCGCCGGTGACCATGATGTCGGCGATGCCTCGTCGGATGATCGTGACCGATTCACCGATCGCGATGTTGGAGGATGCTTCGCGCACCGTCAGTGAATTGCTTGGCCCTTGCAGGTCATTGAAGATGGCGACGTGGCTGGCCGGCATGTTGGGCAGGTATTTGAGCAACCATGTCGGTTCCACTTTGGGGATGCCCTGCTCTGCCCATTTTTCGAAATCAAAGTCGCCTTGGTCGGAGAGACATTCGGCAATGCCGGCGCTGTACTCTGCGGGAGAGGTGATGATATAGTCGCTGCCGAACATCGTTCCGATTCGGGTCGGGTCTTTATCGACACCGACCAGCCCCGCGTTCTCCAGCGCCAGTTGTGACGCCGCGACACCGACTTGAATCTCGCGGCACATTAATTTCAGCGCCTTTTTAATGTTGCGTTTGAGCAGTTTGTCGGGGGAACCAAAATTGCCGACCGAGCCATCGAAGTCGGAACACTCGCCACCAATATCGGTGGTGAAATTTTCGACAGGCACCGATTGCAGCACCCCAACACCGCTTTTGCCAGTGCTGAGATGATCCCACATGCTTTCAATAGAGTTGCCCAGAGGACTGATTTGGCCCATACCTGTGATGACAACGCGACGATCTGACTGAGACATTATTTATTTGATTCGAAGTTATTTTTACAACAAGCAGCCGAACATTTTATGCCAATTGGCGTCGCCGTCGAGGTGCGGGGCACCAATACCGAGGCGTTGGTAGTATTATAGTAATGGATCTTGTTAAAGATCCCTCGTTCTGGTGCGATTTAACGAACTACCGACAAGGAGCTTTAACAAGACTCCACTACGCATTAGGTCTATTTCAGCGGTGCCAGCGCAGACCGCCCCGCGGTGCGTGGCAGGCTGGCTTCGGTGGCCGGGCCGCGGTACTCGATCAACAGCAACGCATCCGAACGGTTGGTCTGCCTGCGTCGATTCCTTAATCCAAAGATGCCGGTGCCGCCTTCTGTTTCAGGCGTCGGATCGGCAACCACGCCGCAGCTCAACAGCAGCACCTGATCCGCGGGCCAACGGAATCGCTCGTGCAATCGCCAGCTGATCAGTTGGGGCACGTTGATGTCGGCCGACTGCAGGGTGTTACCGACCTCTGCGACGGGGATCTTGATGGGCGTTAGGGTTTCCACTTGATCGACGTCGCATTTGACGGCGACTTCGATCGCGCGATTATCCAGCAACGACAATGACGAGATGTTCAGCGTGTAACCTTCATTGATCGTTGCCATGAGAGGTTCGTAGGGCGGAAATTGGCCGGGCAGCCAACGGAGGCTGCGGACGAAGGTAACGGGTTTCGTTTTTTCCAGTACGAACGCTTGCCCATCGTGGCTTTTGACTTCGCCGCCGCTGTTGCGTTTGAAATCGGCGCGTTGGCGAAGTTGCCCGATCAAAATCGCCGCGTTTTCTTTGGACATCATCCACGCTTCCACGCCGGGCGTCTGCACGTCAATGGTCTGCAGCAGCGGATAGGCATTGGATCGCCAGTTAGGGTTCCCGACGGTCATCAGATCGATGTTGAAATTTTGCTCTTGGCCGCGTGTGCGTACAAAACGGTCGGTGATCGCTTTTACTTCCTGTTGAATCTCGGGCGTGTGGTAGACGATCAAGCGATCCTTGGTCGCGTTGAGAATCCCCAACGGCTGATTGAACCACATTTCGTGTCCGGTCTCCCGCAGCACCCAGTCCAGCACCGCTTGCTGAGGTTTGTCGACCGATTTGACGTTTTCGGTGTAAGGAGAAATGTCGTACTCGCGCCAGACTTGACCGGCCTCGTTGGGCAGTTGGTTTTGCGTGCGTGTGACCTTGGTTGCAAGCGCCGATTGCGCCGACTGCGCTGTTTTTGAAGACGCCGGCGACTGTGAGGCGGCGGCCGGCGCTACCGCGGCAGAGGCGGTGCCAGAGAATCGTTCGTTGGAGGTTCGCGCGTTGGCCGCTGAGGGCGATAGACGGGGCACCGTGTCCGCTTGCGCCGAGGGACGAGTTCGAGTTGAAGCAGAATTGGAGCGATAGCCGCCGGCGGAGTCGGCGTTGAGCGGTGCGCGATCGGCGTTGGACTGGTTCGCCTTGAGGGCTTGGGGGCTGACTTGGTTGAACGAAGCCCGCCAAGGGCTACGTTGGGAACGATCCATCGCATCCTGGGCTTGAACGTGGGCCGAAATGGTCCCAACGCAGCCGAGGACCACGAGACAATAGAGGATGGTTGGGTTTAGAGAACAGGGCGAGCGCATTTTTGTCATCCTTGACTTGCACACAGATCAAATTGCTAACGCTCGGAGTATAGGGGATCTACAAGGAGCGCCAAAGACCGATCTGACGATCCCGTTAGGTGTGCCAGAAAATTGGATGTTCGTTATGCAATTGTCTGATAGCGTAGTGGATCTTGTTAAAGATCCCGCGCCGCCATTTACGGAAGTATTAATGGGAAAAGGTTGATGGGAAAAGAAGATGTAGCGAGGAGGTTTAACGAGGAGGTTTAACAGCACTCCACTACCAGATAGCATTGGCCGGAATAAGGATACTCCGCACTACCGCCGGTTGACATCAGGGCCACTGGCTGCATGCGGCCAATGATTGGAATTAGATTCCGGTCACGATAAAACTTGGTCGATGGCTTCCCTCAAGGAGGACGTTTGGCTGGCTCAGGTGTAGAATGGAGGCCAGTCATTATTTCCCCCACCGCCGAGGATCATTCCGTTGAATTTGCCTGTCCATTTCCATGTTCGTGATCTGAAGTGTCTTCTGTGTTTTTTCAGCGCCGTAATCGTGGCTGCCAGCATCGGCTGCGAGCAACCAGCCCAAGAACGTAGTGGGCCTCCCAAATACAAGAACAACGCGCAGCCGATCGACTATGCCCAAGTGCCGCCCTCGTTTGAGCGGGTCAGCGATTGGGTGTTTCGGCGACCGCTGGAAAAAACGGAACAGGAATCTGACGGCCCGATGCGTTTTCGCTCCAGAACTGATAGCGGCATCGAATTCGAAAACTATCTTTCGCGCAGCCGAACGAATCTGCTGATCGAGACGGGCGCCGGTGTCGCCATGGGAGACTTTAACAACGATGGTTTGGTCGACGTTTATTTGACCGGATCGGATATCGCCAATCGTTTGTACAAAAACATGGGCGGCTTCCAATTCGAAGACGTCACCGAAGCTGCCGGCGTTGACGGCCGTATTCAAGACCAACGGGTTTGGGCCTCGGGCGCGACGTTTGCGGACATCGACAACGATGGTGATCTGGATCTTTACGTTTGTAACATGGCGGCTCCTAACCTGCTGTACGTCAACCAAAACGACGGCACGTTCGTGGAGCAAAGCAAGGCGGCCGGTTGTGCCTACAGCGGGGCCAGCAAACAAGCCAACTTTTGCGATTATGATCGCGATGGCGATCTGGATATGTACCTGCTGACCTACCAAGATCTGCCCGCCCCTCGAGAACCCATGTTCCAAGAACGAAACGGTGTGGTCGAAGTCATCCCCGGCAAGGAAGAATGGGCGGGGCTGATGGACGGGCATAAAATTCTTGCCGGCGAAAAAGATATCCTCTTTGAGAATAAGGGAGACGGGACGTTCGTCGACGTGACCCAGGCCGCGGGGATCTCCGGATATGGATTGGGGCTCAGCTGTAACTGGTTTGACTTCGACAACGACCACTGGCAAGACCTTTACGTCGGCAGTGATTTCAAACAGCCCGACAAACTCTACCGCAACAATCGCGATGGCACGTTCACCGACGTGTTGCCCCAGACGGCCAATCGGACGCCATGGTTTTCGATGGGAATGGACTCGGGTGACCTCAATAATGATGGCTGGTTGGATTTGATGGTCGCGGATATGGCGGACCGGACGCACTACGGGCAGAAGGTAAACATGGGGACGATGGGCTCGGACGCGTGGTTTCTAAACAGCGGAAAACCTCGGCAATTTATGAAGAACTGCGTGTTCATCAATTCGGGAGCCGGTCGGTTCATGGAAGCCGCGCAACTAACACATCTGGCGAAGACCGATTGGACTTGGGCGATTCGCTTTGTCGACATGGACAATGATGGCCGGCAGGACGTCTTTGTCACCAACGGACATGCGCGGGACAATATGAACAGCGATCTAACCAATCGCATCGCGGCGATGAAGCGCGAAAAGGGTTTTAAAGAAGACGACCTGAAGGAACTGTTGCGGAAAGTTCCCGCCCGCAAGAACACTAATCTTGCCTATCGCAATCAAGGTGATCTTGATTTTGAGTCTGTCGGCCAAGCGTGGGGCGTTGACCACACCGGCGTCAGTCACGCGGCAGCCTTTGCCGATTTGGATAACGATGGCGATATGGATTGCGTGGTAAATAATTATTACCAACCGACGTTGGTTTACGAAAATCAGTCGACCGATGGGCAACGCGTTTTGTTTCAACTGCGTTGTCAGGACAACAACTTTTTCGGCGTCGGGGCCAAGATCGAAGTATGGCATGACGACCAATACCAGCGCAAGGACTTGCAGCCGTCGCGGGGCTATTTGGGTTGTGATCCGATGGTGATCCATTTTGGACTCGGCGACAGCACGTCCATCGACCGCGCTCAGGTCACCTGGCCCGATGGTAGCTCAATCGAGCTGACCGATGTGGCTGCCGGTCATATTTATCGGGTGATCGAAACCAAAAATCGCGTGACCGAAAAAGAATCCGAACCAACAAAAACGCACTTCGTCAACGCGACAGAGAAAACGAAGTTTAAATTTCAGCACGTGGAATCCAATTACGACGACTATGAAAAAGAGCCGTTGATTCCCTTCGCGATCTCCAAATTGGGTGGCGCTATTTCGGCGGGTGACGTCAACGGTGACCGGTTGCCAGATTTCTATTGCGGAGGTTCGGCGGGGATGGCCGGCCGTTTGTTGGTCAGTCAAACCGACAAAACGTTTCTGCCTGTGAAGGGTCCTTGGGCGGAGGATTTGAAATCCGAAGACATGGGGGCGCTGTTTTTTGATTGCGATGGTGATGATGATTTGGACTTATATGTCGCCAGCGGCAGCAACGAGTGGTCGGGGAGATCAGATCGTTATCTGGATCGGTTGTATCTCAATGACGGCAACGGACAGTTTTCGGCGGCTGCCGATGACGCCTTGCCCAAGGTTTACCAAAGCGGCAGTTGTGTCTGTGCGGCGGATTTTGATCGCGACGGTGATCTGGATCTTTTTGTCGGCAGTCGCAGCGTCCCAGGGAAATATCCGCTGACGCCTAAGAGCCAGTTATTGATCAACGACGACGGGACGTTTAAAAGCGCGGCGGCTGAAATCGCGAACGATCTGACGGAGGTCGGGATGGTCACTTCTGCCGTTTGGTCGGACTTTAATTCTGATGGCTGGATTGATTTGGTGGTCGCAGCCGAGTGGGGCCCTGTTTCGTTTTTCAAAAATGATGAAGGCAACTTGGTCAACGTCACCAGTGATCTGGGCACCGCCCAGCGTTCAGGTTGGTGGCACGGCATCGCGGCGGCCGATTTGGACCACGACGGCGACATGGACTATGTGGTTACCAACCAGGGGCTCAACACAAAATATCACGCCAGCGGTAAACATCCGCATCGGCTGTACTACGACGATTTTGACAACAGTGGTTCTATCGATTTGGTGGAAGCTGAATTCGAGGGCGATACCGAATATCCAATCCGCGGCCGCAGCTGTTCCTCGCGCTGCATGCCTTTCATTGCCGATAAATACAAAACGTTCCATGATTTTTCGTTGGCCACTGTTGCCGATATTTACGAAACCAAATCGGTGGATCGTCCGGCCAAAGAGGCCAACTATTTTCAGTCGGCCGTGTTCTGGAACGGCGGCGATCAAGGGTTTACGATCGAGGCGCTGCCGAGATTGGCTCAGATCAGCCCTGGTTACGGAGTTACCGCCGATGATTTTGACGGTGACGGTTTGATAGATATTTTGATGGCCACCAACTTCTTTCATGCTCAGCCGGAAACGGGTTACATGGACGGTGGGTTGGGGCTGCTGCTACGCGGCAAAGGCGACCGGCAGTTTGAACCCGTTTGGCCCAATCGAAGTGGCGTGGTGATTCCCGGCGATGCCAATGGACTGGCCATCGCCGATTTCGATAACGACGGGGATCAAGACGCTGTTTTTGCGGTCAACGGCGATAGGTACGAATTACTGGAGAACCAATCAAGTTCCGCAGATTCGTTGCAACTGTCAGTCGTTGGTCCGCCGGGAAACAGGCTGGCGATCGGGGCCAGCGTGATATTGATCGGCCAAGGCTACCAGCGCCGCTGGGAAATTCGGGCCGGTGGAAGCTATCTATCGCAATCGTCTGCCGGCCCACTGCGTGTTCCCAAGCAAGAGCTGGACAAGGTCAGCACGATCAAAGTGATGTGGCCTGACGGGACAGAGACGTTGGGAGAAACCAGTAGTGCCGAAGACGCGATGCTAAACCTCCGCTGGACGGCATCTCGATAGGTAGGCTGTCCGAATTTAGCCTATTCAAATGCAACCGGTGCGAGGCGGTGTGGCACCGCGCGTTCTGTTGAGCAGAGGCCTCTAAGCATGCTCGAAGGCAAAAAAAATGCGGGACCCCTGCAGGGGTCCCGCATAAAATTTCCGATGTTCGCAATCCGCCGATTACTCTACCGGTTGATCAAGCGCCTTGCGATTGGCTTCGGCTTTGAGATCCGGACCGGCAATCTTCTCGCGTTTAAACCTGCCTTTTTTTAGTCGGTCGTATTCTTCCTTTTCATACTCTTCAACGGTTCCGCTGACCCATCCGATTTGGTACTTCCCATCGACTCCGACGGTTTCGAATACCAACGGTTCGTCAGGTGCACGATCCTTGATCAGCGTCCCCCATCGAAAGAAGTATTCGTTTTCGTCGCGTTCGCTAATAAGATTCTCTTCGAAGCCGTCACGGCTAATTCCCATCAATTCCAAATTCTTGTCGATTTTTTGATTGGTTTTGATGAACTCGACCAGATCCTCTTTGTTTTTCGGCGGCTTCAGCATTCTCCTTTGATAAAGAAGGTAACTGTTCACCGCGCGCTGAATCCTCGTCTTGTTTGCCTCGCCGACGATACCTGCGATCTCGCCTTTGCCGCAACCGATCACCGTGAGTGCGAAAAACAAAGTTAATATGGAAAGATTCCGTTTCAAATTTTTATTCATTACATTACCTAGCTTGTAAAAATTAAAGCCCCGCTCATCAGTCGTTGAAAAGCGGGGCTTCGTTTGATAAATTCTCAATACTCTTAGAACTCTTCGTGGTTAAGAACCTGTCCGTCTCTGCGATTGCCCAAGCGAGCCAAAGTTTCGGCGGTCATATCCATGGAAAGAGAATGTGTCGAGCCATCAGAAAGAACTGAATTCACTGAACCGGGGTGTGCCGAACCAAATCCGAACTCTTGTTCGTCGCCACGTGGGCGCGCCAGACGGTCAGTGGCATCGGGCATCATGTGGAAACCGTCGCCTGCGATGCCGCGACGGATACTCCACGAAGCAGGTTCGAAGCAACGTTCGTCCCACCAAGGTTCAAAGCCAGTAGCCGCTGTTCCTCTCATTGTGTTATAGCTTCTTGCCCACACAGATTTCTCTGCATACAGCATGGTGTTGGATGAACCGTCTTGCATGCTTCCAAAGCCAATTTTCGAGAAAGGTTGCAGCGTAAGATTTCCACTGGAATCGTTGATGACATAACCAAGTCGTCCGATCGCGCCGTTCCAAACGCCATTTTCTTCTTCAGGCGTGTTGGTGCTGTCGTAGGAAGATGCCACCCAAGTACCGAAAGGATCGTTCCAGGTGGACATGTAGGAAGCATAATCCTGAAGCGGACGTGCGTCTCCGACACTGTCGATCTCGACACGCTCGCCTCGAGAAGGACAGCCAAACAACGGAACTCTTCCGCCTTGTAGTTCGAAGCTGGTGATGCCGAATTCGCGAGCCAGAGATGCTAGGTTGTTTTGCTCGATGAATGGCAGAACTTCAAAAGTGTAAGGGAGGACCTGAACCTCTGGATTGAACTGATTGACTTGGCCTAAAGCTGCGCCTTGGGGCCCTGTAGTCGGAAAATGCATTTTCGCAGATTCGTAGTTCAGTGTGCCTAAGCCCAGTTGGCGAAGACTGTTCAAACATTGTGTACGTCGCGCGGCTTCGCGGACTTGCTGGACAGCCGGTAGCAACATTCCGATCAAGATGCCAATGATGGCGATCACGACCAGAAGCTCTACCAACGTAAAACCCTTGCGGTTTAATTTCATGGTAATGCCTGTGTAAAAAGGGAAAAAAAAATAACGCAAACATCGGGTATGGTCTGCATTCGAGATGAGTGGAAACGGTTTCAAGCTTCCGGTAGCGAACTATAGTGCACAGAAACTCAGCCGTAAAGTTTGTTTTTGGGCTAGAACGGAAAGTTAAAAAAACTTCATGGTGACAAATTGGCACGTCTGGGTTGCTTTTTTGTTTTAGACATCAATTAAACCTTAGAAACGGCGTGAAATGTATTTCGTTGATGTCATTTTTCACCCTCGTGGGTTGCTGGCTAGCTTTTTCCAGGCAACGGAGGCGGCTAAAAAAATAAGGCGCGGTCGATCCAGAATTCCTTTCCGCGGGTTAGACACTTTCTGATCTTGGCGGTGACGGGGTGGTTGGGCGGCGTGGCGGGCGACCGGTCGACCATTAAGTTTCAGTGTGGGCCTGTTTCTGACCGGCAAGAAGGCTGGGCTGGCGAATCGTTTTACCCATCGGTGCTTGGGCGGGACTATTTCGGCGAATTGGTTTTTCAAAGATTAAACCACCGTTGACCGTCGAAGGTGCCGAAGATATCATTTTCACCTTGTACATAGGGCCTGCGGGATTTTCCTGCGGGTCTATTTTGTAGCCACCTGCATTTACTCCGACTCGCATCCACGAAATTCATTATCGATTGCTGCTATGGCAAGCGTTTCGCTGGAACAGATTTACAAGCAGTTTCCCGATGGGAATGTTGCTGTGGATCGTGTGGATTTAATGGTTCGCGATCAAGAGTTTTTGGTGCTGGTGGGGCCCAGTGGATGTGGCAAGAGTTCGACACTGCGCATGATCGCGGGATTGGACGTTCCTACATCCGGAGAGATTAGAATTGGGGACCGCGTCGTCAATGATGTGGCACCTAAGGACCGGGACATCGCGATGGTGTTCCAAAACTATGCCTTGTATCCGCACATGTCGGTTTACAAAAATATGGCATTTGGATTGTTGTTACGTTATGGCGGTGGAGTACTTAGTCGTGGTTTAAGAAGCATTTTTAAACCCCGGAAATCGGCTGAACTGAATCAGTTGAGATCCGGAGTTGATCACCAAGTCCGACAAACGGCTGACCGATTGGCAATTTCACATTTGCTTGATCGTAAACCGTATCAACTGTCCGGCGGGGAACGTCAGCGGGTGGCTTTAGGCCGCGCGATTGTACGGGATCCGGCGGTATTTTTATTTGATGAACCTTTGTCGAACCTGGACGCGCAACTGCGTCAACAGATGAGAGTTGAGTTGAGGCGACTGCATGGTGATCTTGGGGTGACGATGATTTATGTCACGCACGATCAAGTCGAAGCGATGACGTTGGGCGATCGGATCGCCGTGATGCGAGAAGGAAGGGTGCTGCAGATTGGCAGGCCGCTGGATGTTTACCAGCGTCCTGCCAATCTGTTTGTGGCGAAGTTTATCGGCAACACGCCGGCCAACATCGTCTCAGCAGCGATCGAAGTTGTCGATGACCAAATGTTTTCGGTCGTCTGCGGAGCAAAGCGGAGTGAGGTGCGGTGGTCGCATGTAAATGCGAACGTCCGCAAAGCGCTGGAGCAACGGGTGGAGGCCGAGGTGCCCGCCAGCGTGATGATCGGTTTTCGATCCGAGCATGGAGGTTTCAGTTTAGGTCAGTGTAGCACGGATTTTCAATCCGTTTCGCAACGAAAACGGATTGAAAATCCGTGCTACGAAGTCGTCTCATTTGCCGGGACGATCGGCCTGGTCGACCGATTAGGCAATGAAGCGTTAGTAGAGATTCGTTTGGATGAAGATCCAACAACAGCACAGAACTCGCAGCAAAGCGATAGTCATATTACGGTCAGGTCTTCACCGGAGCTGACGGCGGAAGTCGGTCAACCGATTACAGTCAATGTGGCAACCCGCAAGCTGATGTGGTTCGACCCAAAAACGGGCGAAAATTTAGACAGAGACTCAAAGATTAGAGAAAAAACATGAACGCCAGTGAAGTTCTGAGAATCGTCGATTCGTTACATCGCGAAAAAAACATTGAGAAAGAGACGGTCTTTAAACTGATCGAATCCGCACTGGTGACCGCTGCGCGTCGGCACTTCGGTGACGAGGCTGACATCGAATTCTTCATCGAACGTGAGACGGGTGAGATTGCCGGCCGTCACGGTCAGGAGATGCTGGACTATGAAGAGGTGATCGGCCGCATCGGTGCTCAAACCGCGAAGCAAGTCATCATTCAAAAAGTGCGGGAAGCCGAACGCGACTCGCAAATCGAAGAATTCACCGAAGTCATCGATGAAATCGTCTCCGGGCAAGTCAATCGAAACGAAGGCCGCGTCACGACGGTTACCCTCGGTGCGGTCGAAGCCATTTTGCCGCGCAGCGAACAGATACCCGGCGACACGCATCAGGCCAACGAACGAATTCGCGCTTTGGTTACCGAAGTGAAGGCTCAAGGGTCGCGGATTAAAGTCGTGCTCAGTCGGACGCGTGGAAATTTCGTGAAACGATTATTCGAAAATGAAATTCCTGAAATCGCGGATGGGATTATCACGATCAACGCAATTTCTCGCGAGGCCGGTTACCGTTCCAAAGTGGCCGTCAGCAGTATCGATTCAAAAGTCGATTGCGTGGGCGCGTGTGTGGGTGTCCGTGGCAATCGAATCAAAGTCATCATCGACGAATTGGCGGGCGAGCGGATCGACATTGTGCGTTACGACCCTGACCCGCAGATCCTGATCCCCAACTCCTTGCAGCCGGCCGAAGTCGACGAAGTGATTCTCTGTGCGATGATGGGCCGCGCGATCGTGCTGGTGCGAGACGATCAATTGTCACTGGCGATCGGCAAACGCGGACAGAACGTGCGACTGGGAAGTAAGCTTTGTGGGTGGGACATTGAAATCATGACCCAGACAGAACTTGAGGCTCAGATTGATCGGGCCGTGCGCGGCTTCTGTGAGATTGATGGCGTCGATGAAGAGTTGGCCAATCGCTTGGTCGGCGAAGGCTACCTTTCTTACGACGATCTCGAAGTGATCGAGCCCGATAACTTGATGGAGATGGGTGAACTGTCCGAAGAGGACGTCGACAAGATCGTCGAACAGGCAGAGGTTCGCGCGGCAGAGGCAGAAAAACGCGCGGCCGAAGAAAAGAAGATTCGAAAAGAACAAGAAGCCATTCGCAAGGCAACCGAGGCCGCCGAGGCGAAGAAGGCTGCTGAAGCTGCCGCGATTGCAAAATTGGCGGCTCAGGCAGAGGAAGAAGCGCAGGCCGCAGCCGGTGATGATGCCGTTGGGGACGCGGCTTCAGAGAGTAAAACAGAGGAAAAATCCGTGGGGGAACAAGGCGAAGCGACCAGTTAGACGTTCGGTGTGTAGCACGGATTTTCAATCCGTTTTTCGCGCCCAACGGATTGAAAATCCGTGCTACGGTTGCTTCCCCGGTCGCTGTTGTCGGCTCAAATGCAGAATCTGGACCCCAGGGAGGGTTTAGAGGTTGGGTTGGCCGCCGACTGAGCGATTTAACTCGTGATTGGCCAATCCGCCGACGAAGAAACTTTCGTGGTAAAATTAAAGAACTGGGTTACCATTGTCGCTTAAAACTTGCGATAATTTTCGGCCCGGAAGAAAATTAGTATTAGAAGATAATTTGAATTGAGCAAATTGCTTGTAGCGTTTGCTTTTGATTGGTTTGCGAACCGTGTCTGCCCTTGGAGCTAACAACTCCAAGCCGAAGGGACGTTTTATGTAATTGTTAAGGTTGAATGATGGGTTGCCCCTAACGGCAGCTTTAATCGAAAAAAGGAGGGTCACGTCTAGTGCCCGTACGCATCTACGCGTTTGCTAAAGAACTTGGTTTTGACAACAAACAGTTGCTCGATATTTGCGATTCAGCAGGTATCGAGGATAAGGGTTCTGCGCTTGCAAGTCTCACCGACGAAGAAGTTGTCGCGATTAAAGACTACCTCGCATCTCCACCCCCAGCCGTAGAGGAAGTGCCCCAGCCTCCAGAAGAGTTTGAGGCCGAAGAGGAATTCGAAACGGGTCAGGCGACCGAGCCGGATGACGAGACCGCGGTCGTTCAAGACGCTCCTGTTGTTCAAGAAGTTCCCGCTGAACCCGAAGTTCGCGCTGAACGAGAGGCTCCGGCCCAACAAGAAGCTCCGGTCGTTCAAGACGATCCCGCCGAACAAGTAGCGGTCGATGATTCCAGCACTGCTGAGGCGCCCGTTCAAGACGATGCTTCGCAAACCGGCGCTGCTACCGAAGACGCCGCGCCTGCCGACGATGAAAAACCGGCGAAACCGAAAAGTGTTGTCAGCGGTCTGCTGGGCAAACTGCGCAGCCGATCCAAAGAAGTCATGCCCTCGGTCAAGGCGACCACCGGTACGCCCATCATTAAGAAGGCGTCGATCCATGACATGGCCGCCAAGGGCAAGGGCAAAGCAAAAAGTAAGAGCGTTGTCGAGCCTCCTGCGGTACCTCAAGAAAAGATCACCCCATCGACCTCCAAGACGCCGACTCGTAATCCGTTGTTTGCGCGTAGTCAAAAGGTGGTGCGGGATCTCGATAGCCGGCCTCAAAAATCTGAAGGCGGCGAAGAGAAGAAACGGCCTGTTAAAAAACGCGGCATCACGGCCAGTGTCGCCAAAATGCCCGAGGTGAAACAGCCAACGTCATCGGTCGTGCCCGGAGAAAAGGTTCAGAAGCCTGATATCGCGTTGCCGCAGGACGCGATCAACCAAATCCAACGCGGCGGTGCGGCTCCTCTTGAGCATCTCACCAAATCCGCGAAGAAGGGAAAGAAAAAAGGCAAAGGCAGCGATACCGAATCCAAGCCCGGCGAAGTCTTTGGCGAAATGCCGTCCAAGGTCAGACGCTCTTCGGCCCAACGCGGCGACACGCCACTGGGCGGATTACGCAACCGGCGCCCTCAACGAAACTACCGCTCGCGACCGGGAACGCGCCGTTCTCGTGGAAAGGTCGTCAACTCGGCCGCGCCGCGTAAGGACGCCGTCGTTTTGCAATTGCCCTGCACCGTGCGTGAATTCTCCGAAGCCGCCGGAGTGCCAGCGGTTCAGGCGCTGTTAACGCTGCAACAGTTGGGTGACGATTCGGTCAAGACGATCAACTCTGTATTGCCCGCCGAAATGGTGGAACTGCTGGTTGATCATTTCGAATCAAGCGTCGAAGTTCGTCAGCAGCAAACGGCCGAAGATGCGATGATGGCCGAATACGATGTTGAAAACGAAGACGAGGACAGCCTCGTGCCACGGGCTCCCATCGTCACGTTCCTCGGTCACGTCGACCACGGGAAGACCTCGCTGTTGGACGCGCTGATTGGCATCGACGTGGTCTCCGGTGAAGCCGGCGGTATTACTCAGCACATTCGTGCTTATGAAGTTAAAAAAGGCGAACAAAAAATTGCGTTCGTCGATACGCCCGGCCACGAAGCGTTCACCGAAATGCGAGCCCGCGGTGCCAACGTTACCGACATCGCCGTATTGGTAGTGGCGGCTGATGATGGAATCATGCCGCAAACCGAAGAAGCGATCACCCACGCCAAAGCCGCCGGTGTTCCCATTATCGTCGCGCTCAACAAGATCGACATCCCCGGCATCACACCCGATAAAGCGTTGCAGGATCTTGCGTCTGCGGAATTGCTGCCCAGTGAATGGGGTGGCGACACCGAAGTCGTGAAGACCAGTGCGATTGCGGGGACGGGTTTGGACGAATTGCTGGAAACGATTTTGGTCACCGCCGAACTCTACGAATACAAAGCCAACCCTGAACGGTCGGCGTTTGGCACGTGTTTGGAATCGGAACAGCAGTCCGACCGCGGCGTCGTCTGTAAGATCATGGTCCAAGGCGGCACGCTGAACGTTGGCGACATCGTGGTTTGTGGTGCGGCTCATGGTCGCGTGAAAGCAATGCACGACACGTTGCATCCCAAACGCCGGCTGACATCGGCCGGTCCATCGACGCCGGTGAACTTGACGGGTTTCAACACAGCGCCCGGCGCTGGTGACAAACTGTACGTTGTCGAAGACGTCGCCACCGCGCGTGAGATCGCCGAAAAACGTCTTTCCCAACAGCACGAACAAGACGTTTCGGGCACGGTCAAGGTTTCGCTCGAAGAGATGCAGCGACGCCTGGAGTCTGGAAACTTGGCCTCCAACGAAGCCGAATTGATTACGCTGAATTTGATCATCCGCGCCGACACCAAAGGCTCGATCGAAGCGATCAAAAAAGAGCTTGGCAAGATCGAACATCCAGAGGTGCGGATTAAAATTATCCAAGCGCTTGTTGGCGGTGTTTCGGTGGCGGACGTGAGACTGGCTCAGGCGTCCGAAGCCGTCGTTTGTGCCTTCAACGTTGTGCCTGATGAGGCGGCACGTTCGTTGGCGGATGAAGTCAACGCCGAGATTCGCCGTTACGAAGTCATTTACAAAATCACCGACGATCTTAAAGCGATGTTGGAAGGCCGGCTCAAGCCTGAAGAACATGTGGTGGATCTGGGCATGGCGATGGTCATGCAAACCTTCAGCGTCAGTAAGACGGGCACGATTGCTGGTTGCCGCGTAATGCGTGGAACGATCGCACGCGATTGTCGCATGCGAGTGATCCGCGAAAACACGGTCATTGGTGATTACCCTATCGAATCGCTGAAGCGCGAAAAAGACGACGCCAAGGAAGTCCAGCGTGGCATGGAGTGCGGTATCAAACTTTCGGGTTTCAACGACGTCAAAGAAGGCGATACGCTTGAGGCCTATAAAATCGAAGAAATCGCTCGCACGTTGTAACGTGGGCGGTAGTAACGTTGGAAATGCGGTAGTGGATAAGGCCACCCGTGCCGCACTTTCTGGCGTTTGAGTACCCACGGCCTGGTCCACGACACCAACCCCGTCGAAACAGTATCGCTCCCCTTAGCCCAACGAGTTTCAAAATGAGTTCACGCCGAGTCTTAAAAGCTGCTCAAGCAGTCCGCGAGGTCGTCGGCATGGCCATCATCGCGGATCTCAAGGATCCCCGGATCAAGGACGCGACGGTGACGCTGGTTGAGGTGTCGCCCGATATGCGGCAAGCCAAAGTGCACGTTTCGGTGATGGGTGACGAAACCAAACAGAACTTGTGCCTGAAGGGCTTGCAGAGCTCGGCGGGATACTTGCAGTCCAAAATTGGAAATCGCATCGACACGCGGTACACGCCTAGGATCCAATTCGTGCTGGATAAAGGCATCCAAAACGCCATGACGGTGGCTCGTATTCTGGAAGAGGTGCTGCCCAACGAAGCGGCGGCCAACGAAGAATCCGCCAACCATGCGGCGGCCGGCCAAGAGGCATCCGGCGACGCGGTCACTGCCGAGCAATCCGAAACTCCACAATCCGGCGGCGAAGAATTTGCGGACTCTTCACCGGGCGAGGCAGAAACACCTTCGCATGATGTGGAAGCCAATTAAAATTGGGCTCTACTGACACAATTGTTGAACCTCAATTGTTCCATCTTAATCACCTGTTGAAAACGCTCTGAAGAAAATTTAATGGCCGCAAAAAACCGAGCAGATCTGATCGCCAACCTATTTAAGGTTCTCAAAAAAGAGTACCAACCGATACTCCCGCCGTCCAATCGGACCGTGATCGAAAATGCGATTTACGGCTGTTGCCTGGAAGATTCTACGTTCGAAGGCGCCGATGAAGCCTTCGCGAAACTCCATGAGAACTATTTCGATTGGAACGAAGTGCGTGTGACCACCACCGCCGAACTGGCGGCCACGATGAAGAGCCTTGGCCATCCGATGCAGTCGGCCGAACGTTTGAAAAAATTGTTGTACGGGATTTTCGAAACCTTTTACCAGTTCGATCTGGAATTCTTAAAGAAGGAAAATCTCAGCAAAGCCGTCATTCAATTTGAAAAAATGTCGGGAGTGTCGCCGTACACGATCAGCTACATGTCGCAAAACGGGCTCAATGGTCACTCGATCCCTACCGACAGTTCCTTGCTGGAATTGATGGTGGTGTTGGGCGTGATCACAGCGGAAGAGGCGGAAAAGGGCCGCGTGCCCGGATTGGAACGGGCCATCCCCAAAGCCAAGGGTGCCGAATTTGGTTCGTTGGTGCATCAGTTGGCGGTGGCGTTTCATAGTGCTCCTTTTAGTACCAACACCCGTAACATCATCTTGAAAATTGCGCCCGATGCAAAAGAGCGCTTTCCCAAACGCGGCGGCAAAACGCAATCCCAAGCCGACGCGCCCAAGGCTGCGAAGAAGGCACCGGTTAAAAAAGCACCCGTGAAGAAAGCAGCCGAGAAGAAAGCGCCGGCGAAGAAAACACCAGCAAAAAAAGCCGCTGCAAAGAAAGCCCCAGCCAAAAAGGCGCCGGCGAAAAAAACCGCTGCGAAAAAGGCGCCCGTGAAAAAAGCGACTGCGAAGAAGGCAGCGAAAAAGAAGGCGTCATCAAAATCACTGGCCAAGAAGAAGCCGCGTTAGTGAGGGAGCTTATAAATTCGTTGAGTCAATAACCGATGGTGAAGTGGATCTTCCTGCAAGATCTTGCGGGGGTAAAGGAGCTTCAGGATCTTTAACAAGATCCACTACCTGAAATTGCTTGCAGATTAATTTCATATGCCATTGCCGTGATCATTTCGTCAGTCGCGATGCGTTGGGGCTAGGCCTTTGTTGTTCTAAGCCAATTTTGATAGCTGAAAAGATGTTTGTATTAAAAGGATTCAAAGATGGCCGGCCATAGTAAATGGGCAAATATCAAGCACCGTAAATCGGCGGTAGATGCAAAACGCTCCAAAGCCTGGAGCAAACTGTCAAAAGCGATCATCGTCGCGGTGAAAATGGGCGGGCCAGATCCTGACGGTAACTCGCGACTGCGAACCGCGATCGCCGATGCCAAAGCTGTCAGCATGCCCAAAGACAACATTAAACGGGCGATCAAAAAAGCCTCCGGTGAATCCGACGGAACCGTTTACGAGGAATTGGTGTACGAAGGTTATGGCGTCGAAGGCGTTGCGATTATGTGCGATGCGTTGACCGACAATCGCAACCGCACGGCTCCCGAACTGAAGAAGATTTTTGAAAACAACGGCGGCAATATGGGGACCACCGGCTGTGTGTCGTTCATGTTCGATCGCAAGGGATTATTCATCGTCGATGCCGAAAAAATCAGCGAAGAAGCGCTGATGGAACTGGCCATGGAAGCCGGCGCCGAAGACATTGCCGGCGGCGACGGGCAGTTCGAAGTCACCTGCGACCCCGATGTTTTTTCAGACGTCTCCGAAGCGTTTGAAGCGGCCGAACTTGAATGCGTCTCTCAGCAGGTCACTCGCATTCCCCAGAACACCGTCGATCTCGATGCCGATGCGGCGAAACAGGTTCTGAAGCTGATGGACGAATTGGACGATCACGATGACCTGCAAAAGGTCTCGGCGAACTTTAATATCTCCGACGAAGTCATGGCGCAGATTGCAGAGTAGCCGTGCATGGCCGGTTCCCACCGGCCATCCACCCGCGTAGTGGATCTTGTTAAAGATCCTGAACTGCCATTACCCTTTGCGTCCACGGAAAACGGAACTGCAAAGAGGCGGTTTAACAACACTCCACTACCATGCACCCGCGTAGTGGATCTTGTTAAAGATCCTGAACTGCCATTACCCTTTGCGTCC
>CAYOZV010000024.1:23054-36957 GCA_964408465.1 uncultured Pirellulaceae bacterium
ACGGAAAACGGAACTGCAAAGAGGCGGTTTAACAACACTCCACTACCCTTCAAACGGCCTTGATTCGGAGTGCAATTGTTCTAACTTCGACTCCAACCGCGATTTGATTTGCTCGGTCAACGGATTGGTTTTTGCGCCACGCTCTCTCTTTGGGGAAACTTCGATCGCTTCATCAACATCTATAATCACGCGCATCGGTCGGTGGACGCGGCATCGGTCGGTTAAATCTTCCTCGAATTTTTCGACCGTTTCCAAGATGCGGTCCACCGTCGGACGCTCTGTTAAATACTGTTCTGGGTAACAATCGACCTGCTGGGCCAAATACGTGTCTTCCAACTGACACCAACGGCGCTTACGTTCGTCGGGAGGCAGTTTATTGAGACTCAGATCGGGGAAAATTTTCACGCGTAAGTTCTTAATACGAATCGCAATTCCGGCATCGGATGATTTCCCCAACCACTCTTGTTCCAAAGGACACAAAAGACGGTTGACCAAATTGTTTTGGCGTTGCTTCAGCGATAACTGGTTGTCCGGAAGAATCCCGTATTGAAGTTCTTTCAATCGAAGCAATGCGTCGCCCACTTTTATGATGCGGTCAACCAGCGGCTGATCTGGCCTGGGCCGCCAGGTTAACTTGTGTTCAATATCGGTCAGCACCGGATCACAGGCCGCAGTCAAATCACCGTCGAATACATAACGAAGTGCGACCGGGTGAACGACGACTTTGCCCGAATCATTTTTCGCGCGACGTTTGGCTGCGGTGGTGGCGATAAAGGCAGGCCCGTCCATCAGCGACATCAATTGATCGTTGGTACGACTGGTGGTGCCCTCGGGGAAAATCAATAGTGGCCGCGATGCGTTTTGCAGCGCCTTGATGGCGAAGTCGACCGATGTTTTATCCAGCCCTTCACGGTTAACGCTGAAACCACCCATCGCGCGAATGACCAGCGTATCCCGGGCGCTTTGGTTGAATAAATGCCAACTGGCCATCGTGTAAAACGGGAGCTTGGTCGCCGCGATTAATTCACACATGACCGTGGCGTCGGAGACACGCGGATGATTGGGCGTCAGCATCACCCCATGGCCGGCGGCTACTGATTGCTTCAGTCGGTCCGCGTTACGTACTTCGCAGGAAATGATGCCCTGTCGCCGCAATAAATACCGATGCATGCCTAATCCCAACAGTGTCTTCAGCGGCCATGCTGACGCGATGGGAGGCACAAATTGGTACGGTTTCTCAATTAGGATGCCTTCTTGCACGACGAATTCTCGCTTCTGAGCTGGGAAATACTAATTTTAGCAGGTCTTGGTTCACCGATGCGGAGCTCACCCGTGCGAGAAATAGTGCCGATGTCAAATGCGGGTCCCGCACGACACTCGCACGATGGTGTCCCTTGGCCAATCATAGGCCGAACGGCTCAAAAAACCACCGATTGAAAATGTTGATTAACGAGCCGTCGCATGTTGTAATCTGGCTCCGGTCACTCCTTTTAAAAAGTTCTCCTCTGCGGGCCACGATGGCATACAAGAATCACCGTTTCGCCCTTCTGGATTGGCCCGAACTGGTGGAGGCTGCGCGTAGCGGATGCGACGATGCACTGGGCGAAATCATCACTCGTTTGAGAGGCTATCTTTTGCTGATCGCCAATGGCCAGATCAGCGGCCCCCTGCAGTCAAAATTCGGAGCATCGGACATCGTTCAGAACAGCTTAATAGATGCTCATGCGGCCATTGACCAGTTCAACGGGACTACCGAAGCGGAGATGCGGGCTTGGTTGAAGCGCATCGTGCTGCATAATTTTATCGATGAAAAGCGGCGTTATACGGATACGCAATCACGCAGTCTCCAGCGCGAACGGTCAATGGATTCATTGGTCACTCCGTTGGCAAGCGGGCTTTCGGGGGGCGGCGACGAAACCGGGCAGAAACCCGAAGATCTTCAGCAACTGACCGACGCGCTGCAGCGACTTCCTCCACGTCAGCAACGGGTTATCGAAGCGCGTCGGCGTTTTGGATACACCTACCAGGAGATTGCGGATCAATTGGAGATCACCGAAGGCGCGGTCAGAAAAATTTGGTCACGCGCGATCAAACAATTGAAGGAATACTTGAACCAAGAAGAATGATCGTCCTTCTTGCTTGATCTTACGATGTGGTAGATTTTCGTCGTTATAATGGATTTTCGTTTGAAGCGTTTTTTTCCTCCAGCTCTCTGGCGTCGATGACCAAACTGCCTCCTGAACCTGCCGATGACAAAAGTGGTGCTCCATCTGGATTTTCACCAGAGCAGATCGATGAAAAATTAGATCAGCTCTGGCCTAAGAACGTCCGCGCCGCCGCTCAATCGAGCCTGCCGCTAGGGCAGCGTGTTGCTCATTTCAATATCCGCGCCCTTTTGGGCCAGGGTGCGTTCGGCGTCGTCTATCTGGCGGATGACACGATCGAAAATCGACCGGTGGCCTTGAAACTTCCGCGTGTGGAGGTGCTTTGCAATCCAGAACGACGCAAACGTTTCTCCGCGGAAGCGGAATTAGCGATCCAGTTCGACCATCCCGGCATCGTCAAGGTTTACCAATGCGAAACAGAGGGACCGACTCCATTCATCGCATCGTCTTGGTGCGATGGCGGTGATCTGGGAAATTGGAGGGCTCAGCAAACCGCGCACGGCGCCGACCTACCGCCCTGGGAAGATGTCGTCGAAATAATGGCCGTGGTGGCCGACGCGGTAGATTACGCGCACCGGCAAGGCGTCACTCATCGGGATTTAAAACCAGCCAACATCTTGCTTTGTCGTAGGCTGGATCAGGCGTCCGAGGGGAAATCAGGTTTGGCCGGTTTCCACCCCAAGGTCACCGATTTCGGGCTGGCAAAACTGAGCGATCCCTCAATAGAAGATGCCAGCGCCAGCCTGTTGGTTGGCACGCCGATTTATATGGCGCCTGAGCTATTGAATCGAACCAATGACATCTGCGACGATCCGGCATTGGCCGACGTTTACAGTTTGGGGGCGATTCTATTTGAGATGTTGGCCGGTGCTTCACCCATTCAAGGCGAAACCTATTTTGAAGTGCTGAGCAATATTCGAAACGAGCCTTCCCTGCGTTTGAGTCATTTCCGCAAAGATTTGCCGGTGGAGCTGACCGTCATTTGTGCTGCGTGTCTGCACAAAAATCCTGCGGCGCGCTACGAGTCCGCCGCGCGACTGGCCGAAGATCTGCGACGGTGTCTTTCAGGAAAGCCCGTGGCAGGAAAAGCAATCAATGTTGCCGCCCGAGGTAAATTTTGGTTCGGCCGCAAAGACTGGTACTCGATCGCGGGCTGGTTTGCGATTGGTTCCCAATCGTTGGTGACGACGTGGTTGGTGCTGAGCGACTTTTTCAAGGTCGTGTTCGGCGTGCTGACCATGCAGGAGTATCTGACGATTTTGCCGCAGCTGATTTTTATCGCTGTGGCCACTTCATTTTCGATGATCCTTTTGGGCATTTTTACGCTCAGTCGAAAACGTTGGGCGGCTTGGGGTGGCGTAGCCCTCGCGGCGTTTAATTTGTTAGCGCCCATTTCAGCGCTGTTGAGTCAGCCTCTGATCTTTAACGAAGTTTACAACGCAAACGATCCGTATTTTTCCTTCAAGATCCACTTAATTTTGCTGCTCTGCTTTCTGTCTCAGCTGGTGCTGTTTCTGTGCGCGGCTTGGCCGGCGAAGCGAACGAGAATCTGATTTTGAGGACCCTCGATTGCATCAAGGTAACTCACGCACCGGGCGGCCGATGACACTTACTCTATCGCTGGAATCCGCGTGCGCTGCCAGTCCATTGGCCGCGAGCGGTCCGGTGTTAGGCACCAATCAACGCGCGAAACCGGACGGCTTGCGCCGTGCCGCTACGATTTTGGTGTAGTTTGATTCTTAATTAAGTAAGGCCCTTTGGCTGAATCTGAAGCGGCTGATGAAATCAATTAATTGACTGAGGCAGCATCCAGTTTCCCCGCAGGGCGAACGCCCTCCCCCTGTGTTTGGTTGGTGAGTTTGTCACCAAATTCACGTCGGGCTTGGGCCCCCATTTTTTCCAGCCGATCAACGACTTCGGGGTGCTGTTGCAACAGGTTCACCGTTTCGCCCTGATCGTTTTTGAGATCATAAAGCTCAAGTTCGGTCTTGCTAGGTTTCGCTTTGCCACCAACGCCCGCGCTTCCGGGTTTCCCCAATTCCATTGATCGGTACTTGTGTGGGAAATGCAATTTCCACCGCCCGTCTCGCACCGCATGAAGCTCCCCGCCCCCAAAGTAGCAATAGAAACTATCGCGCGGAGACGTCGCTTCGGGACCACCTAGCAGTAAAATGCTGATATCAACGCCGTCAATTTTGTTTTTTGGCGGTTGGGCACCAATCAAACGGGCGACCGTCGGGAGGATGTCGATGGTGGAAGCGAGTTGGTCACAGGTCGAATCGGGGGTGATTTTACGGGGCCATCGCATAATTGTTGGGACTCGATAGCCACCCTCGAACATCGTTTGCTTGCCTTCGCGCAATGGCGCGGCGCTGCCGGCATGGTCTCCGTAGGACAACCAAGGGCCATTGTCGGACGTGAAGATGATCAACGTGTTTTCGCCTAATCCGCATTCGTCAATCGTGTTCATGATCTGGCCGACCGACCAATCGATCTCCATGATGACGTCGCCGAATAGTCCCGCGTTACTCCTGCCGGAAAAACGCTCGGACACGTACAACGGAACATGTGGCATCGTGTGGGGTAGATATAGAAAAAAGGGCGTCTCTTGGTTGTCTTTGATAAAGGCGACGGATTTTTTGGTGTATTGAACTGTCAACTGCGATTGGTCGTCGCCGTCCACGTCGGCGTCGAAAATTTCGTTGTCTTCTAACAGTGGCAGTGGCGGAAAGTTGCTGCGATGGTTTTGCGCGGCCTCGGGGAGATAGTCGGGCTTATGTGGCCACATGTCGTTGGAATAAGGAAGACCGAAGTAATGATCGAAACCGTGCTGCAAAGGCAAAAATGGTCGGTGATGCCCAAGATGCCATTTACCAAAACACGCGGTTGCGTAACCCTTGGATTTGCAGATTTCTGCTAACGTCGTTTCGTCTTGGTTGAGCCCAATTTTCGACTTCGGAAACAGAGCCCCCGAGATTCCCACTCGCCGGTGATAACACCCGGTCAACAGCGCAGCGCGCGAGGCAGAACAAACCGCTGAGGACGTCACGAAGTCCGTGAACCGGCGGCCTTGTTTAGCCAGCCGATCCAAGTTCGGCGTTTCATAGGCTGTCGCTCCAAAAGAACCAATGTCGGCGTACCCCATATCGTCCATGAAGATCAAAACGATATTCGGCGGTGTGGTTAGTTCCTCAGATAAAGCTTCCGGGGAACTAATAAAAGCACAGAGTGCAGCCCAAACGCAGAGGGCGGTGAAGATATTTGAATGATAACTCATGGTGCTCTGGTGACTGGAGTGGAATCTAATTGTCGCCTTTCGCTCCGCGAAAGAACGCTCGCGCACAAACGCACTTTCGCGGAGCGAAAGGCTGCTATGGTTTTTCTTCTGGCAACTGAACCTGTGAGGGCTGCATTAAATAGCTGATTAAGTTAGCAATTTGATCCTCTGAGAGATTGTCCAGCAGACCATCGGGCATTGGCGACATTGACGATGTTTTTATTTCTTCGATGTCGTCCAACAGAATTATTTTAAGTTCGTTTTGTGTTTGCAAAGCAAGCGTCTTTTCATTTTTCGCCGCGACCAGCCCATTGAGCGTTTGCCCGTCCGTTGTCTGAACAATCGTCATCCTAAAATCCTTGCTCACGACAGCGCTTGGATCGACGATGTTTTCCAACAAGTAGTCGATGTTGTTGCGGTTAGCGCCGGTTAGTTCGGGACCGATCTTTTCACCCCCACCAAACAGGCGATGACATTTGGCACAGCTGCTGTTGAACAATAGCCGGCCGTTAGCCGGTGATGCGTTTGCCAATCGGTTTGGCGTCAATAGGTTCTTCAGATCAGCAATCCGCTCCCTTTTCTCTTGTGGTGAATCACGTATTTCCCCCCAAAGTTCGGTGACGCGTTTGTTCAGTTGTGAATCTCCCAGAGAATGAATCTGCCGGACGTCATAGGCTGTTAAATCAGCCAGCGGAAGTTTGCCCGCTTCGATGGCCAAGAGTAGTACATCGGCAAAATTCTTTCGTGAGGTCAGCACTTCGATGACCAGAGGTTTTTGGGGTGACCGAAACCGTCGGTAGTTTTTGACCAGTGCTTTGGCGATCTCAATGTCGTCGCTGGAGGAAACACCTCGAAGCGCGACCGTATTGATTCTGGCGTCGCTTAACAGCGGCAAACAGATCTCGACAACTCCATCTGATTTACTGGCGGTTAATGTTTCTAACGCGGTCCGCCGGATGCCGATCTCCGCTTTTTTATCCAACACGATCTTCCGAACGTCATCCAAGGCGCGACCGTCGCCGAACAGGACGCTCAATTCGCGCACGATGTTTTTGATTTGCGGGTCAGCATCTCTGTCGATCGCGGCGACCAGCTGTGCCCAGCCTTGGGGTGGTTTAGCGCGGCGCCAGCCTTTTAAACCATCACTCAAGCCCAATAAAAGATTCTCTTGAACCGAAGGTTCTAAAGACGGGAGTAAACTGACGATTCGATCGACTGACTCGGGTGAGGATTCTATATTTTGGGCCAACCGGCGGGCGATCAGGCGCTGCGTTTGGGGCCACTTGGATTCGGTCGAAGAAATGGGCAATTGCACCGAATCAAATTCAGCCACCGGAATCAATCCGTACCAAACCAACAAAGGCAAATTATGATCGTCGGCATCCTCTTGGCGCTCCATCAGAGCCGACGCAAGTTTGACGCGCTTTGTTGTAGGCAATCGCTGAAGGGTCGACGCCAGCGTCAGTCGCACCAAACCGCTGGTGTCAGTACGCGCCATTTCGCAGAACGATTTTTCCCAAAACAGATACCTCTTCTCTATCCCCTGACGGTCTTGTTTCGCAGCGCTGGTGGGGCCGAATACATCGTCAATCGGCCAATGATCGGAAATCAATCGAATCGCCCAAGCCCTCAGATGTTCGTCGGAGTGAGAAAGCAGCGACCGCAGCATGTCGTCGTCGACCTGGTCAACAGCATTCAACGCCATCAATGCGCGGTAAGCGGTTTCTGCGTCGTCCTGATTGAGGAGTCCCATTAAGTAAGTAATCGCAGCCCGAAAATCTTCGTCGGTGTTTACATTGGAGTTGGAGGCGCGTGCGCTGAGGATGAGCCGCCCTTGCCGCACAAACCATTGGTTTTGATGTTTCATCAGTTTTGCCAGACTAAGACTATTCCTTTTCCTCAGGTTTTTTAAACCATCGCCTTCTACTTTCGGGTCATCATCTGGCTGATAGGCGATGCGGTAGATCCGGCCGCTGGTGCGGTGCACGCCCGTGTGTTCGTGACATTCGCCAGTGTCACTCCAGTCGATGACGTACATGTTTCCGTCGGGGCCGTAGCTGATTTCCATGCCGCGGAAAAACGGATCGGCAGCAATGAGTGTGTCTTGGCCATGTTTGCCAACGTAGCCACTGCCTTCTCTAACCAGATGTTCCTGATTGGCCCGCCGCCCGTGAAAGTTGAGCGTGAATAGTCGACCGCGATACTCATCGGGCCAACGCCCGCCCAGATAAATTGACATGCCGCAGTGCGCATGTCCGCCGCCGAAATCATTCGCGGCCCCGTCGCGCGACTGGCTCCATTTTCCCGTGGTGTCAAAGTGCCAATGATCGGCGTGCATGTCGATTAACTCATAGACGTGCGGGTTGGGATCCAGCGTGAACGGGCGATCAAAATGAGCGCCAGGGATCAAGTGCCACAAATGACCGTTGACCGTGTTGATGAAGAATCCGTCTCCAAATTCGTTCCAGTCGTGCCCCCAAGGGTTGGTTGTGCCATGGCAAAGCACTTCAAAATGTTGGGTGCGGGGATGAAATCTCCAGATGCCTCCTTCCAAGGCAACACGTTGATCATCGGGAGTCCCAGGCACACCGATTCGCCCTGGGCACGATCCACCGCAGCGCCCGTACAGCCAACCATCGGGTCCCCATTTAAGGCCATTGGCAAAGTTATGATAGTTTTGCTTGGCAACTTCGAACCCGTCGAGCACGGCCACCGCCGGTCCATCCGGTTTGTCATCGTGGTCTGCGTCAGGGATGAACAGCAGCTTCGAAGGGCACATTAACCACACCCCGCCGTGACCGATTTCAATGCTGGTCAGCATCTGAACATCGTCGGTGAAAACCGTTCGTTCATCAGCCACTCCATCGCCGTCGGTGTCTTCGAAAATGAGAACTCGATCACGCAAGGACATATCAAATCGCTGTGACCGTTGGGCGTAAGTGAAATTTTCAGCGACCCACAACCGGCCCCGCGCGTCCCATGTCATCGCGATGGGGTTTTGCACCTCGGGTTCGTTGGCGAAAACGTTGACCTTGAAACCAGCGGGGACCTTAAAACCGGCGGCAGCGTCGGCCGGTGACATAGGTTTGGCCTGCGTGTCGGATTCGCTGTTGTAGATTTCTGGGAAGTCTTGTCCCGCGGAGGTGCGCAGGAGCATCACGCTACAAACGAATGCCAGAATCAGGCGCGCGAAGATTACGCGTTGCGCGGCGGATTCAATAAGGGTTGCTCGCACGTGATATCCTCGAAGGCATTTTGGGCAGCGGCGGTGATCGGGTCGCCCCTATGATAACATTTTGGCCAGGTACTTTGAAGAAAACTTCGGCGCTCAACTGCGCTGGATTGGGTCGCGAACAATTCCAACAGCCGATCTCGGTGCGATAAAATGGCCATTGAGAGATCCGTTTTCTTGGGCCGATTTTATTAAGTGGTAGCCCAACGGCGCCGGTCGCTGGGGGGGCGAAACCCGAGGGCTTGCGCCCTACGGCTAAGAATTAGCCCAACGGACTACTTTTTCTCAAACTTCGTGAATGGAATCGTCGGTCGCTTAACGTCTGCTTGGGGGGCTCGGAAAACGTAGGGCCTCCACAGTTCAACCGCCGCTTCCCACTGTTTTAATGAGCGTGTCGGAAACCACGGAGGGCAGCCTGATTTGGCATAGTCATACGTATCCTTGTGCGTTTGTAACCACTGCGCGACGTTCGAAATCGGAGGCGAGTCAGGAAAAACATCTTCGGCGATAAAAGCATCGCTGACGCCCTGATCTTCAATGACTTCGGTCCGCCATTTGTCCAGTTCCAGCAGCAGGGTTTCTTTCGTCGGTCCGTATTCAGGATCGTCGGCAATATTTTTCAGTTCGTAAGGATCATTGTGCAGATCGAACATTTCGATCTCAGGTTTGTGGTCTGCGAAGAATTGATCCTGTTCAGGCGTTAGCTGGCCCCTGAGATGAAGCACATTCATTTGGGCCAGCGCGGGGTAGTAGCCTTCCTTGTATTGACTGAACTGGCAGTAGGGTCGCTGCGGCATGAGGTTAAGAATCAACTTGAAATCTTTTGAACGGATCGAACGCATTGCGTCATGGGTGCCGCCCATTTTGTCACGTGCGGCAAACAGATACTTGCGGTTTTTGATTTTATCTCCCATTAGCGTCCTGCCGTGAAGGGCAACAGGAGTTGAGGCTTTACCGACGTCCAAAACGGTCGCACAAATATCAAGGGCGCTAATCAAATCGTCGTTGACCTGCCCCGGCTGGATCTTCCCCGGCCACCGCACAACCATCGGGATGCGCGTTCCTTCGTCATAGAGGAATTGCTTGCCTCGAATGTTGCACACCCCGTGGTCTCCGATGAAGAACACCAATGTGTTGTCGGCCAACCCTTCATCGTCCAGTCGCTTGAGTAGTTTTCCGATTTGGCGATCAACCACCTGCATCGCCTCCAAACCGTTGGCCCAGTCGCGGCGAATAAAGGGCGTGTCGGCGTACTGGGGCGGCAACTGAACATCTTCGATCGCGATCGGATTGAGAGGATCGCGACGCCACGGCCGGTGCGTGCCCTGAAAAGTTATCCGCGCGAAGAAAGGTTGGCCCGGCTTGCGCTCTTTCCAGTCGCTGCCGGTGAACAGTTTTTCTTTCTTGTTGGGCAAAAAATTACAGTCTACTTTCTTGCTCATCAAGCATGTGAAGTAGCCCGCATCCGCCATTAAATGTGGGATCGGACGAATGCCATGAGGAAGGGGTTGCGGGTTCTTTTCCCGATGTTGATGAGCGCGGATATAGTTTTGATGAAAGCCCGTCATCATGGCTGAACGAGAGGTCGAACATACAGGTGAACTCGTGAACGCGCGATCGTAGCGCACGCCCTCGGCGGCAAGTTTATCGACGTGCGGTGTTTGGATGCCTTTGGTTCGGTAGCAGGAAAGATCAGGCCCCCAATCCTCGATAGTTATCCAGAGAATATTGGGGCGCTCATCCGCCAGCGCCAATTGGCAGCTGGCAACGATGACCAAAAAAATAATAAGTAATCGGAGCATGTTTTATTGTTTTACTTGAACCCAAATATTTCGGAACTGCACTGGGTTGTGGTGATTTTGAAATTGGATTGGACCGGTCGCGACTTCGGCGCGCGGTCCCTTAGGACCGCCGCCGGTGCCACGCGGAAGTTTGACGTGATCCTGAACTAAAACACCATTGTGATGGACCGTCATCACTGCGTCGCGGGTTTTAGTTTGGCCTAGGCCGTCAAAACTGGCGGCCGTGAATTCAATGTCAAACGTTTGCCAGGTCAGCGGCGGAGAACAAACGTTGATCGAGGGAGGGCGAATGCCGTAGATGCTGCCACACCAAGTGTCGGGTTTCTTGATGATTTTGGTTTCCTGCCACGCCTCAGGATCTAAGTCCAAGCCGAAGGTGTCTTGGATCTGGATTTCGTAAGCACTCACGGCAAACACACCGCTGTTGCCTCGGCCGGGATGGCTCAAGGGCAACGAAGGTTTGAAAGGGATCGTGAACTCAAAGTGAAGTTTGAAGTTTGGGAAGTTTTCCTTGGTGGCGGCGCCCGCTTGTAACAATCCGTCGGCCACCGTTGCATACCTCCAATGTTTGTTCTTGGTTCCACCGAATAGAACAACCGCATCGGCCGGTGGCTTGGTGAATTCGAGCGTCGCGGCGCGATCGAATTTTGTAAATCCGACCAAGCGATCCTCAATCGCTTCGGCGGTTACCCATTCGTGCTTGATCTGGCTCCCATCCCAACCGAGCCCCGGCAGCCCGCCTTGGTAAATGGACAGATAAAAACGTTCTTCTACGGGAACGACTTGGATCGCCGCATCGTCCCGGGTGTATTCGCCCAAGAATTGAAAGCTGGGATTTTCTTGAGCAGCAGATTGAGCATCGGTCCATGTTGGAACCGGCGGTTTTTCCTTCTTTTTTTGTGGTAGGTTTGCTTTCGCGCTGCTGGTGATGATCAACGGAATTTGAACATTAAACGAGCGGCGGATATTGTTTGAGTCGATGCGATCGGCGGCACACGTCAGCGCGACGGGGACTCCATTTTCCAACACGACCTGAGGTCGTTCAAGATGGTCAAGCTTTTGGGAGGTGCCATCTTCCCACGTCACGGTACGGTCTGAGATTTCGTGATGTTTGGCCGGATGCCAGTCGATACCGTCGACCGAATCGTATTGCACTAAGGAGAATACACGTTTCTTTTTAATGTGTTTCATTCGTTTAACGATCGCGCGGAACTTGGATTCTTGATACCAAATGTAGGGATCTTCGGCGGGAAAACGTTCGCCTTCAAATGTGAAAATAGGATTAGGCATTTTCATGAACGGGCCCGTCGGGCTGTCGGCGATCGCGACCATGTGAACCACCGGTCCTCCGCCGGGCAGTGGGAACTTTTTGCCGACGGCTTTGTAGACCATCAAAATTTTTCCGTCAGGGCGTTGGCATACCGATGGGTTGGAGGTCATCAAAGCATCGCCGGCGGCGCTGTCGGTGCTGATGTCCAAAACAGGTTGGTCCATGCGTGTCCATGGGCCGGTTGGATCATCGGCCACGGCGACACCGATGCGTTGGTTGTTGCGGTGCTGCCAGTTTAGTTTTGGTTTTCCGGGTGTGCCAACGACTTCGCCGTCGCCCGTGTTGCCCATGTAGTACAGATAGAATTTTTCGCCAAACTTGTGAACGGTCGGGTTGTGAGTGCACCAGCCGTCCCAGTGTTCTTTTCCACGGCGGGCAAGCGCGATGTTTTTGTGTTTGTAGGGGCCCAGTGGGTTGTCGGAAACCGCGTGGGCGATCTCTGAATCGGTAACCCAGGCCCAACCTAAATCAGTTGGCCAACGCGCGTACAGCATGTGATATTTTTCATCGGCTCCTTTGACAACACTGCCGCCCCAGATGCTATGTGAGTCGCTGGTGAACACCGATTCTTTGGAGACCTTGCCCAGTTCGATTTTTAAATCGGGCGCTAAGTTTTCGGTGGTTGTCGCCGGCACATTTTTGTCGTCGCTCGCTTTGTCAGCGAGTGCCGAATTGGCGACGCAAAACAGCAGGATTGCGGTTCGCAGAATAGTTTTCATGGACGGGTTCTTTTGAACGATATTCGTTTGGGTTGATCAATCGGTTATACGAACCAGTTCTGCCTATGGTAACAAACTTGGGTGCGTTGATTTTCCCGCGTACGAACGATGTCAGGATCTTACCTGGGTTTTCTCAAAAAATTTCAAATTCGTTCGCCCGTGGTCACCCTCGGGATGTCGTTCTTAGTCCGGTTCCTATTTCCACACCTTCCTTGCATGGCGTCCGAAGGCGGCTGCGGGAAACTGCGATGGAGGTTGTCGCGAAAATTTATAACAAAACGCTGGCGTGTTGGGTGCAACTCTTTTGCCGTAATTTTGTTGCTGGAATCGCGTGCTGTGCGAATAACGGTCAACAAGAAATATTTAATTGGCTGTTTTTTTAAAATAGCTGCTCAGAAAAGCTGCCCTGATGACACTTAAATGTGACCGAGCACTCGAAACAAGAAATCAATCGAGAGTCGCCCCAGCGGGATTCGGTTTTTATCAAGTTGATTTAACCATTCTGAGAGAACCATGAAACGGCACAACTGGCTAACAAGCATTAAGAAGTCACTAACGATTAAGTCGCCAAGCAAGCGCGGCAGAAAGCTTCGTTCCAACTCACTGCAAATTACGGAACTTGAATCAAGAAGTATGTTGGCATCTGTCGGTTTTGACGCCGGGGTTGGGGTGCTCGATTTCGCCGCCGATTCAGGCCAAGTCGACATCGTCGCAGTTAGCGCACCGACGGCAACGGCGCTTCAGATTCAAGTTGGTAACGGCGATTCGATTGCTTTACGAGGGGATGCTGTTGGCAATGCAGATTTTGTGTTGAGCTCCACCGCGGCCACCGACGACACGCTAACGATTGACGTCGGAAGTGCGGTCGTGAATGAATTCGTCGCGAATCTAGGAGACCTGAACGATGTGTTCACCGTCTCCGGTTTGGCCGGCGTCAGTGCGCTGTTTGTAAGTGGCGGAACGGGTGATGACGTCATCAATGCAGGGACGCTGACAACGGGCGTGACTTTGGCTGGTGAAGGTGGCAATGACACACTGACCGGCGGATCAGGAAATGATACGCTGCTTGGTGGTGGCGGGACGGATGTGATTGATGGTGGTGCAGGCATCGACACCAACTCTTTCCAAGGCATTGGGCTTGGTGTTGTCGCGACAGTTGCGGCTGATGGAACCGGAACGGCTGCTTACGGTCAAGTGAATGAGTCATTCACGGGCATCGAAAACCTAACGGGTTCAGAGAACGACGATATTTTGACAGCGACCGGTGCCGCGGCGAACGTTCTTCTTGGTGAAGGCGGAAACGATATTCTTGCCGGTGGTGGTGGAACGGATGTGATTGATGGTGGTGCAGGCATCGACACCAACTCTTTCCAAGGCA
>CAYOZV010000025.1:0-17373 GCA_964408465.1 uncultured Pirellulaceae bacterium
GGGTAGGTTGGGGCTCTTAGCCCGACCGAAACGGAAGGGCGATTCGGCTAAGAGCTAAATCTACGGTTCGTGTTCGACGCGTCACCCATCTAAAGTAAATGCTGATGGGCGTTAGCCCACGGTTTCAGCGCAAGAACCGGACGCTAACGCGTGGCGGCTGATTAAATCAACAAGCCCCCAAGCCCCCAACACGGAACAGGAACGGGAGACGCAGCGCGCCGGTTTAGTTACCGGCCAAGATGTTGATGAAGGGTTGGATATCCAAAAAGGTCACCATTCCATCACAATCGCAATCGGCTTCGGCTTGGAACCCGTTTGATGAAAGAACGCCAATGAATGGCGAAATGTCCAAGAAAGTAACGCCCCCGTTTTGGTCGACATCACCCTTGATCACGTCAGGATTCACGACGACGTTGCTGACGTCACGCAGCTGGATACCGTTGATTTGAGCTCGTCCATCGCCCGTCGAACCCGCATTGAAAGTGGCCGGATCGGTGTTGGAACCGAACACGTTGAAGGTCAAAGATGTCGAAGTCGCAGTGAACGTACCGATAATGGAGTCGCCAGCATCGGTTTCGGGAAACGTTGGTGGAATCGGAACATTGTTGCCGGTGTCGGGATCAACCATAGATCCGGCAGGGCTGTTGTTCAAATCTGAAAATCCCGTTGGTTCGGTAGAGGTTCCGCTTCCATCGCCAAATCCTGTCATGAACAGATTGGTCCGGTTCCCACGAGCGTCATTGGTAAAAATCTGAATTGAATAATCAGTACCGACCACCAAACCATCCAAAGTGACACTCTCGACACCAAACGTAGCGCCTCGGATCAGGTGGAAGATGTCAGCATCGCTGGTAAATTCACCGTCTCCAAAAGAGCCCACATTATCGTTGCCGCCGGTCAAGGTGATGGAATGCCCTCCCACACCAACCAAAGTTGTTCCCGTCAGTGTTCCCGTGAAAGCGACATCGTTAACAACCGGGTTTTGATCTCCGCCGGTATCGCCGGATGCATTGTAGGCAACCAACCCAACGCCATTGGTATCGACGAAAGTCTGTACCGTTTCGCTTTGATACATGTTGACCGAGGTCTGCCATGTGATCTGGGCGGAAGCCGTGGTAGCCAGACCAAGCACACAGGCTGCCGTTAGTGCGGAGAGGTGTAAAATTTGTTTCATCTTGCTCACCATCAAAAGTAGGAATGTTTAAATTGCTGGGGGGATAGTTCGCCCGACCGCGTCAGGCTGCAGGGGGCCGCAGGGGGCCGTTTCACGTTTGTTAACATGTGCTATGTAGCATATTCATCCTCAGGAACGCTTCAACGGGGTTTATTTCCGCCATTCATTGGTGAACCATCTAAAAACTCGGTTTCCCCGTTCAAAGTTGATTTTTACTAAATGTCCCTAACAACTTCCTGCAAAGAAAACCGGAAAAGGTTTCTTTGCCGGCGATTATTCCGCCTTAACGCTTGGCTTCGCGTTTGGTGTCGCGCCTACGGAGAATCAGCGCCGATTGGCCCCTGCAGTCATCGCTAACCGGCCGCGTTACTTCTGAGCTTCAGCGTACATTTGTTCGGTGTGATTTCGAAGCTTCTTCAGTCGCTCAGCGTGTTCGGGATCATTCACCAAACTCTTTTGTTCGAGAGGATCCTTTTCTAAGTCATACAGTTCTTCGACCACCGGATCGTGTTCGTAGTACACAAAATACTTCCAACGATCGCTACGCACCCCATGGCAGCGATAAGATTTATTCTGGGCGATCTGCCGTTTGTTCGCTTCTTCGCCGTTACCTTTGCGACGGGCCTTTCGTAGTGACATCACGAACATCTGTTCCATAAAAACGCTCTGCTGCCACTGAGCCATATCCTGAGTCTGGTCTAGGATTCGGCTGAAATCTGTTCCCTGCATTGACGGCGGCGGCTTCAAACCAGCCAATGCCAAAGTAGTAGGCGCGACGTCGACCGACGATATCAGTGCTTCTTCTCTGCGGCCTCGTTTGGATTGAGGCATGCGGCCATCAAAAACAATCAACGGCGCTTTCATTGATTCCTCATACAGCAGCGCTTTATCAAACAGTCCGTGGGAACCTTGAAACCGTCCGTTGTCACTGGTGTAGATAACGATGGTATTGTCCAGCATCCCCTTCTCTTTGAGCCTATCCATCATCCGCCCGACTTGCTGATCCACGGAGTAGCCTTGCGCTGCAAAACGCCGAACCTGTCTCTGATAAAGCTCGGGCGTCGACGTGCGTTGCAAATGCAGTTTGGGACCGCGCCAGTATTTGGTGACGACGTCGGGAAGATTAGGATTGGCCCCTTGGACCCAGTTTGCCGGGACGCTGAACTCTTGATCCTTGAACAGATCGTAGTGGGGGCGATACATGTGCGCATTACTATCATGCTTCACCGCTAGGAAACTGACCGAGAGACAAAAAGGTTGCCCCTTTGGTTGAGTGTCAAGGAAGTGCAGCAGCGCGTCGCCGGTACGCAAGGTCCGCCCGGTGTTCTTACGATCCTTTTGATAGATGGCTTGCAGTTGGGCGTCGTCTTGGGGCCATCGTTTGCTGTCACCCCCCGTATGAATTCCGTCGGAGACAAAGAAGTCAAAATGCTGTCGCAGATGCTGCCGAAAGTCGTAACCGTCGATATGATTTCCCAGCTGAGCTTCTTGCGTTACGTTGAAACCAAATTTGCCAACGAAGCCGGTGCGGTATCCGGCTTTCTTCAGCTGAACGGGATAGCTGTCGGCGAATGAGGCCTGGGATAATGTCCGATCATACGGCGTGGAGAAACCGACGCGATGGCTGGAAATATACCGTCCGGTCATCATCGTGACGCGGCTGGGCATGCAGATGGCCACCGCGTAAAAAGCGTTGTCAAACAGAACGCCCTCTTTCGCCAGCCGGTCGATGTTGGTCGTTCGAAATTCTGGACGGCCGTAGCAGCCAAGATTATCTTACCGCTGGTCATCGGTCATCAAAAAGATGATGTTGGGGCGATCGCTTGAATCTTCTGCCCATGCCATGTCAGGGGCCACGGCGAGAACCAGCAAGACAAAAAACAAGTTAGGTTTCATGATGGTTTCCAGATGACATTTCCAGATGACTTAAGGTAGTGCATCCTGCTTCAAGATCCCTCGCGATGGTGAGATTCAACAAGCTGCATACAGGGATTTTTAACAAAATCCACTACTGCAAGTATATCGCGGCCCTCGTCCTTTGGCACTTGCCCAGCAACGCACTCACTCGATGGCTCCCGCCGTCAAAACCACTCAAGGCGGGAACCCTTGCTCATTCATTCGGCCGCCGCTGTAAAACTGGTAAACTTTCACACGGAAACTTCCAAGCAGTGCTCCCGTTTAGGGAGGGCCGCCTTGAAAAGTTAGAGAAATGAAACTCAAAAACAGTCAATGAGTTGTGGTTTTGCGAGGTCTAAGTTACCTTTCGGTGGTGATTTTGCGGCGGCTTTTCCTCTGGAGGATTCGCCGTGAATCACGCGTGTGCAAAAGAGATCGCTCCCTGAGAAGAATCTCTGCGGCAAGTTGTCGCCAAGTCCTACCCACACGTCCGATCGAAGTTTCAAATCGTCACGCGACTTGGTTTCACCGCTGACTGAAAAAAATAACAAACCAACTTTAAACCAACTTAAACAATATCTGAAATTTGGAGATCCTCATGATCAGTAAAAACCCCGGCGGCTGCCCATTCGCTCACGGCAGCAGCACGACAGTCGAAAAACCGGTAACCAAATGGTGGCCAAAATCGCTGAACTTGGACATCCTGCACCAGCACGGTGCGCGAACCAACCCGATGGACGCCGACTACGACCATCGCGCTGCCGCCAAATCGCTGGACCATGCCGCGGTCAAAGCCGACGTTGAAGCGCTGCTGACCGAAAACCAAGAGTGGTGGCCGGCGGACTGGGGACATTATGGTGGACTGATGATTCGTCTGGCCTGGCACTCCGCCGGCAGTTACCGCATGGGCGATGGACGCGGCGGCGCTGGTTCGGGCAACATTCGTTTCGCGCCGCTGAATTCGTGGCCCGACAATGCCAGTCTTGATAAGGCGCGTCGTTTGCTGTGGCCGGTCAAAAAGAAATACGGCAACGGACTTTCGTGGGGCGACCTGATCATTTTGGCTGGCAACATGGCCTATGAATCCATGGGTCTGAAAACCTTTGGTTTTGGTTTTGGCCGCGAAGACATTTGGGGCCCCGAGACCGACATTAATTGGGGCGCCGAAGACGAATGGTTGGCCGACAGCGCCCTCCGATACGACGATCTTGACGAACCCTCCACCATGTACAACCCGTTGGCCGCGGTTCACATGGGTTTGATTTACGTTAACCCAGAGGGCGTTAATGGCAATCCAGATCCGGCGCGCACCGCGCTGCACATCCGTGAAACGTTCGCTCGTATGGCGATGAATGACGAAGAAACCGCAGCCCTAACCTGCGGTGGCCACACTGTCGGTAAAGCCCACGGTGGCGGAGATCACGCGCACATCGGTGTCGAACCAGAAGCCGCCGCGATGGAAGAACAGGGCTTCGGTTGGGCCAACCCAGGCCACAATAAACTCGCGGCAAACGCTTTCACCTCCGGCATCGAAGGGGCTTGGACACAGCACCCGACTCAATGGGACATGGGTTATTTTGACTACTTGTTCAACTACGAGTGGGAACTGACCAAATCGCCGGCCGGAGCGAATCAATGGAAACCCGTCGATATGCCCGACGATGCCAAACCCGTCAACGCATCAGACTCGTCCGTCCACGACCAACCGATGATGACCGATGCCGATATGGCAATGAAGGTTGACCCGATCTACAACGAAATCTGTCAGAAGTTCATGGCCGATCCAGATTACTTCGCCGACACATTTGCGCGTGCTTGGTTCAAGTTGACCCATCGCGACATGGGGCCACGCGTCAACTATCTTGGTCCTGATGTTCCTGCGGAAGATCTGATCTGGCAGGATCCAATTCCAGCGGGCCCAACGTCATATGACGTGGATGCCGTGAAGTCGAAAATTGCCGACACCGGCATTGCGGCGGCTGACCTGATCGCAACCGCATGGGACAGCGCCCGTACCTTCCGCGGATCTGATAAACGCGGCGGCGCTAACGGAGCACGTATCCGATTGGCACCTCAGAAAGATTGGGCCGCCAACGAACCAGAGCGACTGGAAAAAGTGCTGACCGCGCTGGAGCAGATCGCTTCGGAGGCCGGTGCCTCGCTGGCCGATGTGATTGTTTTGGCCGGCAACGTTGGTCTGGAGCAATCCATCAAAGCCGCCGGTCACGACGTCACCGTTGCCTTTACTGCCGGACGCGGCGACGCGACTGACGACATGACTGACGGCGATAGTTTCTCTGTCCTTGAACCACTGGCCGATGGGTTCCGCAACTTCCAAAAGGAGCAATACTCCGTCGGCGCCGAGGAACTGATGCTGGACCGCGCCCAACTGCTGGGTTTGACGGCGGCCGAGATGACGGTTCTGCTTGGCGGCATGCGCGTCCTTGGCACCAACCATGGCGGATCTAAGCACGGTGTCTTCACCGACCGCGAAGGTCAATTGACCAACGACTTCTTCGTTAACTTGACGGATATGGATAACAGTTGGCATCCGTCCGATTCCGCTGGCGAATTCGAGATTCGCGACCGCAAAAGCGGCGACGTCAAATGGACGGCGACCAGTGCCGATCTGGTTTTCGGTTCCAACTCGATCCTCCGTTCTTATGCGGAAGTCTATGCACAAGACGACAATGCTGAGAAGTTCGTGCACGACTTTGTGGGTGCGTGGAACAAGGTAATGAACGCAGATCGCTTCGACCTGCAGGCTTAGTTCTTCTTCGCAAAGATGACCTGAGAAAAGAAGGCCGCTCCCTTTTGGGGCGGCCTTCTTTATTTGCACACGTTTAATCATCAGCCGCAGCTACACCCCGTCTATCAGAGAAATGGCTGAATCTCCAACAACTCCAAAGCGCGATAAGAAGACAAAAAAATTACTGACAAAAATATTGCGCGCTTAATCTTTTTGTCAGTAATCTTTTTGTCAAACTTCATCCGGCAGTAATCTCACCACTCACCATAGACCGTCTGAAAATCGCGTAATAGCAATAAAGGACCTTGGGGCACACCACCAGACGATCAAGCAAAGTGAAGTAAAGCAGGCCCGCATCCCGCAGACAGTTGAAGATACGGATCAGCCATCAGAGAAGTGGCTGAATCTCCAACTACTCCAAAGCGCGATAAGAAGACAAAAAAATTACTGACAAAAATATTGCACGCTTCATCTTTTTGTCAGTAATCTTTTTGTCAAACTTCATCCATCGTTAAATTCACGTACTTTTTTCGGACAGCCCCAACCAATCTAACGCGGATTGGATTGACGTCAGTCGACGGACTTTTAACGTTTAGTGACGAACAATCCGCTGGCCTGATCCTGTCTGAAATTTACGACGGCGACACGGACGCTTTGTTGGGAGAGGCTCAGTTGTCCATCTTAGGCAGCGGCTACCTACGCGGCACCGACGGTGTGGAATTTGCGACTGAATTCGCCCGCATCAAAACCCAAAGCCTGATCGTCGACGACGCCAGTTTTGGGTTTTTCTTCAACGATTTCGAGACGAGCGCCGTCCCGGAACCTGGCACGGGATCGGTATTGATTTTGTTCGGCGCTATCGCGGCTACCAGGCGCCGTCGGCCGGCGGTTTCAAACTAAAGCTCTTTCGCCTCTGTTTGAGGCCGTGCCGATTCCATCAACACCGTCCCATTGGCTTTGAGATGCGTTGCTTCGCGTACCGCATACTTTGACACTTTCCCGCCTTCTTCGCGCGTCCACGCAAAGGTAGCGTCGGTTTCCAATGCCCCAATCGCCGCTGGTGCCGTAGAAGGCTGCAACAAAAAGGTGTCGGTGATGCCGCCCTCCTTCACCGTCACCACAATCTGGTTGCCGTTTTTAACTGATGAAACCTCTGGCCCCTTTTTGCCTTTGGCCGATGGGACAAGCACCTGAAGGATCACCTGCTGTGCCGCGTTTCCGCTGGCCTTTGTGTAAGGGAAGACGGCAAAGTCGCCTTTTAAATACGTGAGTTCGCCCTCTGCGTCTTCGATCTTAAAATCGTCGGCAGAACCAAACGTCCACGCATGCAACCGCGCCGCCGCGCCGTAGGTGTCGTCCTGGTAATTCCAAACGCGATAACTTTCTGCCCCCTCCATGGACGCCCGTCCGCCGTGCAAAATAGCGGTCGCTTCCCCAGACTTATCCGCGCTGATAATGTCAGCAACAACGAAGTAAGACTGGCCAGGAAAAGCGATCGCACGCCGGAGTTTACCACCGCTTGGATACGGTGCTTCTTTTTCCTCAAAGTCAAAAAATTCGGTGTCGATGCGATGCCGCGAAACGGGCGTCACGTTTTCCGCGGGGTCCACGGGCGCTTGGCCATTGAAGGTAACCACGTTGTGAGCAACCGCCTGCTTGTACCACTGGGTCCGCATTTTTTCCCCGTAGCTTTTGCGTGTGTAACCGCCATCGGAGGCCATCATCTGACCTTCAGCAGAAATGATGAAGCTCAAGTGTTCGTAGTGTTCATGGTTGTCCGCTTCGGCCACCCCCTGGAACAACAGGTAGCGTCCTGAAGGATCGCCAGTCTTCCACGTGTTGCGAAACATACTTTGCCCGCCGGCCAGAAAAACGGTCGGGGAAGAATCCGGCATCGTCGGTTTGATCGACGGATCGTAGGTTAGGTATTCGTCCAGGGGCAGCGTATAGTCCCACGTCGCGCCCGTCCAATTATAAGTCGTCCGCGCGGTATAGGCTTCAAACGGTTTCATGTCAGTCGTATTCCATGCCCACATTAAAACTTCCGACAGCGGCGCAGAACTGTGTAGCAAAGTTGGCGTGTCCTTGTACATCGCCGCCGCCATGTGACCGGGGAAGGGACGAATGAAAGAGTCTTCGATATTTGGTAACCAGCCATTGCTGTTGCGAACGGCCACCCCCCATTCCATCACGGGCTTGAAATCATTGAACTGATTGACGCCGGAGACGTTTTTATAATTGATCATGAATGGCAGGAAATTGGTCCAACTGAAACCCAAGTAATGGGAGCCCTCACGGTAGATGCCGTCGCTGCTGAAAAAGTATTTGGTGTTTTCGTTGGCTGCGGTCAGCGCCACGCCCAGCCAACGGATCGCGTCCTTCTCCTGCGACAGTGCGAGCGCGGCCGATCCAAGTCCCCAAGCCGGTTTGGAGAGATGATTGTGCGGACGACTGGTCCACTTATAAATGTTCTTGCTCAGATAGTCACATTGTTTGACCAACCGCGCCCGGATCGCTTGGTCTTGTTGGGTATTCAAAAACGGCTGCACAAAGTCGTAGGCAGCCGCATAGTTTTGCACCCAAGTCCCCAGATAAATTTCATCCGTCGGCCCACTCTTCTCCTTGGGGTCCAGTTCATAAACGGGTCCGTCGTAGGCGCGCTGGAGAATTGCGGTGGTGCGGTCAATCCATTTTTGTTTTTCGGAGTCACCCTCTGCCATCCAGATCATGAATCCCGAGTACTTCGCAGCCTGCGCCATATATCCGTAATACTGGTGGACTATTTTTTTATCATCTTTGATTGATGGCTCCGGCATCAAATCCATCGTCAAAAATTGGCTGCCGGAGACCTGCTTCCAAAGCCCCGCCGCCTGATCGTCCTGATCCTTTTTTTCGCGCATCGCCGCAGCCTGGTCGGCGGTAAACCACAGCGACGGGTGCGTTTCCTTGGCCGGCAATTGGGGGACCGCGTCGCATGTGAACCCGCTGTAGGATTCGTAGTTGGGAGTTGATTCTTCTTGAGCGTGTACGGTGGCCGCCGCGAACAGGCCGAAGATACTAAATAGGAATGCCAATTTGGTGATGAAATGATTCATGCGCTGTAAACACCTCCGTTGATGTCCAAGGTTGACCCGGTGACAAAACCGTCGAATTGTTCGGCCAAGAAGATCGTCGCGTGAGCAACGTCCTGCGGGTTGCCGGCGCGTTTGATAGGGATGCCGGCAATGGTTTTGGCGGCCGATTCTTTGGTCGTGTGCGTGTTGTGAAAACTTGTTTCTAAAATCAAACCGGGCGCCAAAGCGTTGACGCGGATCAGGTCGGGCCCCAGTTCGTTGGACATCGCACGCGTCATCGTCAGCACCGCACCTTTGGCGGTCGAATAGGCCAGCGATCCAGCGTGGCCGCCTTTACGACCGGCCAACGACGCCAGATTAACGACGCTGGCGCCTTTTGCTTCGCGTAGCGCCGGAGCCGCAAATTTTGTCACGTTGATCATCGACGTCACGTTCACGTCGACGACCGTCTGCCAAAAATCTGGCTCGATTTCATCCAACCTTCGTCGTCCAATTAGCGAACCGGCGTTATTGATCAGAACGTCCAACCCGCCCAGTGCGGCGACGGCTTTTTCGACCATGGCTTTGGTCTGATCCGGATCGGTTAGGTCAGCCTGTAGTACTTGAACGCGGTCGCCAAATTCAGATTTGAGTTCGTTCGCCGTATCGGCTGATGAGAAATAATGCACAGCGATGCTGCAGCCCTCGTCTAATAACGCTCGACTGATTGCCAATCCGATGCCCTGAGCCCCGGCGGTTACCAGTGCGCGTTTTCCGTTTAATTTTTGAGCCATAATTTGATTCCCGTAATGGATTTGATTCTCTGAGTGGGTCTGCTTCTCTTAATGGAAGCTTTTATGATTTTGCATTCGATGCAGGAACCAACGATTCCTCGTGGCGGCAAAACTTGCCGCCGATTACTGACTACCTTCAGCCACCGGGACTGGATGCTTTTAGCGCCTCTGCAGCGTCTGATTTCTTGGATGCCTTGAAAAGCAGCCAACCGACACCAGCGATCAGCCCACCACAAAACAGAAACGCCGCGCGTCCGCTCAGGTCGTTGGGCACTAACACCATCAGCAAGACGAAACCGCCGTAGATCATGCACAGAATGCCCAGCGTTTTTGACTGTACTGAATCCTTACCAGCACCAACTTCTTTTTCGAAGTCGATCGGCGTATTCATGTCGGTGAAGAACTTTTCTACGCGTTGCTTGTGTTCCTCAGTGGAAGATCCATAAAACAATCGTGTGAAGAAAAACCAAACCGTACAGACAACGACGTTGACATAGACGGGGGTGAAATAAAGGTAGTCCTTCCTTTCACGAGTGCTCATTTCGCCATCAATTCCTATCGCCGTCCCAAACCAGGATGGATCGATTAAATACTTGGTCACCGTTTCACCGCCGTCCTCGAGCGTGACATCCCAACTGAATGTGAGGGCGATCGAGATCGCGAATCCGATCAGAACGGTGCTCCATCCCGACCACGGCGGTGTTTTCTTGAGAATGATTCCCCACAACAGCGGGATCGAGTACGGAACTGCGATCATTCCGCCGAAGTACATCATCAGATCGAACAGATCCAAGCCCTTGAGCTGGTTGACGAAAATGGCAATCAGAATAATGAACACGCCAAACACCGCCGAAGCCAATTGCCCGACTCGCAGTAAATGCCTTGGCGAAGGATCTTTCACCACGTGTTGGTAGAAGCAACGCACAAAGATACCTGCGTTGCGATTGAGTCCGCTGTCCATGGATGAAATCGTCGCCGCAAACAAACCACAGACCAACAACCCCATCATGCCCGAGGGCAGCACTTGCATCGCCGCAAAGATGTAAGCGGTGTCGTTGGGGTTTTTGACTTCGGGGAACTCGACCGCCAGATCGGGGCTAAGTACGCGGGCCGCCATCGGCGGAATGAACCAGATGATCGGCCCGATCAGCATCAACCCCGAAGCGAGCAGGGCCGCTTTACGAGACTGTTTTTCGTCCTTCACGTTTAGATAGCGATAGGAGTCCTGCATGTTGTTGAGGCTGACGAATTTGTGCACAAAGGTTCCGATAACCCAGAGCCAAACGATGTCGGAACTGCAGACCGCGGTCCAGTCGAAGTGATGGCTGGGCACCTTTTCTACTAAACCGCTAATGCCGCCGATATCAGGATGCCCCAGCACCATGACCGCGGTCACAATCGACACCGCCATCAAGATCAACAGCTGCACAAAGTCACCCGCACAGATCGCCCACGAACCACCGGCCACCGACAATACGATGACCACAATCCCCACGATCCAGATCGTATAGGTCACATCAAATCCGAACACGGCGGTCGCAAAAATTGCCAGCCCGCTCAACCACAGCGCGGCATACACCAAACTCATTGGAATCTGCAGCCACGTGAAAACCTGTTCGTTGGCCGGTCCAAAACGAGCCCGCACGCCCTCGATGGGAGACACGATGCGCATGCGGCGAAACCGCGGCGCAAACCATACATAGTTTAGAAAAAACCCAGCGGCGTTGGCGAAAAACAGCATGGCCACCAACGTTCCGTCTTGGTAGGCCTTGCTGGCGGCACCGGTAAAGGTCCAAGCGCTAAACTGGCACATGAACGCCGACCCACCGACCATCCACCACAGCATTTGGCCGCCGCCGCGAAAGAAGTCGCTGTCATCTTCGCTGAACGCCTTAAAGATCGGTCCCAGGGCGAGCATGAACAGAAAAAAGAACGCGATAGAAATGTAGTCATAAATGGTGAGCATACTGTCCTCGGGGAACATACTCACAAAGAACTCATTCAATTGATCCATAAGTCGGCGCCTAATGTTTGCTGCAATGACTAATTCATTGCCTTGATGGGTGGCTGAGCAAGTAAGAACGACCATTCGCTCGCGGTCGGTTCATCTGTCGCTGGAGTCCAATTCCAACCTTCAGCCGAACCGGGTAACAAAAAAGTATCGCCCGCAAAAACCGCAACGCCGTCCAGCGTTCCGGATCCCTCAAGCATCAATAAAACGATCGGTTCCCCGCCGCCGAATTCGGCCGCTCCACTGCCGGTCAAACGCCGCAAACGGAAGAACTCTTGGTGTTTGATGTCGATGATGCGTTCTTCGACGAACGCGCTGGTTTTGTTCAAAACTTCGGGCACCTGTAGAAATGACTTCTCCAGCGCATCAACCGGATGCTGCGAGTAGTCGAACATGGAAACCACATCTTCCAGTTCCAATCCCATAAAACGAGCACTGTGTTCAAGCACGTGTCCGCCGGCGCTGAATTCGCATCGCACGACCCAATCGGTCGGTTCCTGCAGTTCGATCATAAAGATCCCGTCACCGATCGCGTGCGGTGTGCCCGATGGAACCATCAAACAATCGCCGGGCTTGACCGGAATTTTTTCAAAGCAGGCGCGCATGCCTTCCAGGTCTTGATCCCCCACCATCTGTTGCCACCGCTGGGGCGTTGGTGGGTGTTGGAAGCCAAGGTAAACGTACGGGTCATCGCCGCGCACCGAAAGAATGTACCAACACTCGGTCTTACCGGCGTTACCCGCATCGGGACCGAAAACGCGTTTTACAAATTCAGCATTGGGATGCGCCTGCAGGTGCAAACGAACGCCCGCGTCCAGTAACTTGATCAGTACACCGATCTGCCCGACGTCTTGGACCGGTGGCTGTTGGTTTCCCCAAAACCATTTCGGATGCGCGGCAATCAAATCTGTCAGCGCAACGTCCTTGCCATCGACCTCCAGACGCGAAACGCCTTCATCGGCCCGTTGTTGATTGTCTCCGTTGCGGGCGATAGACGTTGAGGCCAGCCAGTCTTCGGGGAAGTGATCATCGACGCCAACATCATCGCCGCGAAACTTGCGAAGATGAGTCCCGCCTTGATAGCTTCGCCAAGCGTAATTCGGAGCCAGCTTCAGTGGTGAACTATGATTCAAAAGAGACCTTCCATTGCGTGCCATCAGCGGCCGCTAAAACAATTCCTGATTCGTCCAGTGATTCCGTTTTCCACGCTTGGGGTTCCCCTTTTCCGCAGTAAGACAGACAAATCAAATCCGCCTGGCCATCGACGTCGCACGTCATGATTGGGTAGGCGCTGGATGCAGACATGATGTGGGTCCGATCGTCGCCGTCGTGGCGGATCACGTCCGCCGCCCCCCAGCCTTTGACGTTCTGCAATTTCACGCAATAGACATCATCACCGACGGGAAGACTATGCCCGCCGACGGTCAGCTTCGCCGGTTGGAGCGCGTTGACCTTGTGAAGTTGCAATTGCCAATTGCCATGCCACCACACGTGTGTTTCGACTTGGACCGAGAAGTGCGAGACCTTGTGCCCCAGCACGTAGATCATGGCGCTTTCGTCTTGGGTGCATTTGATCATGTGCGTGCTGTGGCGTCCATAAACGGTTCCGTCGGCCGCATCTGCGGTCAGCGCCGCGTCGCGTGGGAATTCGCCCGACGCTGAGGCGACCTCCAGCCCAACGCCGGTTCGGTAACTGGTCTTGCCCCATTTATAAGTGCCAAAGCGCGTGTTGCCCGGATTGATGCCGGTTTCAGAATTGTGTAATTCGATATCACCGTCGATGCAGCGGACCACCATGCCGGCGGCGGGGATAGCGCGGACGAAATCACCCGTCTCCGATGGCAGCGGTTGAACCGGTGCGGTCCAAAACGGATCGGCGGGGTCGATCAACAGCGGCGAAAACGCTTTGGCGGCCCAGTACGGTGAACCGGCACAAGAATAAACCTCTGACATCGGCGGAAAGTCATCCGTCCAACCCAGCGACAGTGGTTTATCCGCAGGCAGTTTGCTGATGAAGAAGTCCACGTTCTTTATGAACGCGTGGCGGCTGAGTCCGGGGTCCAGCGATTTGACGCCGCAATAGTGCGAAAGGCCAAACGGCGCCGACGCATTGAAGCGGTAAACCATGGAACGACCGAAAGGAACTTGTTCGCCAGTGGCCGCAAAGAAGTGCACGTAGTCCTGCAAAAACGGAACCGCATAATCCCTCCAACGCTGGGCTCGGTCAGGATCGACATCGCCGTAAAGTTTCCCCCACCACAATCCGTAAAAGTGCCAGGCGTACGCATTGTAGTGATCGATGGTTTCGTTCATGCCATCGACAAACCAACCGTCCCTGATGTACATCGACTCCAAGATATCCAACCAACGCAGTACCAGTTCTTGGTCACCGGTAGAACCGGCGCCCTCTTTGATGATAAAACTCAGCGGCAGGACACCAAAGAACATATGGTTGTTGCGATGAAATCCGCAACCACGCGTTGTCCGCATCCACGCCAACACTTGCCGTTTTTCGTCATCGCTCAGCGGCGTCCAAAGGTGATCCCGGGCAATCTCCAGCGCCAAAACCAGCGCTCCCATCTCGACGCAGTGCTGATGGTAATTGGTAACCGGCCCCCAGTATTGTTTGGCCCGAGGATTGGTGCCGGCCACCAGCCCTTCGCGAAACCACTTGGCAACCTCAGCGCGGGTAAACCCCAGCGACTCTCCGCCGCCGCCTTTGGCCGCCAGCCAATGAGCGGCCAACAAACAGGGCCGCGCGAAGGTCTCCAACACGTCGGCAAGTTCGCCATGGTCGCTGGCCTGACCCTCCAACGGCAAAGACGCCGCGCCGGGTTTCATCATCTTTACCAGCGGGGCAAGCAGCTTCTCAGCCACCGATAAAGTCTGTTGGTAAGCAGTCTGTTGTGTTGTTGCGGTGGACATGAAATGAAGCTGGTGGTGGAGGTCGGTTCTCAGCAAACGATTGGGGCGTCCGCAAATAAAATAACAGCAAAGGCTGGACAACTAATAATTATTATACCATCATGGCAGCGGCCTAGCAGCGTCGTAGCAACGGCCTCGCAACGTATTGGGTTTACAAGCGGATTTCGTTGACTTTTCTGAAATACAGCCCTTGGCGATGGCAGCTGGATTCGCACAATCCCCTTTACCGCCTGCCACCCACGGCCGCCTCTAGTTACCGCCAAGCTTTCGCTGCGGCTGGGGTTAATAACGTTGAGATTGGCGGGGTTGAAGAAGCCCTGTCCTTTTACGTGCTTTTTAGACAGATCTCAGAACCAAGGGCACTCCTAAACAAATTAAGAGAAACAAGAGCCAAAGACGCATGATAACAAACAACACTATCACGACCAATGATCTCAAGGACAGCCTCGAACGATTTTGGATGGTCTCGGCGCAAAAAATTGAACTGATCAACAACCAGTACGACGACTCTCAGGGATCGCCGGTGTTCACCGTCAAAGGAAAATATTCGACGCGCGGCTGGACCGAGTGGACCCAAGGATTCCAATACGGTTCTGAAATTCTACAGTTCGACGCCACCGGTGATGATCAGTTCCTTAAAATGGGCAAGCAGAACACCGTCGAAAAAATGGCTCCGCACATCACGCACTTCGGCGTCCACGATCACGGATTCAACAACGTCAGCACTTACGGCAATTTGCTACGTCTGATGAATGAAGGACGTATCCCCGAAAACGAATGGGAGCGTAATTTTTACGTGATGGCGTTGCAGGCTTCGAGCGCCGTGCAAGCCAAACGATGGACCGAGATTCCATCGGGCGGGTACATTTATTCCTTCAACGGTCCGCACTCTTTGTTCGCTGACACGATCCGTTCGCTGCGTGCGTTGGCTGTTGGTCATCAGTTAGGCCATTCGGTCATGGGCGAAAACGACAAAAAGACCAGCCTGCTGGAGCGTTTAGTACAGCACGTCAAATCAACGGCCGAATTTTCGGTTTACTATGGCGAGGGCCGCGACTTCTACGATGTTTGGGGCCGCACCGCTCACGAGAGCATCTTTAACTTAAACGACGGAGCCTATCGCTGCCCCAATTCTCAGCAGGGTTTCTCTCCATTTACGACTTGGACGCGCGGGTTGGCGTGGATCATGATCGGTGCTCCAGAGCAGTTGGAATTTTTGAAAACCGTTGACGACGCCGAACTTGAGCCGCTCGGTGGCCGCGCCGAGATCGAGGCGGTCCTTCTGAAAATGGCCAAAGCCACCTGCGATTTTTACATCGAAAACACAGCCACCGATGGCATCCCTTATTGGGACACCGGTGCTTTGAATTCGCACAAGCTGGGTGTCGACGTTTACGACCGTTCCTCGGAGCCATTCAACGACGCCGAACCGGTCGATTCCTCCGCTGCAGCAATCGGTGCTCAGGGCTTGCTGCGATTGGGACGTTATTTGGATGATCCCAAGTACACGCAAGCCGGACTGACCGTGATGCAAACGTTGCTCAGCGACAAATACCTCAGCCTCGAAGAATCACACCAAGGCCTGATCTTGCACTCGGTCTACCATCGTCCCAACGGTTGGGATCACATCCCCGAGGGTCAAACGGTGCCCTGCGGCGAATCGAGCATGTGGGGTGATTACCACGCGCGCGAAACAGCGCTTTACGTGCAACGCCTCATCAACGACGATCCGTACTACAAATTTTATCTGTAGTATTTTATCTGTAGTTCTTGGTAGGCGTAGCGGAAGTTGTCAGGACTTCTGTTTATCAGATTCAACGGGACTCTTGACGAGTTCCGCTACCACCCTTTTTAAAGATAGTTGTGATGAGCAAAAAAGTAGCACTGGTAACCGGCGGCGGACGCGGCATCGGTTTTGGGATCTGTGAAAAACTGGCAGCCGACGGCTTCGACCTTGTGCTCAGCGGGCGCTCTGACGCCTCCAAGGTCGCCGACGCGGTTGCGAAACTTCAAGCGATGGGCAGCACCGTCCTGTACTGCTCAGGCGACGTCTCATCGGCCGAAGATCGCGCGGCAATGTTGGCCGAAATCAAAGAACGTTTCGGTCGACTGGACGTCTTGGTCAACAACGCTGGCGTCGCGCCCAAAGAACGCGCCGACATTTTGGAGGCCACCGAAGACAGCTATCAATGGATCATGAAGATCAACCTGCAGGGCCCGTACTTCCTGACGCAGGCGTGTGCTAATTGGATGATCGATCAGAAGAAGGCCGACGATGGGTTCGAGGGGTGCATTATCAATATCGGTTCCATTTCGGCGACCGTCGTTTCACCCAACCGCGGCGATTATTGCATCTCAAAGGCGGGCCTAGGCATGATGAACGCCTTGTTTGCGGCGCGACTGGGCGAATTTGCGATTCCCGTTTATGAAATTCGGCCGGGCATCATCAAAACAGACATGACCTCCGGCGTCACCGAGAAATACGACAACCTGATTTACAACACGGAGTTGCTGGTTGAGAAGCGCTGGGGCCTGCCCGAGGATATCGCCAAACTGGCCGCCGCAATGGCGCGCGGCGACATGCCCTACGCGTCCGGCCAAGCGATCTACGTCGATGGCGGCCTGACAATGAACCGATTGTAAAACCGCTGCCCCCAGCTGCTTCGGTCGATCCCAATTGTACAGCCGCTGTCCCCAGCTGCTTCGGCCAATCCCAATTGTAAAGCCGCTGTCCCCAGCTGCTTAGCCGATCCCCTAACCACCTTTGTCCA
>CAYOZV010000025.1:17473-28394 GCA_964408465.1 uncultured Pirellulaceae bacterium
ATTGTAAAGCCGCTGTCCCCAGCTGCTTAGCCGATCCCCTAACCACCTTTGTCCATCCGCCTTCCCACCCCAAACCAGAACACACGATCAACGGTTCAAATTTGATTCCCCCGTTTGATTCTCCATTAACGAGATTCGGTTTCGACCGGAGTGTATGCGGTGTTCAATCGAAGCGCCATTAGTAGCCGGGACGGCGACTGTACTATGGCGCGCAACGGGTGTTCGTTTACAAATGAGGACGCGCGAAAACGCTCGCTCGGTCCTGCGTTTGAGGTTAACGATCAGCCCGCAGCAACCCTGCGCGTTCAAACAACTCCTCCAGCTCTGCACGTCGCTTGGCCTTCCAAAGCGGGTACTCGCTGGCAAAACCGTGCCCTCCCACGGGAACCGTCATCAGCTCGCAAACGTTATCCGTTGCAACCAATTTGTTATACAGTGCGACCGCTGTACCGTAGTGGACCAGTTCGTCATTGGCCGCATGAACGATCAACGTCGGTGGCATTTCGGCGTCCAGTTGATGCACCGGCGAAAGCGCCAGCGCGTCATCACCGAACCGTTGGGGCGTGTAACCGGTCGCGGGTGACGTATCGGTGACGGCTGAGGTCAAAAACACGGCCGCCGGTTTTACCTTCGGCGACGTCGCGGCGTCAGAACCGGGAGGCGCTTTTTCGATCGCGGTCCAAAGAGCAACATGTCCCCCGGCAGAACTTCCACCAACCGCAATGCGCGTCGGGTCGATGCCCAATTCATCCGCATGTTCCACCACCCAAGCAACCGCCGCGCGGCCATCGTCCACCGCCGCCAATGGGCTGGTGCCGAACCGGTTCTTGGTCCGATAGTCGGGCGCGATGCCCACCATGCCGTTGTCCGCCGCCCATTTCGCAGCATAAGCCGACTTCAGCGGCGTACCTCTTGTCCAACCTCCGCCGAAAAAAAAGACATAGGCCGACCGTTTGTCACCGGCCTGCCAGCCCTGAGGTTTGTAAACGAAAAGGTCCATCGCGTTTTCCCCGTTGCGATAGGCTATCTTTTCCGCACCCGGCATACTCTCCGGCGTTTGCTCGGTCGTGGAAGATGTCGCCGCGGCAGGCACAACAGAATCGGCCGACTCGGCTTCGCCGGAGGGCCCTTGGATATGAAGATTGTCGAACAGGAAATCGGCAACCTTGGTCGAAGCCGAACTGAATCCGGCCCGGCCAATCACAGCATCTCCTGCGGTGACATCTTTATGCATCGGCGTGCCGGCGGCCTCCAAGCCTTCCATCAATGCGTCGTTCAACCAAATGACCACCGAATCAGCACCAAGAGTCGCGGTTTCGCCGTTGTCGGGACGTTTGTAAGCAAGCGTATGAGTGTCGTGATCGTTCGTCCAAATCTTTACATTGAACGCAGCCGCAGCATCGTACTTCACCGAACAAACGTTTCCCTCGCCGACACGCAGTTTGAGATTCTTTTGCTGATACATCTCAAACCCGAAGGCTCGTTTGGACTTCGCGTTGAGCATCAACGGCCTGCCTGGTTCCCAGGGACCGACGCCAAAAATGACGGCTGAATTTTTATCTCCTTTTGCAGCGTCGTTGTTGAGTGCATCAAACTCAATGTACAGGCTGGTTAATGCCGATTGGCCAACGTTGTACTCCATCGCGCCGCCGTCTTGGGTGTCGTTGTCATTGAAATGAGCAACCTTTGCGGATCCAACTTTTCCGCCTCCCTCGACCACCGTCACCAATTTCACGCGCTCAAGCTCCGCAGAATCGGGCGTGGCACCGACGTCGAAGCTTTCGAAAGTCTCGTCCAGATAGACGGTGCCCGCGACGCTGCCGGTCGCTGTCGGGGGCTGAGCGGCCAACTCCCCAAATTGGAAAATCCCAACAACGAAAACACCCCATACGAAACTTGTTCTGATGATCATCGAGGACTTCCCTTGGCACGATTTAGCGCCTAAAGCATGACGGAAACGAGAAACGCAGATTTTCGTTTCATAGTTATTAACCTGTCAAGCCGCGAAATTCTAAAAAGAATCCTGCCTCAGATGCCCGCCACCGTTGCTATTGAGGCACCGGACTGTCTGAGATCCGGCCGCTCGTTTCGCCCAAAGCGAACTCCGAGGGAACCACGAGGTCAACAAAAGTCTGGTTTTCATTGGGCTCTTCGCCACGACCAAGCAGCTTGGCCGCCTCTTCACCGATCGCGTCGGGGCAACTGCTTGCGCTTGTGAGATTGGGGTGAATCTCTTGGCAAACGCGGGTACGATCCACAGCCACCAGACTGATGTCTTGGGGAATACTTATTCCGTTGGTCAACGCAAACTGATGGGCGCCCCGTGCCATCAACCCGTTGAAACAAACCCACGCCGTTGGTGGTGGGGAGGGGCTGTCCTGACAGCGTTTCATCAACTCCGTGGCACAGTCGAAACCTTCCTGACGGTCACCATTTTTTACGCTGACAACAAATCGATCATCCAAACTCAATCCGCGGATCGACAGGCATTCGCGTAGCGCATTAAGACGTAACTCGTGGCGGCCCAGGCCTTCGTTTCCGCCCAGCCAAGCAAACCGTTCATGCCCCAGTCCAACCAGATGGTCGACCAACTGCTCCAGCGACTGTTTCTCGTTGGGCGTGACCGAATGACAAAGCCCCGGAGCGCTTCCGTAAACGCTGACCAACGAAATCCGCAGCGCGCCCAGCGCCTTTAAAAAGGCCACTCTCACCTGGCCGAACACGACGATTCCTTGCAGCGGGTCGCGTTGCCCCAGCAGATCAAACAGCTTCTTCTCGTTCAGGTCGCCTTCGCCACCGAGGAAAGTTGTGCTGATAAAAGACTGCTGTAAGACTTTAAACAGCCCCTGCTGAACATGGCTGAACGTGTTACTGGGTTGATCGAGGCTCAACCCAGCGCGATGCACGATTCCAACATAATTACGGCGCGCTTCGGGGGCGTGATTGGGTTGCATGCCGCGCGGGACATAACCGCTGGCTTCGGCCGCTTCCCAAATTTTATTGTAGGATTTATCGGAGATACCATCGCGGCGCCCGTTCAGCACCAGCGACACCAGTGACTGGGAAACCCCAAGCTCTTTTGCGATCTCACTTTGAGATATCCGTTTTGCCATCGTCAACTTTTCCTATTTCTACACAATATTAAAGGCCATTTTGGCGTCGCACTAGTGCTTTGTTCCCGTTGAGAATTAGGGTGGGTGGTAGTGGATTTCGCCAGAAATCCCCTTTGCCTCACGCAAATCAGGAATTCTGGCGAATCCCACTACGCTTAAATTAAATGGCAACGGCGCCCTAGGGCCGCCAGCCGTTTACCGATTCTCGCTTCTCCACGCTTCCAATCCATCCGCACAACGCACTTGGATTCGACCGCTAAATCATAGCCAATGTTTCGAATTGCAGCATAGGCTAAACACCATTTGCCCTGATTGAAACTTACCGATAGAATTCATAACAATGAATACGACCCCACCGTCTGAGCCTTCTGTTCTGGTTATTATGCTCGAACAAGAGAAGCTCGAATTTATGCCGCCGGATCTCGAAGGCAGGCTGCGAGAAATGTTCCCCAACCTCACCTGGGTCCAAGCCCCGTTGGAACCCGAGCAATGGCATGCGTTGCTGCGCGAGAAACAACCGGAGATTATTCTCTGTGCATGGGAAACGCCGCCCTTGCCGTTGGAGGCGGCCGAGCACCTGAAGTACCTGTGTTTTTTGTGTGGCTCGGTCCGCAAACTGGTTCCGCGCGAGCTGATCGAAGGCGGATTGCAGGTCACCAACTGGGGATCGACCGTCAGCAACACCGTCGCCGAATGTGCGTTGCTGCTGATCTTGGCGGCACTTCGGCGGGTCGGCAATTGGAGCGTCGCCATGCGGAGGGATGGCAAATGGAAAAGCGGACGTCACCCCGACACTCTCAGCCTGTTCGGGCGCCGCGTCGCGCTGCACGGATTGGGTGCGATCAGCCGCGACCTAGTAAAACTGCTGCAACCCTTTGATGTGCAGATCTCGGCTTACTCGCCCAGCGTCGACGAGGAAACATTCAAACAGCTCAACATCCGCCGGTGTGAAACGCTAGAAGATCTGTTTTCCACCGCCGACGTGCTGGTCGAACTGGCTCCGGGCAAACCGGCCAACCACCATCTGGTCGGTGACGATCTGCTGAAGCTACTTCCTGAACAAGCCGTCTTTGTGAATCTTGGTCGCGGGATGGTGGTGGACGAAGATGCCTTGGTTCGGGCCAGCAAACGCGGACTGCACATCGGATTGGACGTTTACCAAAACGAGCCCCTGCCGGTTGATTCGCCGCTGCGCAGCTTGGACAACATAATGTTGCTGCCGCACTTGGGAGGACCAACGCCAGATCGCCGCCGCGACTGTGGCGAGCTCTGCCTGGCCAACTTACAAGCCTACCTTGAGAACCAACCACTCACCAACCTTATTGATCTGAACACTTATGATCGCGCCACTTAATATCAAATGGGGCATCTCCACGCTGGGATGCCACGAACTTGATTTGCCCGCCATCTGCGCACTTGCTCAGCAACACGGCATCCACCACTTGGAGATCCGTAGCCTCGCTGATTGCTTGGAGCTGCCGAAGTATCTGGACCAGACCTATCCTCAGGATCCGGCTGCGGTGCGGGAGATTCTCGCGCGGCACAACCAATCGATCATCGCGCTCAACAGTGGCTTCAGCCTGATCAAATCGGCAACCGACCAAGCGCCGCGCGACCAACTGCTGGGGTTTGCACGGTGGGCAGAGCTGCTTGAGATTCCCTTCATCCGCGTCTTCGGCGGTGGCACGATGGACCAACCGCTTACTGAAACCGATTTAACGACCGCCGTTGCCAATCTAAATTGGTTCCAACGCGAACGTCAAAAAAACAATTGGAAGACGCAGATCGCGCTGGAAACCCATGACGGTTTCAGCAGCGGCCAACGTTGCCTGCAGCTTCAAGAGGCTTACGGCAGTCGAATTGATGTTATCTGGGACACCCACCACACCTGGAAAACGGGCGGCGAAAGCCCGCAGGAAACCTGGGATCAGATTGCGCCCATGATCCAACATATCCACATCAAGGATAGCGTTTCGATTCCCTCGGCGCGGCACCCCTACAGCTACGTTCTTCCTGGCGAGGGTGAATTTCCGGTCGTCGAAACTTTCGATGTACTGCGCGACAATCACTACTCGGGCGTCGTCAGCCTAGAATGGGAACGCAAATGGCACCCCTATCTGCCAGAGCTCGACACCGCCCTCAAGGTCCTGGCCGACAGCGGTTGGAAATCGGGCGCCCCGCAACCGGTCGGCAACTGACACGCGCGCGGCACGTAAGTTCGGCCGGCAGTGGATCAGCATTCCGTATTTCGAACTGCGTTACTCCTGTAACGCTTTGGAATATTTGTCCATCTCTTTGACCAAACGTTTAAATCAAACGGTAAAGCCAAGCGGTAACGGTAAACGCTCCGCGCCGATTGCTCCATCAACCGCGCGACCAACAACGTCGCCAGCTGCAGCTGAGCCAATCACGTCAGCCGTAAAGTTGCAACAATCCGCCCAAAATGCTGGAAATCCGCCTGCCGTAGCCTCAACTCAATTCAAATCGCCAGCCACCAAACCGAAATGATAAGTATGAATCGCTCAAGGGCACGAAAGACTCCCTTGAAAGGCTTAAGGCAGCGTTAATTTCACATAATTGAAAATTTGGATTGCAAAGCCGCCGAAAACAGTGTTTAATATTTATTAACGGGTTCAGCAAAGCCCTAGTCCGAATTGCCTTTTCAGCTGGTCTTGCGCGAAGCGGGTCCTCGTGGCCCTGTTCACACCGCTCGGTCGACCGACGAAGGATTTTGACTCCACGGGGCTGCCGTTAAATAATACCAAACCGTGCAACACATTTAATAATCTCCCACCTGTCTGACCATTTTTGGCTGAGGCATTATGATTTTTTTCCTCGCTTCTTTTATTTCCATGTTGAGAAAAGTAAGCCCGGTTCATTCTGGTTTTACTACTAAGCTACATCTCCGTCATCATTAAGGATTGATCATGAAATTAAACAAAAAGGGTTTCACGCTTGTGGAGCTGCTTGTCGTCATCGCCATCATTGGCATTCTGATCGGAATGCTACTGCCTGCCGTACAACAGGTCCGCGAAGCGGCGCGGCGAGTACAATGCGCGAACAACATTCGCCAGTTGGGAATCGCGGCTCACAACTACGAAAGTTCGCGGATGAACTTCCCGCCGGGGATGAATTGGGACAAATCGGGCAACAGCACGCGCACGACACGCAACCGCGAGATTCTTTCCGGTGGGCAAAAGGTCGTTTGGGCTACTTTTCTTCTGCCTTTTGTTGAGCAAAACAATCTCTTCGACGCATTCCAGTCAGGGACCAATAATTGGTCTACTCCTTGGTGGGCAGCCGCAATGCCATCTGGTCAACTTTGCCAGACGCAGGTAGTCCCATTTTTTATCTGCCCAAGCGATGCCAGTCGTGACGGCGATAACAACAGAGGTTATTCACACATCGCCACCGTCGCTACTGACCCCTGTGCGAAGTCAAACTACATCGCCCTTTGCGGTGCAGGCAGTAGCGAAGATGATCGAACAGGCGGCTTAGCATTCATGAGCGATTCGGGCTTCAGCGAATACTGGGGCATGTTCGGCTTGAACTCGAAAACATCCTTTGGTGACATCTCAGACGGAACAACCAACACCTTCATGTTCGCCGAAAGAGACAGCCGTAGCCAAGCTGAGATTAGAAATGATGGCTCTGGCAACGACGCAATTTATGGTGCCATCTGGACCGGCCGTACCGACCGAGACTCCGACGCCGTCAACGGCAAGTCCGACTGGGGAGCTTTGGGACACATGAACAGTACCAACCCTCAAAACTGGAGCATCAATGGAGAGGACGCGCCTCGAGGACCTGGGTCAAGTCTCCACTCAGGCGGAGCCAACTTCTGCCGCGGAGATGCATCGGTTCAGTTCATCTCAGAGGACATGAATGTTATCACACTTAGTTACTTAATCCGCATGTCTGATGGTCGCGTGGTACCAAGTTTTTAAAGAAGCTTGATTCATCCTTATTTCCAAAAGTTCGGCCGGCAGCGACAAGCTGCAGTGGCCGTGCTTTTTTTTAACAGTAACGGTCGGAGTTTTGGTTAGTTATGAGAAACAATTTCACCTCATGTGCGATTGCTTTATTCGCAATTTTTTCAATTGTAATTTCAGGATGTGGCGGGGACAGCTCCATCGCGCCTGTCTCCGGCACGGTAACCTATGACGGAAAGCCGGTTGCCAAGCTTGGTGTATTTTTTTCCCCAGAACCGGTTGGCGAAAACTTTTCACCGGGACCTTACTCAAAAGGAACCACCGATGCAGACGGGAAATTTACTCTCGTCACCAGACACAAAGACCCCGGAGCTTTCGTCGGATCCCACAAGTTGACCTTTCAATACACCGACATCGGTGAAACCGAAATGGATGACCTTCGTGATTCAATGAGCGAGGCGAAGGAGTATGGTGACAAGGCGGCCTTTGAAAAGGCGAAAAAGAAAATGGCAAAGATAACTGCCAAACTCAAAGGGCGACCGGTCCTCAGAGGCGTTGAAGCGGTTATCGAAGTCCCCGCAGGTGGACACGAGGACTTGCAACTAGACCTCGGCGAACTCATGAACAAGCCGAATTAAAAAACACCAACGGCTCCATCCTTCAGAATCGATCTTACCGACCGACGCCATTGCGGCCACACTCAAAAACCAATCAAGCCCGCGTTTGGGGATGTCCCAACCGCGGGCTTTTGGTTTGCAATTTCCTCAAGGGCTGCGGTAGCCAAAAACCAGCCCAACCCATCGCCGGCAGACATCGGCCAAAGACTTACCCATTAAAATGAATCCTGTTCAATGCGTGTTGCGGTCGGCAAATGCCGCAAACCTGGTCGCCCTTGGGTTATCCGAGGCAGTCAGCGCGTCAATTAAATGCTGCGGCCTCTTTTCAGTGGTCAACAAATGGCTTACCTTGACAGTTCATGAACACAACTCCCCTTTTTACCATTGAGATCACAAGGAATTTAACAATGAAAAAACTAACTCAAATTAGCATGCTATTGCTAGGATTGATGGTCGTCTTCACCGGTTGCGATGCCGCAACCGAAGTAGCAAACAAAGCCAAGGATTCGGTAGGCGACATGGCCAACATCGACTTCGGCGATTTCGATATGGCCGGCCTCAAAGAGAAGTTCACCGGTGTAACCGACGGATTCAAAGACGTCACCGCCGAAAACGTCGATGGCTTGACTTCAAAAATCTCTGACCTAGGCACGTCGGTTGAAGAAATGGGTGAAACGGATCTAGGTGCACCCGCCAAGACCGCCGTTGGTACCGTCATCGCAACTTTCAAGGCCGCCGTCACCAAAGCCATGGAAGGAATCTCAGACGAAGGAATTCTTGGCAAACTGAAACCGGCTGTTGATGGTTTGATGGAAAAACTGGACGGTTTCGCTGGCTAAAGTTATTCCCCGCTCATCATTGATGCAGGGGGCTAATTTAAAGCGATCTAATATTAAACGATCAATAGGGACGTCATCTGACGTCCCTATTTTTATGCCATCACCGCTGCCATCACAAAGGCGGCAAACCCAACGTAGAAAATGCAGGCCGTGCGGACACTCCAGTGGCCGACCTTCTTCAAAGATCACCGCCCGCGGTCAGTCACCTCAATGGTTGGGCGCAACTGCTTGAGATAATTCAAACGCCGGAAGATCATCCGCGTTGCTGGTCGACACCGGCCCCATGTCAGCGGGACGCTGGAAGTCTCGGTCGGTCGTCATCAACCATTTGTCAAATTCAAAACCGTCTTCACGCATTGAAAAATGAATCGTGTGAACGCCAGCGGTTGCCACGTCCAGAAAAATTTGATGGGGCACGCCGCAATGAACTTCTTGAGTGCGCTGCTTGCTCTCCCACCTCCACTGATTTTTCCCTTCGCACCATTGCATACGCTGCCCACTTTCGGGCCACATCCCATCAATCCCCACGTGCAAACCGTTGTCTTCGCTGCCGGTCGAAAAGGCGCGAACCCAAACGTAATAACGTCCCACGTTGGTGAAGTTCACGCGGTACGAAACGACCGCCGCTTTGCCGGGCTTGTTGGTGAAATTCACTCCCTGCACAAGCTTCTCTCCGTGATTCCGGCGACTGTCAGGCAAAATCTCTAGATAGGCTCCGTTACTGGCGCCGTTAACGTGGATCGGATCGCCGTCGGGATCAAATTTTGGAACCTCCTTCGAATGCGTCATGTAAAACGCGCGGACGTCCTTGAGTTGTTGCTTGAAAAAATGTTCGGCTTCCACCGCGACCAAGCCATCGACTTCATGGAAATGAGTCGACGCTTCTACCACCGGATCCAAATTGCCTTGACCGTTGGCACACCGGAGAAAAACCAAAGTGGTCAAACATCCAACTGACAGCATCGCCGCGCTAACTCTCAGTAAATAAAAATAGTGGGTCGCGTTTTTCATTTTTCTCTACTATCTTTTTCTTATGAACGATAAAAGAATTCTGAAGACAGTGGCACAAGCATCCCGTCTCAGACTACCCCAAGTTACCCCATGCCTGCTCAAGGCTATCCCAAGTTATCATATTGGCGGTGCGATAGCTCCGTTTACCGAAAAAGTTATCCCAAGCATCTAGATTCCCAAAGATCAACCAAGTGTCAAACCAACAATCAAGTTTGACAAGCAGCGCTGAATCAGTGACAACTACGCCCTCTCCCCTCACGCTCACGCCTTATCTTAGGAATCAGGATGTCCGATGCTTCTCCACCCACGGATTGGGTGCGCACTGTCCGCGCGAAACTGAAAGCTGCCGATCAAGACTTCCACGAAGTCAAACCTCTCATTTATTGGCGCGACATGATCGTCAGTGGCGCGATCGCCTACGCGTCGGCCGCTCTGTTCATGACCGCACCGTCATTTTCGCTTTGGCAGTTGGCCGGTTATTTACTGGCTTCGTTCTGGCTGTATCGCGTCGGTTCGCTGGTCCATGAAGTGGCTCATCTGGGCGGACACGAACAGACATCATTCAAGGTGGCTTGGAATCTGTTCATTGGAATTCCAACGTTGACTCCGTCGACATTTTTCACCGGTCATCATCGCGACCACCATTCGCAGAAAGTCTACGGCACGCCGGAGGATCCGGAATATGTGGTTAACGTCTGCCCGCGGGGTAGCGTTTTGAACCTAATTCTATATTTCCTATTCGTCGCAGCATTCCCGCTGGTCGTGTTCTTGAGATTTCTATTGGCTCCACTGACGTTTGTGACACCCCAAGTGCGGGATTTTACGTTACGTCATCTATCGGCGTTCACGTTCAACTACAAGTACAGCCGTCCTCTTGGTTCGATCAACCGAAAGACGTTTGCTTGGTTGGAACTGGCGTGCTTTCTGAGAGCGCTGATTATCCCTTTGGCGATTGTGATCGGGCTTAGAGAGTGGACGCACATGCTGATGCTGTATTCTTTGGGCGCGACCGTCGTGATCATGAATCAGCTTCGCCAGTTGGCCGACCATCACTTCGAAGGCGATGGACAGCGGTTGAGCGTATCGGAGCACATCATGGATTCCTGCAACTATGTGGGGCGCGACCCAATCACGTGGCTATTCTTCCCCTTTGCGATTCAATACCACGCCTTGCATCACATGTTCCCTTCGCTGCCCTACCACAATTTAGCATTCGCTCATCAATATCTAATGGCAGAACTACCAGCAGATTCCCCCTACCGGCAACTGGTGCAGCCAGGCTGGTGGTCGGTCGCGGTGAAGATGCTCAGGAGCAATCCGTAGCAGAGTAGGGCCGGGTGCCCCCGGCCCAATACACCTCGACCCAACGCGGCCCGGGGAAACCCGGCCCACTCACCAGAAGAAAAATT
>CAYOZV010000025.1:28404-36644 GCA_964408465.1 uncultured Pirellulaceae bacterium
GTTTACTTTGCACTGCAACAATCCGTCGCTTCTGGGGGCGGGCCCCCCCCGCCCACGCCCACCTCTACCCAACTTTACCCATCGTGACCGCTAGGAACCGGCCCTGCTTTCTAACCAACCGCAGCAATCAGTTGCGTAGCGGTGCTCCGCATCCGTTGAACTGTTTTTTCAAATCTTAGTGACCAACCCAAAAATCAAAGAGGCCCAACGCAAAAAGCCAGCCGTGAAATCACGACTGGCTTTTTAATTTTTTAACGCTTGGTATCAAATCGCTGCAATTACTTGCGGCGACGAATCACTCCAGCGAAACCAAACAACGGTTTGGATTTCTGCCATCAAACGCCAACGGGGAGCTCTGTGCTGTATTTTTTAAGCTTACGGACCATTCTTGCGTGCTCGGTGGTTGGGTGAATCTAACGACAAGCGTCAGATCGGGTGCTTGTAAAGAAACACATCTATATTAGTGTGGAATTCCAGCGAAGACTGACTTAAGTCGCGTGTAGAGACCATCGACACCACTGATTTTTAACAACTAATTGCATCTTTGTGAGGATTGAGAAATGAGACGATTTACTTCCCTTAACGCTGGCCTAATTGCAAGTTTATTACTTGCAGCAACGGCTCAGGCTCAACTTTTCAGCGAGTTTGAACCCAACCCAGCAGGTGGTGATCCTGCCGATGCTTCAATTGAGTTATCAGGAACTCCGTCACAAAGCTTTGATCTTTGGATCCTCTCTCTAGAGAACGATGGACTCGCCGGCACTGTTGACCGTGCGACCAATGTGACGGGAATGTTTGATGCCCTCGGTTTGGCAGTTGTCACGGTTCCTGATTTTGAAAACCCATCTTTCACAGCAGTACTAACGGATTCCTTTTCGGGCATGCTCGGCGACGACCTCGATGCACTCGATGATGGAACTCTTGATTTAACCAATCTCGGTACAATCCTCGATGCGGTTGGAGTATCAGACTCTCCTGGAGATGACGCAACGCTTTACAGCTCAGGACTCGGCGGCACCGACATTCTTTTTAATGGCGCGTTCGAGCCACTGAATGTGTTCCGTGACTCCAGCACAGGCAATTTCTTCCAGACTGTAACCTTAAATTTCGGCGCGCCGGATGAATTCATTGGCATTTTCGACGCCAGTGGAAACTCAGTGTTGGCTACAGACTTTGTCAATGGCGATCCTACTGCAACATCTTTTGGCTCGATCAATCCAACATTCGAACCAGGTTCGGCTGTTCCTGAGCCAAGTTCACTGGCTTTGCTGGGACTGGCTTCAGTTGGTTTTATCACTCGACGCCGTCGATAGTCGCATGAACGATACCAGCGACAGATAAGCTAATAACGAGCATCCAACTTTGGATGCTCGTTTTTTTTGCGCCCGGTGAAGGGACCGACGGCCCAGCTTTCATGAAAATCCGAACGACACGACTCCCAGCCCGGTTGGTGGTCGGTTACGGTGAAGATGTTGCGAACTTAACAGAGAATTCAGTAGGGCCGGTTCCCACCGGCCAATTCCACCTCTACCCATCGCGGCCGGTAGAAACCGGCCCTACTCTCCTGATCAAAAGTTCTTATTAACAAGTGAAAAAAATCATGGACTACTGGTTAGAAACAATCAGTTGAAGAAGTCCACCTCAGCTCAAACAGTTGCAACTCATTGTTGCAAATTGCTCCATTGGCGAACCCTTTTGGCACGAAAGACAATGCCCATGTTTATCTTCCCGAGCAGCTTTCGGTCGTCCGTGAGGCAGTCCGACAAATCAGCGAAATGGAAAACAGATCGCAATTAATTGTTTTTTCTTTTGCACCGCTTTGCCAACAAGCGTTTGTTTTGCGATTTGGGGAATCTACTGCACCCTAATATACGGACTAGGGCCCGCTCGCGTACAGCTTAATCGATTGTTAAATAGCTGTTAAACCGGTCATTCTGAATTGAATTTCTGTCAAGACCATTTAGGATAAATGGAGCTTTCGTATTAGGATTGTGGCTGGGGAAGGTGGTTGGATTTTCCTTCAGTCGGTTTTGAAACAACTTTGTTTAACAAGTAAAGAAAAAGGAAGAATTATGAAGAAGCTATTCTTGGCGGCACTCCTGTCGCTTTTCACAGCTACATCGGCCAACGCCGATATGGCGTTTGTAAATGAGCTTCACTACGACAACGGTGGTGCTGATGTCGGTGAGTTTGTCGAGTTTGCTATTGAGTCAGGTGCCGATTTGACCCAGGTTTTGGTTGAGGCGATCAACGGCAATGGTGGCACAAGTTACGCGAACCTAGCGGGCACTGGTCTTACTGCCGGTGCGACGGGGCTCAACTTTGGCGGAACTTCTTACGATCTGTTTGTTTGGACTATACCCGGTCTCCAGAATGGTGCACCAGACGGTGTCGCCATTACAACCAGCATGGGTGTTCAAGATTTCATCAGCTACGAAGGTGCCATTACGAGCGCTACCAGTTCTAATGGTACTGCACTCGGAGCTTCAACCGACATCGGCGTTACTCAAGGTGGCGGTAATGTAGCTGGAAATTCATTAGGAATTGACGCGACAGGTGCTTGGGTAGCATTCACTAACGATACTTCGGGGCAAGCAAACTTTGAACCTGCAGCAATTCCAGAGCCAAGCTCACTTGCATTGCTGGGGCTGATCGGCTGTGCAAGTGTGGTGCGTCGACGTCGCTAATTCGTTCTTGTTGAAATCTTGTTTCAACATCCTGCGAAAAGATAAAATTCAAAAGCGAAGCAGTTTACTGCTTCGCTTTTTTCGTTGATCTTTTTATGAAACAAGCTAAACGTGCAGCTACTCACCAACACCCATTGATCGCAACAGAACTTAAAATTCGTTTCAACCAACGAATGCGAATTGATTTACTGAAAATTCAATTTTGTTTCTTCAGCCGCTTATTCGCCGGCAACACTTCATCTACACGCATGGATTTATTGGTTACCCGTCAGCACCTGACGACATGGATAGTGAAAAGGAAGAATCATGAAGAAGCTTTTCTTGGCGGCTCTGCTGTCGCTCTTTACCGCCGCATCGGCCAACGCCGATCTCGCATTTATCAATGAGATTCACTACGACAACGCTGGTGGAGACGTCGGTGAGTTTGTCGAGTTTGCGATTGAGTCCGGTGCGGATCCAACTCAGGTGTTGGTGGAACTGGTCAACGGCTCGACCGCCGGAGGCGTAGTTTACGATAGCGAGTCAGGATCGAATCTCACTGCTGGTGCCACTGGACTCAACTTCGGCGGAACTCTCTACGATCTCTTTGTTTGGACTCCAGGCTCAATCCAAAATGGTGCGCCAGACGGTGTCGCCATTACGACCAGCATGGGCGTTCAAGAGTTTCTTAGCTACGAAGGTGTCATTACAGGCAATGCTACTCTCGGCACTTCCACGGATATCGGCGCTGTTGAAGGCGGCACTACTGCCATCGGAGGTTCAATCGAACTTGACGCAGCAACAGGTGTTTGGGTCGCTTCAGATACCAACACGCAAGGCGCTGCAAACGTAGCGGCAATTCCAGAGCCAAGCTCGCTCGCTTTGCTGGGACTGATCGGCTGTGCAGGTCTCGTTCGACGCCGTCGCTAGTCCATAGTAGCCTTTCGCTCCGCGAAAGAGCACTCGCGCGCCACGCCCTTTTGCGGAGCGAAAGGCGACAATGCCAAACGCGCAGCTACTCGTCGCCCACGGGAAATCCGCGTTTACGAAACAGCGCCCCCGCATCCAAGTCTCTACCGCGAAATTCGTTGAACGCCTCCGCCGGATCGCGTGTATCACCAATCGAAAACACAGTCGACCACAATCGCTGAGCCGTTTCCTTATCATAAAAACTGCCGGCCGATTCAAACGCTTCCGCCGCGTCGGCCGTTAGCGCTTCAGCCCACACATAGCTGTAATAACCGGCCGAATAACTATCGCCAGAGAAAACGTGGCTGAAGTGCGGCGTGCGGTGACGCATCACAATCTCATCCGGCATCCCCAACTCCGCCAACGTCAATCGTTCAAACTCATCCGGGTCGATCGTCACGTTGCCGGCCAAATGTAACTTCATGTCAATCAACGCACTGGCCATGTACTCGACCGTTGCAAATCCCTGGTTGAACCGCGCCGCCGCTTCAATCTTCGCTCGCAACTCCTCCGGCAGCGGCTGCCCCGTTTCAAAATGTACCGCATACGTCGACAACATCTGGGGCGTCGACAACCAACTCTCAAACAGCTGCGACGGAAATTCCACAAAATCACGCGCCACCGATGTCCCTGCCTGCGACGGATACTCGCACTGACTGCACAGCCCGTGCAGCGCGTGACCGAACTCATGAAACAGCGTCACCGCATCGTCCCACGAAATCAAAACCGGTTCCCCCGGTTTGCCTTTGACGAAATTTGAATTGTTGGAAACCAAAGGAGCGATCGCTGCCCCCATATTGCTTTGCTCGCGATAGTCCGTCATCCACGCACCGCTACGTTTTCCCGTCCGCGCGAAAGGATCAAAATACCACAGCCCGACGAACTGACCGGCCCGGTTCACTTCCCACACCCGCACATCGGGATGAAAGACTTCGACGCTGTCCACTTCTTTGAATTCGAATCCGAAAACGTCGCTTGCCGCCCACATCATCCCCTCACGCAATTTTTCCAATTGCAAATACGGTTTCACCTCGTTGAAATCGAGATTGAATTTTTCCTTACGCACCTTCTCCGCGTAATAGCGGTAGTCCCATGGCGCGATCGTGATCCCAGCATTCTCCCCATCCGCCACCGCCTGCATCGCCGCGACCTCCTCCTTCACCCGCGCGACCGCTTTGGGCCAGATGCTTGTCATCAGCCGCATTGCATTCTCGGGCGTTTTAGCCATCTGCGGTTCCAACCGCCAATGAGCGTGCGTCGCGTAGCCCAACAACTGGGCGCGCTGAGCCCTCAATTTCAGGATGGCCGTAATGATTTTATTGTTATCGTGCTGGCCACCGTTGTCGCACCGGCTGTAGTATGCCCGCCAGACTTTCTCACGCAGGCTGCGGTCATCGGCATAAGTCAACACCGGCTCCATCGAAGACCGCGTGTTGCGGATCACCCACTGCGTCGATCCCGACTCACCTTCCTCGGAATCTCCAGAAACAGCCAGCCCATCAACCACGCTCTCGGGCAAACCTGCCAACTGCCCCTCGTCCTCGACCACGATCGTCAGCTCTTCTTCGGCCAGCACGTTTTGACTGAAGCTTGTGAACAGCCCCGCCAATTCGATATTCATCGCCGACAGTTGCTGCTTCTGCGTCTGATCCAACCGCGCTCCTTGGCGGACAAAGCTTTTGTAGATTTTTTCAACCAAACGTTTTTGCGCCACCGACCAACCCGGTGAATCCTGCTGGTACACGGCCTCTACACGAGCAAACAATTCCGCATTCTGAGTGATCGCATCGTGATGCTTGGTCAGCTTGGGTTCGATCGCCGCTTCGATATCTGGCATGGGCCCCAAGTTAAGATTCGACGTATGCACGTAGTATATCGATGCGACGCGCTCGAGCGTTTGGCCCGATTTCTCCAACGCCAGAATCGTATTCTCAAAATCGGCATCCGCAGAATTGCTGGTAATCGCCTCCACTTCTTCCACTTCCTGCGCCATCGCGGCCTCAAACGCCGATTCAAAATCGTTGGGATTTACTGATCGCCACGGCGGCACACCCCCGTATGGCCCTTGCCAATCCCGCAACAAAATTTGGGCTGCGGGAGAAAGCTTATCTTGGTTTTCGTTGGCTTGGTTCAATGGTTGGTCCTTGTCTTGATGTGAGGCAGTCGGTTGATCGGGCGTCTGGGCGGACACGTGCGAGTTATCTTCAACCGCAACAACCATCAGAACGCCGGCCACAAAACCGATAAGTGAACTGACACAGAAATTCCGGTTCACAATCACCTCGCACACTTTTACTTAGGGTTCTGGATAAAATTTAGTGGCCGCACCAGGCCGTAGTGGATTTCGCCAGAAATCCCTTGCCCAGGAATCCCTTGCCCAGAAACAAAGGAATTCTAATTAATCCCACCTCGCTCATCAGGCCCCTGGTACCGCTGTTAATTAGTCTTTTGAGTTTACAGTTAATACCGTCGAGCAGATAGAAGCCCTGATTCCCCTTGTTTTCAACCCGATTAACCGTTCATTTTGCAATGTCCACACGCGACCCCATCGAACAACACCGTCCGGACTACTATCTGGTTTTAATCAAAAAGCCCGACGGCTGGCGGCCCAAGAACCACTTCGAAGTTCCCAACTACGGAGAGGTCATTTCTCGGTCGGTTGTCGCCAGTTACTCCGAGGCCCATGACGACCTCGTGCGCTGCAACCGACTCTCACTGCAGAAAGGTTTAGACACCTGGGCCGTTATCGAAGAGGCCCCAGACAGCGAATTTTAAGCTGCGCCCGGCCGTCGGCGATCGGTAAACGCAAGCCCGCCGGCGATTTATTTTGCTTCGGCACAATGCAGAGCGAAAATCTAGGCAACCCTGCCGCCATCACCTACGCTTCTTCAATGCATAAACACCTCTTATCGGTCGTACAGGCGTCTTAGACCGCGCGGGGGAAAACAGCGATCCACTGCTCCAATTCCACGTCATGACGGCCGCACAACAGTCCCCGTGCGAACAAAGCAACCCGTCTCCCAGAGCTTCCCTCCCGGAACTTCTTGCAAAACCCGCGCAGAATTTCCACTGCACAAAACACCATGCTGACGGGTTGAAAAACTCGATAACTAGAAAACGCGTATGTGCGTAGGATACGGAACCTCTCTTCTCTGATTCGATTTGTCCTCGCGAAAATTGAATCACCAAATCTTGTCCAAACCTCATCTTTGAAGGCAGCTCAAACCGTCTCGATGCCATTACGGCTCAGATGCGATTGAGCGGAGACTTTCATTGCGGCCTTGGCGATTGATTCCATTGCCTGCCTTCAATGCAGCAGCTGCTGCGGCTGCAACAACGGCCCCCAGCAGGGACGAGCCGGAGTCCTCTTCCGCATCAAGAATTGGTTGCATCACTAAACCTGACCTGGCAGATGAGCGCGGGATGTGTCACGTGACACTCCCCTGCGTTTGTGTGTTTCGAAGCTGCAATCACACTTAAACACTCATACGCGTCCTTCGGCGAACAGTCGCCTACGGTAATCTTTCCGCTGCCCGCGCATTCGGCATAAACAGCTTGATTGGGTGCTGGATCTTATCAAAGGCTTAATGGAGTATTCTCTCCCACCCCCGTTCATCGGCAAAGCCAACCAAGGCAGCAGATCTAATCCTACCCCAACAGGACGACCGCATAACAAATGTTCAACCTAAGCATTTACTTTTCTCGATATGACAAAAGCGAATGCAGCAGAGTATGGAGATTCTGTTCTGATGTAGTTACTCCGTCCGTATTATCTATAGGGACAGAGCCCCACCAAAACACTTCTCCACGCTCCCATTTTGAACATCGTTAGAACGCGGCTCGGATGCCGTTCTCGTTCGACGCGCTCGAAATGCGTTTGCGACCCCACCTCTCACCCGACAGGAACGAAGTCGTGCTACAGCCAAACTCGAGCAACCATTCTCTTTACCAGTCCGTTTTCGAAGCATTAGAGGACCGTGTCCTTTTTGATGGTGTTCCTGACGCGACATTTGTTTTGCCCGAGGCAGATGCCGCCCAACCGGCACCGGCTCAAACGCAACCCCAACAAGCCGCCGAATTCACACTGCCCAGCGAACTGATCATCATCGACAGCGGCGTCGCCGATGTGGAGACGCTGTTGGCAGGAATCATCGAAAGCAAACCCGACACCGCGCTAGAAATCCGGATTCTTGATGCCAATAGTGACGGCGTCCAACAGATCACCGATATCCTGGCCGCCAGTGAAGGCGAATACGACGCGATCCACATTCTCTCCCACGGCAGCGAAGGCGAAGTATCACTCGGCAATTCAAAACTGACCACCGACAACGCAGCACAATACGCTGACCAGCTCGCCTCCTGGTCGGACGCACTCACCGAAGACGCCGACCTCTTGTTCTACGGTTGTGATCTGGCCGGCAACGAAAGCGGGGAAGACCTCATCAGCTTCGTCAGCGCCGTCACAGGCACCGACGTCGCCGCGTCCGATGACCTCACCGGTGCCGCAGAAAAAGGTGGCGACTGGGATCTGGAAGTCAACGTCGGTGCAATCGAAACTCAAACACTCGCTGCCGAAAATTGGGATGGCACGCTTGCCGACAAGGA
>CAYOZV010000026.1:0-12078 GCA_964408465.1 uncultured Pirellulaceae bacterium
ATCGTCGAACGTTACGCCGATCTTTGCGAGGGGCTTACGGAATTCGGGCTGCGTCAACAGCGGCGGGTGATGCGACTGCGGCCAACGCAAACCAGTGCGAAATGGCAGGGACGGGATCTTATCCTCGGCTTCGATCTCCCCAAGGGCACTTATGCCACGACCGTGCTCAGCGCGCTGTGCACGCTGAGGGCGACGCCGGAGGGCTGATTTCAAACCGACCGACAGTGCTCAATAATGTGGCCGGACTTTCATGATCTGCAAATGCTTTTGAGGATAGATTCTCCAAATGTTCGGCAGGGAAATTGAAGACAAAAAGATTGAAGACAAAAAGATTAGCACGCATTTTTTGTCACAAATGTTTTTGTCAATTTTAAGATCTTGAAGGCATCACCGTTGGATTTCCGCGGGATGACTTGCGGCCCGAAGAAGCCTTCACCATGACTCGTCGGAGGGGGCGGTTGGGTGGCTGCTTCTCCCAAGGCCACCCTTCTCGGTCGCTGGAAGTCCCCGCTGCGGGATTTTCCCACCTTTCAACGAGCAAAGGCAATCTTTGGTCATGGTGATTGCGGTTGGGTTGTGAAATAATCCGCCGATGGAAAATGATAGGTTGAGATTGATTGCCGCTTGTGCGTTTGGGTTGGAGGCACTGGTCAAACGCGAGCTGGTCGGGCTGGGGTATCAGCCGCACGTCGCCCAGCCGGGGCGCGTGGCGTTTGAGGGCGATTGGAAAGACGTTTGCCGCGCTAACATTCACTTGCGTGTTGCCGACCGCGTTTTGATCGAGGTGCACAGTTTTGATGCGCCGGATTTTGACGCCCTGTTTGAGACCATCAAGGGCTACGACTATTCAAGGTTTATTCCCGCGGATGCTCAATTTCCCGTCACCGGTAAGACGCGGCTTTCTCAGCTGACCAGTCTGCCGGCGGTGCAGCGGTCGACCAAAAAGGCGGTCGTGGAGAGCATGAAGCATTTTCACGGCACCGAAGAACTTCCTGAAACGGGCGAAACCTACAAAATCGAAGTGGCCCTTTTAAAAGACGTCGCCACGATCACGATCGACACCACCGGCAGCAGCTTGCACAAACGCGGCTACCGAACCTTGGTCGGACCGGCGCCGATTAAAGAAACGCTGGCCGCTGCGATGGTCGACCTTTCCGTTTGGAAACCAAACCGCCCGCTGTTAGATCCATTTTGCGGGACGGGTACGATCCCGATCGAAGCGGCGTTGGCAGGTTTGAAAATCGCGCCCGGCATCAACCGCGATTTCGCGTCCACACGTTGGGCTCAGATTGACCGCAAGATCTGGAACGATGCGGTCGCCGAGGCGCTTGATCTGCAGGACAACGAGACGCGGTTGGAAATCGAGGGCTTTGATGTCGACGCCGAATCTCTGGATATGGCGCGTTACCACGCGAAATTGGCGGGCGTCGAACAGCAGATCGTTTTTGCTCAGCGCGCTTTCGAAGATACCGTCAGCGCAAAAGAGTTTGGCTGCCTGATCACCAATCCACCTTACGGCGAACGCCTTCAGCAACAGGACGAACTCCGGTCGTTGTATCAACAGTTCCCCGCCGTGGTGCAGCAACTGCCGACTTGGTCGCTGTTTGTGATCACCAGCATGTTGGACTTTGAAAAGATCGTACAGAAAAAAGCCACTCGCCGACGCAAACTGTTCAACGGACGGCTGGAATGTACCTATTTTCAATACCTTGGCCCTCGTCCGCCGCGGCCGGGACAGGTTGAGGAAATCGCTTCTCCATCGACGACTGAAACCGCAACTGAAACACCAACCCAAGCGCCGACAAACGCGGCGCCGGTCTTCGCGGGATTGCAGGCCAAAGACCACGAACAAGCCGAAATCTTCGGGCGGCGGTTGGTAAAACGAGCGCGGCATCTGCGGCGTTGGCCGACGCGGCGAGGGATCACTTGTTTTCGTATTTATGAACGTGATGTGCCTGAAGTTCCGTTGGTGGTGGACCGCTACGATGATTCACTGCACATCACCGAATACGAAAGGCCGCATGAGCGCGATCTCGCGCGGCACAGTGCTTGGTTGGAACTGATGAAAGAGACGGCGGCCAAAACGTTAGAGGTGCCCGTCGAAAAAGTTCATCTAAAATCCAGACACAAACGCTCACGAGGCGATCAGTATCAAAAGGTGGCCGACGCTCAGCAAACACAGCAGGTGTCCGAAAACGGGCTGAAGTTCTGGGTCAATTTGTCGGACTACGTGGATACGGGTTTATTTTTGGATCATCGTGTGACGCGGCAAATGGTGCGCGAACAATCCGCAGGCAAAACCGTATTGAACTTATTCGCCTACACAGGTTCGTTCACCGTTTACGCTGCCGCCGGCGGTGCCGCCGCCACAACGACGGTCGATTTATCTAAAAACTACCTTCAGTGGGCTCAGCGGAATCTTGAACTCAACAGCCTCTACAGCCCAAACCATGAATACATCGCCCGTGACTGTGTTGAATTCGTCAACGAAGCGGTTGAAGGTGGAGAGCGAAAGTACGACATCGTGATCATTGACCCACCGACTTATTCCAACAGCAAACGGCTGGACGACGACTGGAACGTTCAGACCGGCCACGCCGAATTACTCAACGCGACCTTAAAGCTGCTCAATCCAAATGGCGTGATTTATTTTTCAACGAATTTTCGAAAGTTCAAGCTTTACCAAGACCAACTTTCGAACTTCTCGATCCAAGAGATCAGTAAACACACCGTGCCCGAGGATTTTCGAAATCGCAGAATCCATCGTTGCTGGAAATTAATGGCGACCGGTTGAGTGCGATCTGTGTGAAAGAGTTCGGGTTGTAACGATTTAGATGGTTTGGAGAGTTATCCAAGCCCTTTGCTGGCTGGCCTAGGGCGATAAAGTCTTTGAAAAATCACTACTTCAATTACCATCTAACTCAGATGTTTGAGCGAAAAATCAGGCGTCCAATCACAGTAATCATTGAGCCACCGGAAAACAAATGTCTAACGTTTCACAAGCGGGTCTACTCGATTCAACCATCGACACGCAGAATCCGCCCGGACTAATTGAACAGGAATTCGTCGGCGTGAAAACGCTGGTCAAGCAGGGGGCGACTGCCGTTCAGGCCGAAGCTGATGCTTACACGACGTTTGTGATGCTGCCTGCTTATAACGAGGCGGAAGGTCTGCCGTCGCTGTTGGATAAAATCAAACAGGTCTTCGCCACCAATGGTCAGCCTTACCACGTGATCGTGGTTGACGACGCGAGTACTGATGATACTTCTGAGATTGCGATTGCCGCCGGCCAAGACATGCCGCTAACGTTGGTTCGTCATCAAGAGAACCAGAACCTGCCCGGAGCGCTTCGTTCGGGAATGATGAAAGCGATCGAGATGGGGGACTCCGGTGACGTGATCGTCACGATGGACGGCGATGATACGCATCCGCCTGGTTCGATCAACTGTTTGTTGCAGAAGATCAGCGAAGGCTACGACATTGTGACTGCCTCTCGTTATCAAATCGGATCGCGGGTGATGGGAGTGCCTCTGAACCGAGTGTTGATGACATGGGGCGCACGAATGCTGTTTCGAGTGGCGATGCCGATCCCCGGTGTGCGCGATTACACGTGCGGCTATCGGGCTTATCGGTTCGACGTGTTGCGTGACACGATGGAGCACTACGGTGACCAATTCGTTTCGGAGAAAGGTTTCTCCTGCATGGCGGATGTATTATTGAAAATGCGGCGATTCAAGTACGTATTTGGCGAAGTGCCGTTGCTGCTGCGTTATGACCAGAAACAGGGCGTCAGCAAAATGGCGGTTGGCCGCACGGTTTCGTTGACGCTGAAGTTACTGCTCAAACGCCGATTCAGCGGATATTAAATCAGGCTGTGACACACACGGTGACACGCCGTAACCTGCCGAGCGTCAGCGGTTGAGGATAACCGGCCGAGCATAACCTGCCGAACGTCAGCGGCTTGGTGATTGGTTTTGTCCTTTCCCTCAAAGCTAATGGGCGTTGCTGTTAATTCTCTCCAAGATTTGAACCTCAAAACTCGAATTGACCCTTTCGAAGTGAAACGATGACTTTAAAAAACACCACGATTGAAACCAATAACACTGAGTCAACAACCGATCACGCCGCCCCTTTGAAGTGGGCGATTGCCGGCGGCGGAATGCTGGGGCTGACTTTGGCGCTGCGGATGGCCAAGCAAGGGCACGACGTCACGCTGATTGAAGCTGGTCCGACGTTGGGTGGTTTGGCTTCGATCTGGAAGCTGGGCGATGTGATGTGGGATCGCCACTACCATGTCACACTGATGTCGGACTCTCGGCTGTTGAACTTGATCGAAGAGATTGGGTTGTCAGACGATTTAAAATGGGTGGAAACTAAGACGGGGTTCTACACCGGTGGCAAACTGTATTCGATGTCCGATACGGCCGAGTTTTTAAAGTTCCCACCGTTGAACTTGATCGAAAAGCTGCGTTTGGGCGGCACGATCTTCTATGCGTCGAAGATTCGCAATTGGAAAAGACTGGAGAAGATCAAGGTCGCCGACTGGCTGGCGCGGTGGTCGGGCAAAGGCACGTTCGAAAAAATCTGGAAGCCGTTACTGATGGCGAAGCTGGGCGAAAGCTATAAACGGACGGCCGCCTCGTTTATCTGGGCTCATATCAGCCGCATGTACAAAGCGCGTCGGACGGGGCTGAAGAAGGAAATGTTCGGTTACGTCACCGGCGGCTACCGCAGCATCATCGCGCGGCTTGGCGAGCTGTTAGAGGAAATGAACGTCGACATCAAAGTCGATCATCCGGTTTCGAAAATTGAAAAACAGTCCGACGGGGCTTTTACGGTTGACTTTCAAAACCAACCCTCGCAATCGTTTGATCGCGTCATCATGACAACGCCCAACTCGATTATGAGTCGCGTATGTACTGACATCAGCCAAGACGAGAAGGATCGGTTTGATAAGGTTGAGTATCTTGGAATCGTTTGCGCTTCGTTGTTGTTGAAGAAGCCCATTTCAAAGTACTACGTTACCAATATCACCGACACATGGGTGCCGATGACGGCAGTCATTGAAATGACGACGATCGTGGACACCGAAGAGTTCGATGGGAAATCTTTGGTCTACTTGCCTAAGTATGTTCCGGCGGATCACGAGTTGTTTGATAAGTCGGATCAGGAGATCGAGGAGTCGTTCATTGGGGCGCTTGAGAAGATGTACCCCGATTTTAGCCGTGACGACGTCGAGGCATTTAAGATTTCGCGGGTCCGCAGTGTGATGGCGATTCCGACGCTTCGGTATAGCGAATTGTTGCCGCCGATGAATTCTTCGGTGGATGGTTTGTACTTCGTGAATTCATCGTACATCTTGCGAGGTAATTTGAACGTTAACGAGACTATCACGATCGCCGAAGAGGCGATGGAAACAGTTTTGAAAACCGAGTTGGAAAAAGCGTAGGAGGGGCTTTGGTTTTTCTTCTAGGGCTATGCCCTAGAATGAAAATTACAGCCGGCGAGCGAAAAGGCGACAGTGTCAAATTAGTGTTATGAATCTTTCTACCCCCCAACAATCAAATCTGGTTGCACTTGGAGATCGGTTCAAAAAACCTCTCACGGTGTTAGGGCTTTTGTTGGTGCTGTTGGGGCTTGGGTTTGCTTTGGGCCGCGCGTACAACGACTACTCGGGGCAGAAGACAGAATTTGATTGGAGCGCACGCGGCCTCAGCGACCTTCACTCTTGCTACATCTACAGCAAAACGTTCCGCCATGGGCTCAGTCCCTACGAGGTTCAACAACAGGAAGATCTGCATGTGGCGCGTCCAAGTGCCGCTTTTTCGCCAGTTATTTTCTATCTGCTGTGGCCGCTCAGTTATCTCTCGATGGGCGGCGCTGATGTGGTGTTCTGTGTTTTAAACGCAGCGATGCTGGGACTGTTGGGTTATTGGGTGTTTCGGTTTTCTGATGAACCGGTCAGTCTGCATGGGTGGCTGATCGTGTTTGCGTTCATCCTTTTTTCGCGTTCGGGACACATCACGCTTTACACGGGATACTTCACGGCGATTTTGATCATCGGGACACTATTGGCCTATCAATACGCTGATCGCAAACCTTGGTTGTCCGGCGTGGGCGTACTGTTGGCCTCAGCAAAACCAACGTTCATCATTCCATTGTTGATTCTGTTGATCTATCGAAAAAACTATCGGGCCGCGATGTGGGGAGCAACGCTTTCCATTGCGGTCGCGCTTGCAGGGATCGCTTGGTTGGCGGTCGATTCAAGTTACTCCGAAGTTATCAGCACCGTGATGACAGGCCAAGAAGCGTTTCAAAAGGATGCGACCGAGTTTCCCGTCAACACCTGGACGCGCGTCGACATTGTGGGAATGTTTGCCAAAGTGATGAACTGGATTCCAGATAATCGTGTCTATCTGGCGGCCATGCTGGTGCTGTTGATTCCACCAGGAATTATCATTCGGCGAGCGGTGGAGCATGAGCAAAATCGTGGCGCGATGGGACTGACGGCGTTGATTTCCATGTTGGCGTTGTTGGTCACGTTGTATCACCATTCTTACGATTGTTTATTGGTCGTGCCGGGGGCGCTGTCGCTGTTGCTGTTTGGGCATCGAACGATAGCGGAGATTCCCAAACAAACGCGATGGTGCGTCACGGTGCTGTTGTTAGTGCCACCTGTGAACTACTTCTCCACGCTGTCGTTTCGGGAAACGCTAGAGCTTGACCAGTACAGTTTCGCTTGGCAGTCGATCACAATGATCAACGGGATTTGCCTGACGATCACTTTGTTAATTTTGATGTATTGCGCGGCGCGTTTGAGCAGGCCGGATGAAGCTGGCCGAATTGCCCCAGAAGTTATTGGGCCATAGATCGCGATGGGATTTTGAAATTGCCAGCTATCTAAACACCGGTCGGTGTCGTTGCGGGCGTAGCTTTCTCGGTCTTTAACTTCTGCGGCGTGGCGGGACGCTGCGTGTATCGCTTTGCGGGTGCCGTCGTTGCCCCTGCGGCGGGAGTTGGTCCGCGGCTATTGCTGCCGCTTTTGTTCCTCTTCCAATTCCAACGCTCGGGCCAAAACCGTTTGCCAAGGCTGCGTGTATTGAATCGGGTCCGGCCGTCCGAATTGGTGGAAGGCTAAAATGCGTTCGACGTCCGACCCCGTTTCTCCATGCGATCGTCCCTCAGCATCGGGAGCGTAGCTGGTGCATGTGTTTGCAAAAATCGTGTCGAAATCAAGCCCGAGTGTTTTGATGGCTTCGTCTGCGTCCTTGAGGATGGTGAACTTGTCGCCGTGAAGATACGGAAGGTTCAGGCTGACTTTTTCGCTGTCCCAATTTCCAATCTCGAAAGCTTTGATGATGGCCTGGTAGAACTCGGGACGGCAATCGGGATAGATCGCATGGTCGCCGCTGTGAACACCCAAACAGAAATCGACTTTTGAATCGTTGCGTATCGCAACCGACAATGCATAGCCGTACGCGATGGACGCAAAGATCGCGTTGCGGTTGGGGACAACGGTTTGCTTCATATTGTCCTGCTCATAGTGTCCGTGCGGGACGTCCCAATCTTCGTTGGTAAGCGCCGAATAATAAAGTGCGCCCAGTTGCGACAGGTCCAGTGTGGTCCACGCGATCTCGTGACCGGCCTGCTTTAGATATTCAATGTTCGCCGCCAGACGTTGGAGTTCGATCTTGTGTTTTTGTCCATAGTCAAAGGACAACGCAAAGACTTGGCTACCTTCTGCCAGCAAACGTAGTAGCAGAGACGTTGAGTCCATGCCGCCGCTGAGGCAGATGACCGATTGTGGTTTTGAGTTCAAAATTGAAGGGAATTCTATGGGTGAATTTGGGAAAACGATCAACTCGTGCGGCCAACGATTGAGCAATACGTGCCCGTGGTTGCGGTTGATGGAGAAGTTGAAATAATCTGAACTCCACTCACTTTATTCTATGCGGTTGCACGATGGCACGAAACGAACAACTAATCCGTCAGCACAAAATTCTTCAGATTCTTGAGCGCGTGCGATATGGTCGCACACTGCAAGAGATCCAGGGAGACTTGGTTGAGGAACTCGGTTTGACATCGCTTCACCAGCGAACGGTACGGCGCGATTTGGAGGCACTTCAAGCGGCCGGTATCGATATCGAGGCGCACGATGAACAGCGTGGCAAGGTTTGGAAACTGGGCCCGCGCGCAAAACAGGCCACCAAGATCACTTGTTCGGCGACGGAGCTAATCGCGCTTTCGTTAGGGCGTCAATTGATGCACCCTTTGGAGGGAACGCCGTTTTGGATGGGGATCGAAACGTTCTGGAATAAAATTCAGGAAGAACTGCCCGAACCGGTGCTGGCGCACTACGAAAAGTATCGGAAGATTCTACGAGTCCAAGGCCTGAAGACCAAAAACTACGACAAGAAGTTGGGCATTATCAAAACGATCAACCGAAGTATTTTGGAACATCGTACTTTGGAGATTGTCTATCAAAGCATGGGCAAGGAAGCGAAGACACGGTCGATCGAACCTTATGAAATGTGCCTGCACAAATCTAGCCTCTACGTTATTGCTGCCGCCAGCGAGGTTGAGGACCCGGAGACCAGAGTGCGTGTTTGGAAGTTGGACCGTTTTGAGAAAGCAAAACTGCTGGAGGTTTGGTTTAAGGAACCGGAGGATCTTGACCTGGAGAACTTTTTTGGTAACGAGCTGACGATCTTTCGGGGGACAGATCAGCCTCGCGATTTCGTAATCAAAGTCGCGTCGAAGTATGCGTCTGCCTTGTCTGAGGATCCTTGGCATCCGGAGCAATCTATTGAACGCATCGATGAGGACTTTGTCCGCTTGACCGTGCCGGATGTTTCGCACGAGATGGAGATCATGCCCAACGTGATGGCTTTGGGGCAAGAGGCGGAAGTGCTTGAACCGGCCGACGTTCGTGCGTCGATGCTGGACATCGCCAGCGGCATGATGAAACTCTATCAGTCCTGATAGTAGCGCTGGTAAAGTGATTCCGGGGATGCGCCCAGTCGAAATGCGGCGGCGGTTCTCCAATTTCGAAACGTTTGCCGTAGCACTCCCGTTTTCTCCCAGCGACGCGGATTGACGTGTAATGGGCCGGGAAGCATCACGGGCCTGCGTTGTCCTTGAAACAGCGTTTGAGAGAAAACGAAGTCTTCCATCAGAGGGATTTCTGGAAACCCACCCAGCGATTGGAAAACGCTGCGTCTGACAAAGAGGGCTTGGTCGCCATAGACCAGTCGTTGTTTTTTTGCGCGGACATAGTTGCCAAATTCGACCATTCGAAATGCGAATTTCTCACTGTCGATCCGTTGCTTGAATCCACCTCCAACGCATACATTGTCGTGCAGTGCCGCGCGTATTTGATCAGCCGCACTTGTGTCCAACCAATTGTCGACGTGAAGAAATAGAAGGATATCGCCGGTCGCAACTGCGGCGCCGGCATTGAGCTGCTGGCCACGTCCGGGAGACGTTTTCACGATCTTGCAATTTAATCCTTGGGCAACGGCGATCGTTTGGTCTGTACTGCCACCATCGCTAAGGATCACTTCGTCGGCAGTCGTTTGCCAGGCCTTTTCGATTGCCTCCGCGATGAGGTCGCCTTCGTTGAGAGTCGGAATGATAATGGATACGGTGATTGTTTGCGGTGATTCTGCCGAGGGATTCGATGGAGTGGTGGATGGTGATGTTGGTTTACGGTTCACGGCAACAGGTTTGGTCGTCAGGGGGCGGTTCAGGGGATCGGTTCCAAACATCGGTGGAAGTCGGCTCAGAATTATACTTGGGCAATTCAATCACTCGCAGCGTTTGGATGGGAAACCAGCTCGTCTTGAAAGATCTGAGGCACAAAAAAAGCGCAGTTGGAACACTGCGCTGTTGTACGACTCGGATCAAAATTGAATTAGGGAGATGGAGTTGGTTTTCATCAGACTTAGGGTGGGAGTCTGTTTACTTGCCGATCACCTCAAACCCTGCATCGGCGGTACGGTAGGTTGAAGCTTGAGCGACGAACGCCTCAACGGTCGCCACTGATTGAATGCCCTTGAGGTAGCGGCGGACCCATTTGCCATCGTGTTTTTCGAACATGATGAACTGGGGAAGTCCGCGGTTGCCAATCAGTTGCTTCGCGAGACCTTCTTCTTGGTCAAGATCGACGGTTGCGTAGTGGAATTTCTTGAACGCGTCTTTTTCTATTAGCTGTGGAATCGTCGTTTGCTTCATGACTTGGCAAGGCGGACACCAAGTGGCTGAGACCAAAACCAAGAGTGGTTTGTCGCCTGCTTGAGCGTCGCGGTAAGCTTCGGAATAGCTTTTGGGCTGATGGCCAGCGTCGTAAGTCGTTTCTTGTGCAGAGACTTGGCCGCAGGTAAATAAAAGCGTGGCAGCCACAAAAAGTGTGTTCAAAAATCTCATGTTCTTCCTCTTCCCTGATCCGATAGTAACCACAGTCCAAGATGTGGCAGCCTTGTTCCAATTCGTTCGAACGTCCCTTCTAGGACGGTTGGGCAGTTTGAGAACCGAGGCGACCCCGCTTGGGTAGTGGACACTGCTTCAACAGTAGTGGTATCGTCTTGCCTGACAGCATTTGTGCTGACAAAGAAAATGGTTCCGCTACAAAAAGACCCTCTCGAGTGCGAATTAGTTAAAGCCTATTGGATGTGCCGAACACTCCATAGGAAATTGTTAGATGAATCACTCCGCGTTTAGCCGACGATTGGGTTTTCTGGCAAGAATTTTTACCGTGAGAGGGTGGTGAGAGGGGGTCGTAATTTTGAGTCCCGTTAAGGTGTAATGAATGATCGGTATGGTTGTCTATTTTTGATATGATTTATCGCAGAGGTTATCATGCTAATTCGATTTCATTATTGATTTCGTTACTGATTCCAATAAAAATGAACAGGCCGTGGCCGCGTTCGGGCGATATAAAATCATCGCTGGTTATAAATTGATTAATGTCAAAATCTTAAAAACGTCTCCGCCTATGAAACTGCGTGTTGGATTAGTGGGACTGGGAGACCAGTGGGCGGTGCGCCACGCACCGGCGTTGCGCGCATTATCAGACCGGTTCGAGATTGCGGCGGTTTGCAGTGAAGTCGCCGACAAATCACATCGTGTCGCCAGTGAGTTCGGGGCCGTTGCCACCGATGGATTCCGCGCACTGTTGCAGCGGGACGACGTTGACGCGTTGATGCTGCTGAGCCCCGAATGGTATGGGCCGCTTCCGATCCAAGCCGCATGCGATGCGGGGAAAGCCGTCTACAGCACGGCATCGTTTGATTTTACTCCCGAACAGGCGGTCGAAGTTCGTTGTGATATTCGCGATTCAAAAGTTCCATTCATGGCGGAACTGCCTTTGCGATACGCCCCGGCAACGATCCGGTTGAAGGAACTTATAGCGACACGATTAGGCAAACCGCGTCTTTTGTTTTGTCATCGACGGTTGCCATTAGAAAGTCAATCTGATCGATTAAGACGTGGCAAGCACTGTCCCTTGGTTTGGCGAAACATGATGGAACTGGTGGACTGGTGTCGCTATATCGTGGCTGCTGATCCGGAGTCGATCATCAGTTCAGCTCACGGTAATCAAAAAGGCGGCGTGGAGACTTACTATCAGATGGCCAGTCTAGATTTCCGTGCTTGCCAGCCATCGGCCAACGCGCCCAATCAATCGCCCATCCGCCCGCTGGCCCAATTAAGCGTCGGTCACTATATTCCTCAGAAGTGGTCCGACGCGCTCTCGTTTCGGCGACCGGCTGCTTTGCAGGTTTGTTGCGAAAGGGGAATGGCGTTTATTGACTTGCCGTCCAGTTTAGTCTGGTTCAACGATGCGGGGCAGCATACCGAATCACTCGATACTGAACGCGCGATCGGCGAAATTATGCTGGACCGGTTTCACCGCCTGGCCACCAATAAGTTGGCCAATTCAACGGATGCTCATGACGCGGATTGCGCGATGAAGATTGTGCTGGGAGCCAATGAGAGCATTGAGACAGGCGACCGAGTGCGGTTGCAGTTCAAGGGAGATTGAGGCGCGTAGTTTGGGCTCTCAGCCCCAACGCAACAGAG
>CAYOZV010000026.1:12178-24021 GCA_964408465.1 uncultured Pirellulaceae bacterium
AGTTCAAGGGAGATTGAGGCGCGTAGTTTGGGCTCTCAGCCCCAACGCAACAGAGCCCTTGTTCGTTTTGGTCTGCGGTTTAATTGGGTGGGCTGAGAGTCCACCCTACGGTTGTTGTCTACCCGTAGAGAATTTCCTCAGACGGCGTCTCGGTCGAATTTGGATCAAACTTCTTGATGCCCAAAAGTTGCAGGCCCACCAGTGAAGCGTAATACGGATTCAGATAGATGTAACGCCGCCAAAGTCGTTTGGGTTCGCGCGTCAAACGATACAGCCACTCAAACCCCCACCGCTGCAGAATCGGCGGAGCTTGAGCAAGTTCGCCCGCGTGAAAATTAAAGGCGGCACCGACGGCCAAAACTGGCATTCGGATGTCGTCCTTAAATTCGTACGCCCAGACCTCTTGGCGAGGACAACCCAGCCCGACCATCGTGATGCTCGCGCCGCTGCTTTTAATCGCTTGGACGATCTCCTGCTTTTCGGATTGCGAAACAGTGCGAAACTTAGACGCCAGCTTGCCCGCAATTTGGAGGCTCGGGAATTTTGTCATCAACTGTGTTTCCAGCGTGTCCAGAAGCTCCTGCTTACCTCCAAAGAGAAAGATAGAAACGTCGTGTTCTGCCGCAGCCCTACATGTTTCGAGCATCAGATTGGGCCCGTAGACGCGGTCTTTGAGGCCGCATCCGTGAAGGAGATTCAACGCCCATCGCACCGGTTGCCCATCAGGAACAATCAGTTCCAACTGGTTCAAGCGATGTCGATGGTTATTGTCCATCACGCCGGTCATCACGCCGTGTACGGCCAACGCCGACACCCCGAACGGGCGGCGATTCTTGGCGGCGTCGATGATTTTGGCCACGGCCGCCTCATAATCGACGGCAGTGACGTTCACACCGACGATATTTTTTTTACCCTTGTCAATCATTTAACTTTTGCATTGCGACACTTCAAGTCTAAGTTTTAAAACTGGAAACTCAAACTTGAATTTCAGATAGTGAATCTCAGGAAGCGAATTACTTACGCGACTGGTTCTTCCCAGCGTTGAGTGTTGTGTTCGTAGATTTCTGTCAAAATTGTTTTCACGTCTTTTGTCAATTTCCAGTCAGGATAGTGTGACTGAAATTTGCTGACGTCGCTGACATACCAAATGTGGTCACCCATGCGATTGTCTTCTTTGTAGCTATGCTCAAGCTTGCGTCCGGAAATCTCTTCACACATCTGAATCGCTTCCATCATCGAACAATGGCTGAAGCGACTGCCGCCGATGTTGTAGACTTCGCCTGACCGCGGAGCACGATAGAAACTGTCGAACGCTTGAATTAAGTCGTAGCTGTGGATGTTGTCACGCACCTGTTTTCCGTTGTATCCAAAAACTGTATAGGGATTGCCGGTCATGGTGCATTTCATCAGGTACGCCAGGAAACCATGCAACTGTGTGCCGCTATGATTTGGACCGGTGAGGCAACCGCCGCGGAAGGCTGCGGTGTTCATGTCAAAGTATTTTCCGTATTCCTGGACGAGGATGTCCGCTGCGACTTTCGATGCTCCGAACAAGCTGTGCATGCAACTGTCGATGGACATTTCTTCAGGGATGCCATTGTTGTAGGCGTGCGACGGGTCAATTTCCCAACGAAGTTCTTTTTCGATCAGCGGTAAACGATTGGGCGTGTCGCCGTAAACTTTATTGGTGGAGGTGAAAATGAAAGTCGCGTCATGGGCGAACTGGCGGGTGTTCTCCAGTAAATTCAGCGTGCCGTTGGCGTTAACGGTGAAATCTTTTTTTGGATCGCGAGCAGCCCAATCATGCGAGGGTTGCGCAGCGGTATGGACGATCAGTTTGATGTCCGAGCTGTATTTCTTGTACAGGTTTTCAATCATTTCATCGTCGCGGATATCACCGCTGACGTGAACGTACTTGTCGCCCAACTCCTTTTCCAATTGGCTTTGCTGCCACTTAGTGGAGGCTTCCTTTCCAAAAAATTCGGCACGCATGTCGTTGTCGATGCCGACGACAGTGAGCCCAGACTTTGCAAAGTGACGGCTCGCTTCAGAACCAATTAGTCCCGCAGAACCGGTGACGATCGCAATACTCATGATTTTACTCGACGCAATAAAAGTGTGGGTTGATATAGAGGGGCAGAGGTTGCTGAGTCGAGGTGCCAAGGATGATCGGCTGGCGAAGCCACTTCGCATGGTCTCGCGGGTTGACAAGTTCAGCTCAGTTTGCCTTGAATTATTCTAATTGGGGTTCCCCCTTGGTCAATGAAGATAGATTTTTCGTTCTTTTTCCATCCAGCGGACGTTGAGGGAGTTCGGTCATCTGCCGCGTTTTCATATGGGCTCAATTGCAGATTCGGCGTTGGTTATGAAGTCAACAAATTGTTGCATAATTGTTGTTGTGTCGTTACTTATTTGAACCTTGTGGGGCAGATGCCGGATTGCTGATCAACTTTCGCCAATGATGACCGGCATAACCGTTAAAGTTTTATTCAACCTTGAGGGCAAGGGGATTTTACGCAGCGGTAACGCTTAGACGACCTGTTCGCAATGATCTTCAGATGACAGTTCCGCGCGTCGATAGGATGGTTGGAATGATTCGCGAATTGAGGCGTGTGCCGCTTATTCGGCATCTGACGTTTAATCGAAGACTGGGATGTGTTCGGCAGCCAACAGAACTGAACAGGATGAGACAGGGATGAAGAAACAGCTCATTGCAGCGCTAACAACGTTGTCTCTCGCTACCGCTGGTCCGGGCGTAAAGTGCTCATTTGGTCAAGGATGGGCCGATGGGCCTATCGGCGAAATTAGCTCGACAACCGAAGGTACCCGTTTCGGCGGATCAGGTTTCGCCCCGTCCGAATCGTTTCAGTCACCCAATGTGGCTTTTACGCCTTCAGGCCAAGCGATCGAAGTGTTCGATCCTAGTGTTCCTACCATTGTCCCCGGAGAAGAGTTTAGCGGCGCCGCTGGATCTGGCTGGATTACGCCCGATGGCCGTATGAATCTTCAGCGCGAAGCACAAACTCCCGAAGAGGCATTGTGGGCTCCGGATAATGCCGCCGGTGGTTGGACTGATGGCCCGATGGGATTGCAGGTGGGAATCGATTGGCTGTTCTTTTCCAGGGGCATCAACGGCGGCAGCCCATTTGCTTTCAATAATGCGGGAGAAACCTTTAGTAACGCTGACATTGACTTCGACATTGAAAGCACCGTTCGGTACCGGATTGGCGTGGGAAGCGAATACGGCACCGGCTACGAATTTGTGGCTTACGATTTCAACGAATTCTCCGGAGGCCTTTCGTTAACCGGAGAGGGGATTACCCCCGTTTTCTTTGGAGGTGTTGCTGAACCCGCCGAGTCGTATGAGACAACCTATCAGTCTCGCATCAAAAGTTATGAATTAAACGTTTGGGCGCGGCGATCCGAAGGCCTGCGAGTGGGCTATGGGTTGAGGCATTTTGCCGTCGAAGAAAACTATGACATTACCTTCGACGTTGATTCGAGTACCACGACACCGGCCGTCGGTGGAACGGGCGGTCCCACTGGATTTTTCAGCAAGACGGATAACAATCTGTTCGGCGGGCAGATCATGTTGGAGCTGTATAGGAAGTTTGCACCGGGAATGTATCTCGAAGGTGGCGTCAAAGGAATGCTTTTGAACAACCGGGCGGACATCGACGTCAACACCGCAAACGTTGACTTAAGCGGCGATGATTCGTTTATCACCGGGGGCGTCAACTTCAATGGAGGTGTCAGCTATCGCATATTTCGTGGTTGTAGTTTACGCGCCGGATACGAGGGCGTATTCATTGGCAGCGTTGCCACAGGCGCGTCACAAAGCGAAAACAATGACGTTTTCACCGGTGCCGTTAGCCCATCGGGCGAAGGCTTGTACTACGGCGGTGGCTACGTTGGATGCACGGTTACGTTCTAGGGCGAAGGCGGACCGGCTTCCTCCGTCAGTATCGCTATCACTCGCAATGGATAATCTGAGAAGATCCCCTGACGACAAAAACAAAACGACTGTCATGGGTGTTTGGGGCGCTCTCAAGTCGTAGCTAGAATCCAATTCGCTTAAGTGATAGCAGGTGCGTCGCACGTTTCTGCTCATTCGTTCATACCTTTTGAGGCCGATCGGTGATTCTGCGACGGCGAGTCCCCGTGTTGCCCCATTGCTGCGTTGGTCCAGATCAGCATTCGCGTTGACCCAGCATGCCTAAATAGCTAACGTCCGCTCGTGTTTCCTCCGTCACGTTTGAGATATTCCTATGCATTGGGCCACCCCAATTTCTGTCATCATTCCCGGATCCGCAAAATCCAACGCAGCTCGTATTCAGCAAATCGACCAAGACCTTTCGGCGACCAGTTGGCGGGCTGATATAATCTGTGTCGACGTCAGTTGCCGGGACGATGTTGCCGATCCGCAGTCGGTACCCAGCGGCAACGTTTACGTGCGGGTCGCCGCTACCATTGGCGATGCCGTACGGATGGCCTATTTTGAAACCGTTGCGATTGTTCAGGAAAACCCAGCGGTGGAACCCGCGCGATTGAAGCAACTGATCGGTAGACTCAGCACAGATACATTCATATGTAACTATCGACAGGTAAAACCCTCCAAGGGATACAAGCGCGCCGCTCTATTGGGCCATCGACTGCTCAACCGTGTTCTGCTCAAGTCGCGTGTTAGTCAATTTGACAATGCCGTCTTGCTTTTTCAACGCACTCATAAAACCATCGACGCAATTTGCGCTGCGGATCAACCCGCCATCGCTCACAAACGATCATTGTCGACTTTGCCTCAGCTGATTTCAAACCTTAAAATGTCAGGAAAGTTCCGCGTTATTTCGAACGAGGACGTGCTCAACTTAAGTGATTCACCCGAGAGAGGGCTTTCGTCAAAATCAATTCGGCGCGGCACGCGCCATACGATTCAGACGTGGTGGAACGCGATCATGTTCCCCCATTCAACGCCAATGGCGACCAAGCGATCGACGCCGGTCAATCGTGGACTGAAAATTGGTGCATGGGCGCTGTTGTGCTTGATCGCGGCTTTGATGCTGAACCTGAATTTGGCGTATCCTTTGTTTGAACCTGATGAAGCCCGCAATGCCCAGCTGGCATTGAACATCCTTGATTCTGGCAACTGGATGTCGCTGCATCTGAAGCAAGACCACTACTGGGATAAGCCGCCGCTGGTGGCGTGGATGACCGCGGTCAGCTTTAAAACGTTCGGTACTACTGAAAACGCAGCGCGATTCCCTGGAGTCGTCGTATCGTTTCTGACAGTGATTCTGACCTGTGCCATTGGACAGCGGTTGATCGGATTCCGCGCGGCGTGGATCGCAGCGTTGTTGACGTTGTTCAGCTTGGGCGTACCGTTCTCAGGGCGCTACCTGACGATGGATTCAACGCTGACAATGCTGGCCACGGTCACTTGTTTGGCGGTCTATCGTGGCAGTTTCGGACGGAGGTTTCGTCAGTCGTGGTGGGTGCTGGCGGGTGTTTGTGCGGGGTTGGGATTGCTGGCGAAAGGGCCTGTTGTTTTAGCGATCTGTGCACCACCGGTGTTGATTTTCTCTTGGTTGACCGAACGAAAGATTTTCAAGAGCTGGAAGCAAACTCTGTATTTTGCCGTTCCTGCGATGGCGATCAGCCTGCCTTGGTTTGTCGCAACGGCGATCGGGACTCCGGAGTTTCTAACTCACTTTCTCTGGCAGCATCATGTGGTTAGATTCACCGAAGGTATCTCGCACCAGCAACCGTTCTGGTACTACGTGCCGATCATTCTATTGATGATGTTCCCCGCGTCGCAGTTGTTCGTGCCGTTGGTGCGATTCATCGCAACTCGTAAACCTGCCGTGGGTGCTCAACGCACCGAGGCTCATGGGTATTTGTTGCTGGTTGCGATGTGGATTCTAATCTTCTTCACCTGTTCATCGGCCAAATTGCCAACGTACATTCTTCCCGCGGTGCCGATGTTGTGTTTGCTAATGGCGTCGGTGATCGACATCAACGTTTTTGCGAAGCTTACGGGTAACCAAGCCGAAAGCGAAACTATCGCCGAAAAAGTATCCGTGATCGACGGCTTTTACGCTCGATTGCCCAAGTGGTTGGCCTGCAATATGGTGGCTTGGGTGATGGTCGTAAGTCTAGGGATCATGTGGTTTTTGCCCGAGCACGCGGCGTCCGTTTTGGTAATGGCGGCGTCTTTGGTGGTGGTGATCGGGGCAGCGGCGGTCGCTGCTAACAAGCGATCGCATCCTTACGCTGCGTGGAGTGCGGTGGGCGTGTTGACGTTGTTTATGTCGGCGTTGCTGGTGAATCAACTGATCCCCGCGATTTCAACGTCACGTAATATCCAGTTGGCTGTCACCAAGATTCAATCCGAAGGTGGATTCGATGATTCGCCGGTCATCTATTACGCACGGGATAGCTTTGCGACGTCGATTGGACTGAAGCAATCGAACGTGGTTTACTTCTCCAAAGAAGAGCCATCTGCGGCAGCTGCGTTTATCAAGAATCATCCGGCGGCGATTTTGGTCACAGCACCAGAGTTCGTTAAGGAATTAGAAAAAGCGATCAGTGACTCCGTCGCGCTAACCAAACGAGAGTCGGCCCGTCACGTTTATTTGACAACGCCTCTTTTTGAAAATGAATCTTCGGTTCGGGTTGCCACAGACATGGAAGCATCCCGTAGCCGTTAGAGTTTTGGCGGCCTGTTTAACCGAAATCGGATGGAAATATCGCTCTAATCAGTTCGGCAGTGGCTCTCTCCTTCGTGCATTATGAATTTTCGGGAATGCGGTGGCCGCTGTGCCGCTTTGAAGTTTTTGGACTGATCTAAACGCCCGCCGATCGTTATTTGACATCCGGCCCAGCGCGAAAACGTTGGGCTTTTTTCGTGCGCAGGCGTCGGGTTTGATCTGAAGGATGCGTTCTTCAAACGCTTGGGCCACCGAAAACCTTCTGATATCACTACAACCGACACGATCGGCCCGTTTATCTAACCGGAGGTCATTAACTGACCCGTTCTTTCCATTTTGTCGGGACATCTTCTCTAGGCGCTGTATTTTTTCAACGTTGGCGACGGAACGTTGACTTTACACATCACAGAAAACGGTTTCCCCTGACCTCAGCAAAGCGGAAGATTCAAACATGGCCAAGTCCCAGACAAAATCAACAGCAACAGCCACCAAAACAAAAGCCGACGCAACAAAGACCAACGCTACAAAGGCAAAGGCAAAATCGAAAGCCAAACCCAAGACAACAAAGACCGCTGTAAAAGCCAAGGCCGCCACAAAGCCTGCAAGTCCTCAAGAGCTGGAACTGATGAACGAAACGGGGCGTCGCAAGAGCAGCGTCAAACCCAAAGTTGAACGCCGCCAGCGTCGTCGGCAGATTGACCCGACCACTTGCGAACGCGAATACTCAGATCCTGAAGTTCAATTCATGCAAGCCATGGACGAATATAAACGAGCCAGCGGACGGATGTTCCCAACCTGCAGCGAGATCCTTGAAGTGATCGCTCGATTGGGATACCGTCAAATCGAAACGCCGCTTGATTCCATGTACGAACCCAAGGCCGCTATAAAATCCGAAGAAGATCTCGACGACGAAGCGGAAACGGATCACGAAGAATTTTAACCAACGAGTTTCGGAAGAAGATCTGTGAGGAGTTTCGAAGATTTTCGATGGCTTCTGAATAGGTTCCCCTTCTTTACAGTCTCCAACCGATCGCAGCACATCCTTCCATTGGATGGTAATTTCTCGGCAGATATGTTTTGCTCCCCGCCGTCCCGCCGAAATTGCCATCCACTTTTTACACGCTGCAACTCAAGAAAAAAGCCGGGCCATACAAATGGTCCGGCTTTTTTGCTTGGTAGCGAACGGCACCGATTCTCACCGGCCCGACGAAGGTACTACTCGTTGACGTGCGTTTCCAAGAACCTCGCCAAACGATGGAAGTCACTGTCGGTGTTGATGTATCGCACGACGGTGACCAATGTTTCGGGGTCCACCAAATTCTCAAATGGTTCGTAGTGAAGGTCCAACTGCCCGGTCACACTGACCATGACGCCGTTGAGTTTCTTTTCCGCCAGAGCACGGAAAGCGCCGACGCCTAGTTGACTGCCGAGCATCGCGTCGAAGGCATGAGGTTTTGCACAGCGCGCTTCATAGCCCAACTGCAGTCCCTTCACCAAACGGACGCGGCCCGTTTTCTCTTCATAGCCTTTCTCAACGGCTTTCGAGAGGATCGAGAACAGGCTGACCTTTGAAATGTTGATGTGCCCGTGATCGTCACGTTCGACACCTTCGACATGGGCAAACGGCAGGTACTCAGCCAATCCTTCGGCAACAACGATTGTGCCGTATTCTTTGCCTTCGGATTCCCGCGCCAGCATTGTTTTTACGATGCGGCCGATCACGCGGTCCATGTCCATGCACTTGCGCGTTTTCGATTCGCCCTTGGAATCAGTGTAGGTTTCGTCGATCAGGAAACCGGCCATCACGTCTTCGACGCTGATCACCAACGATGCTTCTCCGGCAATCGCGGCGCCGTAAGACAACCAACCCGCACTGCGGCCCATCGTCTCTGTCAGGAAATACGACCGGGTCGCCTCGGCGTCGTGAATCAGCGTCCGCAGTTCGGTGGCGATGAAGTCAACCGCGGTGAAGAATCCAAACGTAAAATCAATGCCGTGGTAATCGTTGTCGATCGTTTTGGGCAAGTGAACCACAGGGAGGATTTTGCCTTCGCCGTGCTTTTCCTGGACCAGTTTGAATTTGTTGGCTGTCTTGAGCGTGTCATCACCGCCGATGGAGATCAGTGCGTCAGCGCCGATGGACTTGAGTCCGGCGACAACATTTTTCATCGGCGCGATCTTTTCAGAATCGTCAAGATCGGCAGGCGATCCGATGAATTTTCCTGGGTTGGTGCGGGCGGTGCCGATCATGATGCCCTGAGAATTTCGAGTGCGTCCGAGGACCTTGTGAGTCAGGTAAATGTAGTCTTTGCCTTCTTCCAACGCGGTGCTGCCATCGAATTCCGCCAGTGCAGAATATCCGTGCTTGATTCCGATGACTTCCACGCCGGCGCGGAGAAACGAAGCCGCAGCGGCCGAGATCACAGCGTTCGCCGCAGGGGCTGGGCCTCCCGAGAAAAGGATGGCGACCTTTTTGAATGTGTGGTCCGGTCGTATGGGTGGAGATAGCGTATTAGCCACGAATTAGCCTCAATCGATTGGGTGGAAACGGATGTAACATGGAACAACTAGAGTTTATTGAATCACCACCAAAGTTGTAGCGGCTAAATCACACGATCGGATAAAACAGCGTAACATCCGGCCGGTGTTTGGCGGTCGACGACGTTAAACTGCCTTTTGTGGTCAACTTATCATCCCACGTAGTAAAGCTTGTTAAAGCTCCTAGTTGGTAGCCTGTCAAATCGCACGGGACTGAGGGATGTTTAACAAGGATTCGCCACGCTGCACTACGAAAGAAAATCGCGTTCAACCCATTTTGTGTCGATCTTGTTATCGCGAAAGTCATCGCATTCCAAAACCTTGACCAGAAAATCAGCGGTCGTTTTGATGCCTTCCACGCGCAGTTCCTTCAGCGATCGAATCATCGTCGCGATCGCTTGAGCACGCGTAGGTTGATGCACAATTAGTTTGCCGATCATTGAATCGTAGTACGGCAGAACTGTGTATCCGGCGTGCACGTGAGATTCCCAACGAACCCCCATACCGCCGGGGATATGGATTTGCTTGATCACACCCGGGCAGGGTTGGAAATTCTTATCGGGGTCTTCGGCATTGATTCGGCATTCCATCGCGGCGCCCTGACAATCGATGTCTTTCTGTTTGAAAGCTAGTTTCTCACCCGCGGCGACGCGGATCTGTTGTTGAATTAGATCAATGCCGGTTACCATTTCCGAAACAGGATGCTCAACCTGAATACGAGCGTTGACTTCGATGAAGTAGAAATTGTGATCTTTGTCGACGATGAATTCCACGGTGCCCGCGTTGGAATAATCGGCGGCTTTGACCATTCGCACGGCCGCGTCACAGATCTCCTTACGTTTCTCCGGTGGCATTGTCGGTGCTGGGCTCTCTTCGATCAGTTTCTGGTGCCGACGTTGGGTCGAGCAATCGCGTTCCCAGAGGTGGACGACGTTTCCATGCTGGTCGGCGAGCACCTGCACTTCGACGTGCCGCGGACGGTCGATGAATTTTTCCAAGTACACGCCGCCGTTGCCAAACGCGGCCTGTGCCTCTTGAGCGGCCTGTTCGAGAGCGTTGACCAAGTCTGATTCGTTTTCGGCGACACGCATGCCCTTTCCGCCGCCACCGGCGGTTGCTTTGACCAAAATTGGATATCCAATTTCGCGCGCGTCCTTGACCGCTTGATCGTTGTCGGTGATCAATCCCGCGCTGCCGGGCACGACAGGAACGTTCGCCTTGCGAGCCAAAGATCGGGCCGTGTTTTTATCGCCCAGCATTTGCATCGCTTCTGGAGATGGGCCAATGAAGTCAATGTTGCAGTCTCGGCAGACTTCATTGAACTGAGCGTTCTCCGAGAGAAAGCCAAATCCGGGGTGGATGGCTTCGGCGTTACCGATTTCGGCGGCACTGATGATGCGGTCGATCTTTAAGTAGCTGTCGTTGGCTCTTTCGCCGCCGATGCAAAATGCTTGATCGGCCAAATCGAGATACGCGCTGCCTTTATCGGCGCGACTGTAAACAGCCACCGTTTCGATGCCCATCTCTTTGCAAGCGCGAATAATACGGAGAGCAATTTCGCCTCGGTTGGCGATCAGAATTCGTTTGTACATGCGTCGTTAGTTCAATCGGTGAAAGCTGATTAATTTTTCGAGATTCGGAACAGCGGCATGTCCACATGCACGGCGTCTTCGCTGTTGACCAAGATTTCAACAATTGTTCCAGAAACTCCCGCGGGGATTTCATTGAACATTTTCATCGCTTCGACCAAGCAAACGATCGTATCGGGGGTCACCTTGTCGCCGACCTTGATAAAATCCTCTGCGTCGGGTTTGGGACGCGAGTAGTACGTTCCGATGGTTGGCGAAAGAATCATGTCGGTCGTTTCGTCCGCTGCTGGAGCAGCAGGAGCAACTGCCGCCGCTGCAACCGGAGACGCCGCGGCTACCGGAGCCGGTGGCTGTGCAATAGGCGCCGCAGCGACCATTTCGCCGCCTCGTTTCAAACGGATGCGTTGATCGGATTGCTTTAGATCAACCTCGTTCAGATCGTGCTCTTCCATCAGCTCGATCAATTCGCGGACTTTGTTCACGTTAAAAACAGATGTCTCTTCTTTTGCTTTCGCCATTTATTTCTCCGCAGTTGGTCGCCAAGCAATCGTTGCTGGCTGCTGCAATGGTTTGAGTTGGATTCAAGGGATGTAAATGTCGTGTTTTCAATCAGTCTGAAGGGCGTTGTTATGGCCCGCGTTTCTAGCGTAAATCAGACATAGATATTGTATCTTAAAACGGTCGGTGTTTTAAACCGGCACAACGCATTGTTTTCGTTCTTTAGGCAAATTGCTGAGCACTTCGCAGCCGTCGTCGGTGATCAGCACGTCGTCTTCGATTCTGACCCCGCCAAAACCCGCAAGATAAATTCCCGGTTCGACCGTTACGACCATCCCAGTTTTCAGGCGGCCTTCGAACGAAGGTGATAATCTTGGGCCTTCGTGGATGTTAAGACCGATTCCGTGCCCTAAACCGTGGTTGAATTGATCGCCAAAACCTGCCGCCGCGATAAATTCACGGGCCGTGGCGTCTAACACGAGGGCCTCGGCCGCCCACGTTTATTTTTTTATAG
>CAYOZV010000026.1:24031-28921 GCA_964408465.1 uncultured Pirellulaceae bacterium
GGCGTCAACCGCTTGCGCGTCGACGCCAGGCTTTATTTGTTCGATCGCGGCCTGTTGAGCCGCCAGCGTGAGGTCGTAAATCTCCTCCAATTTGGTGGGTGTGTTTTCGGTCAATATCATCCGCGTGAGGTCGCTTGCGTAGCCCTGGTAGTTCAGCCCCCAATCGATCAACGTGAAGTCGCCTTCGCCAATCCTCACGTCTCCGGGACGATAGTGAGCCAACGCGGAGTTTGCCCCGACGGCCACGATCGGTTCAAACGAACATCCGTCGGCGCCCAGCTTTCGGCCTTGGTATTCGATTTCGGCAGCGATCTCTTTTTCGGTGGCATGCGGTGACAGTTTCCCGACAATGTTCTCGAAAACGATTTGATTGATGTCGATGGATTTACGGATAAGTTGAATCTCGGATTCATCCTTTACCGCTCGTAGATCCTCGACCCAATGTCCGCTGCGTTTAAGTTCACCGGAATAGGTGCGCTGCAGTTGATCGAACTGTTTGAGTGAGATCGCGCCGTACTCGAAGAAGACCGCGCTTGGACAACGGGTTGTCAGTTCAACCGCGACGTAGTCGATGAGCGTTTGGGTCATCGAACGAATTGCGGCTTCGATGCCGGGGCACTGCTGGTTAAGCTGTTCTTGATAGCGGCCGTCACTGATGATCAAGCAATCTTTGTCAGTCACTAAGAGAACCGCAGAACTGCCCGTGAATCCAGTCAGATAGCGGATGTTGGTGATGTCGGTAACCAGAAAACCCGTCGCGTCGTTGGACGCCATAATTTCTCTTAGTCGTTCAATCCGCATTTGAATTCCTCATTCCACGCCCTGCCTATACGATTTGCCATTTCAAAATTTGATTTTGAAATCCCAATTTCTAATTTCTGATTTCTCTAAATTCTAAATTCCGAATCGTGAATTCTAAATCGTGAGCCTCACATCTGCAGCGCAGCGGCTGTAAGCCTGCTTCGGCACTTTCTTCAGATCACTATCAGATCAAATATGCTCAGTTGCGACAACTTGCCTAAGTCCTCTTGGTCACCTGCGAACACAATTGCGTCATTCAAGTTAACCTTTCTCAAATCCACGTCTCCAACGACGCGCCACTCCGCTTCTTGCTGCCAGTCAATTTTTTGGTCGCTGGTCTTTTTCAGCTGGAAAAGTGGTCGGTCTGAATCTGCCAACGATTTCCAAGTTTCATCGTCACCATAAACGACAGGTCGGCAATCAAACTGCTTTTGCAAAACGCTACGTTTTATCGCAATTCCATAAGGCAGGAAGTCCCAACGCTGCAGGTGTTTTCGGAATACCGTTTTGTCTCGTAATTCACCCAAGGGGACATTCGAAAAACAAACCACCGGCGTAGAATCACGCGTCAAGTTTGCCGAAGCGATAATCCGACGCGATGCTAGGATTCTGCAGAGCGCGAATACGTCGCTGTGATTGTATCCGCCAGCGCCAAAAATCAAATCGTCCCAATGGTCATCGGTGCTCTGATCGGGCCAAGCCCCCGGCCGAGCGCGCGTCCAATGGATGAGATATTCAGATTGGTCCAAGTCCGATAGAACGCATCGTCTACTGACGTTGATTCGTGCGGTTTCTTGCAGCCGGGGTGGTGGTTTTGTGGGTTCGTTGTCAGCCAGCAGTATCCAGTCGACGGCACCCTGGGCGATCAAGGGCTCGCGTACCGACTTCGATGTCAGCCGATCATCGTGCAAGATAAAAGTGCGTCCAGGTTCCTCAGCCTCGGTTAATCGACGCTGCAAGGCGTCTTGTACGTTTCCCTTGTTTCCAATAGACAGCGCAAAAATTCTATCGGCAACTTCGGCTACCACGCGGTCCGTTTTCGAATCGCTCTGTGTCACAAAGAAGATGCTTCCTTTTTCCAATGGGGATTGCCATTGCTGTTGGGTCAGACGTTTTTTGAGCATCGGAAGGCTCAACTGCACAACAGTGACACAGTCAATCGAAAACAATTCTGCCAAACGCAAGCAGCACGGGTGAGCCGCCATCGATTCGCCCGTCAGCAGCACGTCGTGGGTACGGCTAATTTTAACGCCCACCGTTCGAATCGCGTCGAACCACTGTCGGTGCGAATCTAAAATTTTGGGCAAACGTGAGCTCAGAACGGCGGTCGATGTGGCGTTTCGAAGAAGGCGTTCGGTTTTCGAATGCATTACGAAAAAAGCTGCGTTCAACGGCGACAACTGGCCGGGCCATTGATCAAGCACGACCATCGCGCGGGCATCGGCATCGGCGTCACCGATCAAAGCAGCCAAATTTGCGCGATTCAATTCCACCACTGTTCACCGTTAGGATCGACCATCAGTTTGTTCCGCCTGCGACTATCTTACCCCGTGGAGGCAATGGATTGGGTAATGCATTGTCTGGCAGAGACTCCGTCTTCGAGTTACGATGATAGCGGAAAAAAATATATGAATCGAATCTCTGTTATCCTATTGCCTGTTGTCGTGATCGTCTTGCTGGCAGGCTATCTCGTGGCTGACTGGTATCAGGCCCGTCCCGTTGATACTCCGCGATCGTACGTCGGTCGCACTTCTTGTGCCCAGTGCCACCAAAACGAAGCCGAAAGATTTGTCGATTCGCACCACGACAAAGCCATGGACCTCGCCACCGACACCTCGGTGCTTGGCGACTTCAACGACCAAACGCTTGAGCACTTTGGCATTACGTCGCGTATGTTCCGTGACGGCGATCGCTTCATGATCAACACCGAAGGCCCCGACGGCCAGATGACTGATTTTGAAGTGAGGTACGTGTTTGGCTTCACGCCGCTGCAGCAGTATATGGTGGAACTTGAGCCACCCACGGGAGCCGCCGCTGACACCAAGGCGGTCGGTCGAGTGCAGGTTTTACGAGTTTCTTGGGATACAAAAAATAAGAAGTGGTTTTATCTATCGCCACCGGATGTCAACGACAAACTTACGCCCGACGACCCTTTGCACTGGACCGGAATCACCCAGAACTGGAACACGTCGTGCGCCGAATGCCACAGCACCGACCTAAAAAAGAACTATCAGGTTACGACCAATGAATACCACACGACCTTTTCGGAGATCGACGTCAGTTGCGAGGCCTGTCATGGGCCGGCGAGTCTGCACGTGGAATTAGCCAATGAGAACAGTTTGTTTTGGGATCGGAATCACGGCTATGGATTATCTCAGTTGAAGTCCGTTTCCAACGTGCCGCAGGTAGAAGCCTGTGCGCCCTGCCACTCTCGCCGCGGCACTCTCAAAGAAGGATTCATCCCCGGCAAAACAGGTTGCAATTTCGACGACTACTACGCGCTGCAGTTGCTGAGCCCACCGATTTATTTTGCCGATGGGCAGATTCGTGATGAGGACTACGTCTACGGTTCCTTTTTGCAAAGCAAGATGTATCACAATGGTATTCGTTGCACCGATTGTCACGATCCACATTCGACAAAACTGATCCACACGGGCAATCAGGTTTGCACGTCCTGCCACCAACACGCTGGAGGCAAATATGATTCGGAGAACCATCATCATCACAAAATGGGCACCGCGGGCGCGGCATGTGTGAGTTGTCATATGGCGATGACCCACTACATGGAACTTGATGGAAGACGCGATCATAGCTTCCGCGTTCCCGATCCTCGCCTGAGCGTTGAAACGGGAACAGCGAACGCTTGCACCGCGTGCCATCTGGAATTCGAAAGCCAGCTGCCTGCTGAATCTCAAACGGCGGAGCTAAAACAGTATCTTGATCACATCATCGCGGCTGAAAATGGCGACGAAGGCATTCAGCAAAACTTGGACAGGATCAACGCCAGCATGGCGGCGGCCTGTGAACAATGGTATCCCGACGATCAATCCTCGCCCAAATCGAAGTACTACCGGCAATTGGCTAAAGGGCAGCACGAAGATTCGGCGGAAGATCTGAAATCGCTGGCTGATGACAAACGCATCCCAGTCATTGTTCGTGCGACCGCGGTCGAAGCCATGTTGGGATTGGATGTGGAGGTTGACACGGTTTTGGATGCACTGCAAAGTTCCGACGTCTTGGTGAAGATTGCGGCGCTGAATCTAGCTCAGGAACGACTGCTGAATTCAGCAAGCAGTCGTCCCGGCAGAGAATTCAAGCAGGTGTTGGCCGGTGTGGCGGAGACGTTGAGTGATAAATCGTCGCGCGTTTCTGCGGAATCGGCTTGGGTGATTTCAATGTTGCCGTCGGGATTGGTTCAGGCTCAACTTTCCAGCGAAGACCGTCAGCGGTATGCAAAGGCGCTAAAAAAGTATCAGCAAGGGCTGAACACTAATCGAGATCGAGCGTCGGCGCATATGATGATGGGCGGATTGTTTGAACGCCAAGGCGAAACCGATAAAGCGATCCAAGCTTATCGAAATGCGATGTCGGTTCAGCCAAATATGACCGGGACGCGATCCAATCTAGCGGTTTTGCTGGAGCGACAGGCTCGGCAATTGTTGAGTGATCAGCAAACGACCAATGCGGCTCAACGGGCTGAGCGTTTAGTGCGCCAGGCAAAGGAGTTGCGTTCGGCAGAGCATCAAAACCTTGGCAGAGACGTTGAGCGGGCCAAAGGTCTGGCCAATACGGATGGTTTGAATTATCGCTTTGGCATGTCCAGCTATCTTCAAGGCGATCTGGAAACGGCCGAGCAACAATTGAAGCTGGCCCAAGAAAAGTCGCCGGATAACGAAACCTATCTTTTGGGGCTGGCGACGTTTTACTATCAAGTAAAGAAATTTGAAGCCGCTGGGAAATTGGCAGATCGTTTGTTAGAGTTGTCGCCAAATGACCAACAGTATCGCGCACTCAAAAAGGCCATTGATACTAAACCAAAGTAGCCTTTCGCTCCGCGAAAGTGCTCATTAGCCGAGCGAAAGGCAACGA
>CAYOZV010000026.1:28931-36288 GCA_964408465.1 uncultured Pirellulaceae bacterium
CCGCGAAAGTGCTCGCCAGCGCAACAGAGCGCGAGTGCACTTTCGCGGAGCGAAAGGCTACTATGGTAGAATCGTTAAAAGGAGCTGATTTGTCAAAATTCAAAGTTGCCGGCGTTCAAATGGACATTGCTTTGGCGGATGCCGAAGCGAATTTAACCGTCATGGAAAAACAGTGTGCCGCCGCGGCCAGCGAAGGGGCTCAATTAGTTGTGTTCCCTGAATGCACGCTGACCGGCTACTGTTTCGAATCACTGGCCGAAGCGCAGTCAGTCGCTCAACCCATCGACGGATCACATGTTAAACGTGTCGTCAACATTGCCAAAGAGAACAACACGCACGTCGTTTTTGGCATGTTGGAATCCGGCGATGACGCGGAAGTCTTCAACTCGGCCGTACTGGTCAACGGAGAGGGGGTCGTCGGCGTCTATCGCAAAACGCACTTGCCATTTCTTGGGGTAGACCGTTTCACGACGCCCGGAACCCGCGCCGATCAAATTTTTCAAATCGGCGATTTGCGTGTCGGGCTGAACATCTGTTACGACTGCTCATTTCCTGAATCGGCACGCGTGCTGGCGTTGGCGGGAGCGGATATCGTTGTCCTTCCAACGAATTGGCCACCGGGGTCGGGGCGCGTATCGGATCTGATACCCAACACGCGGGCCTTGGAGAACAACATCTATTTCATGTCTGTCAATCGAATCGGAACGGAGAAGGGATTTGACTTTATTGGAAAGAGCAAAATCTGTGATCCGTTTGGCGGGGATGTGCAATTTGCCAATCACGCCAATGAAGCGGTCCTCATCGCCGAGATTGACACCGATTGGGCTCGGAAAAAGCATCTGGTTGCCGTCCCCGGCAAACACGAGGTCCATCGGTTCAAGGATCGCCGTCCGGACATTTATGGATCGGTGACGAAGTAGCCCGTCGCACGTAGCAGTGCGGCGCAAGCCCTCCGGTTGGGCGACGCCGGAACTCGCGCGTGATCGGGCTGCGTTATTTGCTTTGCAACAGATAGGCAACCACATCCGCCAGTTCAGATATGTCCTGGACCAAACCGGCCGGCATTGCCGAAAGCGCCGTTTCCTTTTTCTCCTCGATTTCCTCTTTGGCAATCTTGACGCGCGTTGTGTCGCTTTTCATAACGGTGATGGAGTCTTTGGTTTCTTCGATGATCAAGCCCTGGGTCACATTGCCGTCCTGATCCAGAATTAAGTTTGATTTGAAGGCAGGCGAAATTTGAGCGTTGGGTAACAGCACCGATTCGACTAAATAGTTCAGCGTAAATCGTTTCCCCGATTCGGCGAGACTCGGTCCACCGGTGACGGCATCCTCAGCGGACGCCGAATGGCACTTCGCACAGCCAAGTGCCTCGCCTGCAAACAAACGTTTTCCTCGTTCGGGATCCGCGTTGGCAATTTTCTCTTTCCAATCCACGTTCAACAATTCCGCCGGCACTTTCCCGTCCCCTTTTGCGGATGCTGCCAGGCGTTGAGCCAAAGACATACCTTCGGGTTTGTCCGGTAGTGAAAAGTACGTTTGCCCAATAGCGCGGTAGTTGAAGTAGCTGCCGGAACCGCCGGTTTTGTTGTGGAAACGACACAGGAAATCATTCGAGCCCGCTTTGAGCCGCACGTTGACTAAATCTTCGTATTGCTGCGGGCCACGCTCGGCGTCCTTGGAGAACACTTCCGTACCATTATGAAAAACCTTCACGCTGTCATCGGGGCCCAGCATTAGTTGAGCGGGGTTGTCGGCAGAGGTTTGAAGCCGAAAGAATGTGTAAACGCTGGAGTTGTCCTTTGCTCCGTAGATTTTGGCGAAATCGATCAGCCCACCATAGCCTTCGTGGTTTCGTTTCTGTTTTTCCCACTTGTACTCTTTTCCGCCGGCGGTGATGGTTTGGGTCAGGTCGACCGGGGATGTTTCGAAGTCTCGACGAATCCCAAATCCGTCAGGACCATCCTCCAGCGGACCCAGCATCCAGACTTCTCCAATTTCTCGGTTGTCGGCGACCTCAAGTTGCTTCTTTGCTGCTGCGGCACGTACGTCTTTCAGTCGCGCTTCACTGCGAGAGTCATGTAACAGGCTCAGGAAATGAGCGGCGGTGTCTTTGACCGATGGATCAGCATCGTCTAATTTTGACATCAGCGTATCGAATCCAAAAATAGATTTTGGTTGATCTTTAATCAAAGGCCAGAGATCGCCGATGGTGTAGTTGCCGTTTTTTCCGAACTTGCGAAGGTCGACTTTGCCGCTGACCAATTCGATGTTCAATGGATCCCCGTAACGATGCGGCTGCACTTCCAGGGCCTCCGGCAATTCTGCTGCCTCAGGTATCAAGCACGTCGCGTAGCCCAATCCAATGGTGGCAAGCAAACGCACACCTTGGTCTTGGTGTCCAATTAGCGATTTCATTTGGTCTTGGGACGCGTCTCGTCCAATCAGCGTTGCCGCGGCATGGCGAACAAACGTGTCTTCGGTTTTAGCAACGGTCGTAATGATCGTTTCAATATTCGCCGGTGAAATTTCGTTGGGCGAAGAAAGAATTGCCAGCATCGCGGCGTGCTGCACAGCCGCGTCATTAGATCCCACCAACGGCAGAAGTTCGTCGATCTTGAAATCAGCGACCGAAGCGTGTTGGATGGCTCTTAAGGCGGCCAATTGCATTTCGGGGGTGCCCGAAAGACCGGCGCGTACCTGAGCGACGTTTTGAGGGGTTGGAGTCTTTAACAGCACTGGAAAAATGTTGAATGCTTCCTTAGCAGAGCCTGGAACGCTCAATTGGGAGGTGTCGGCGCGGTGAATCAATTCCACAAAAGCCTGCGTGCGGCGCAGATGAGAATCAGATGTCGCGTGTTGCTGAAGTTCCGCAACCGATAGCTTGGTTAAATCAATAGGCGTTTGCCTATCGCCGGTTTTATGAACGGGTGAGATCATCAGCAGGTCGCTGCGGTAGGTTGGCGAACCTTCGTTCTGGGCCATGTGGGATACCGCTACGAAGACGCTGCCGTTATTGCCGACGCAAACGCCGACCGGACGAGCCAGGTTTTCACAGACCAGTAGATCTTTCTCGGGTCCGTGAAATGTCGCCCCAAACTTTTCCAGAGGATGATAGGACACGGTGCGTTTACCCCACCGAGTCACCATCAGGGTGTTCTTGTATTTTTCGGGAAGTGCGCCTTCGTTGTAGTACGTTTGCAAAACGGGCACGTAGCGGCCAAGATCCTCATTGAGCGTTTCCAGCAAATCCATTCTCTTTGGCGTTTTGGATCGCAGCCAACCGTTAGGCCAAGCGAAGTAGGCGTGCTGAGTGATGTGCAGCAATCGTCCTGGCGAGTAGATCGCTGGAAATTGTTCGTGATCGTTGTCGTTGGTGAACAGGTTCCACTGAGAATCAAAGCAAAGCCCACAACTGTTCCTCAATCCGCGTGTGTAGCCCTCCAGTTCCGTTCCATCGGGATTAATGCTCATCGCGGCACCGACGCCGTTGTACTTTTGTTCTTTTTCATCTGGGCCATAAACGAACGTCCAGTGGGCCCAGTGGTCGGGGCGCGTGAAATCGCCGTAGTACCATGAAGGATCGCCGAAGGTGAAGAACAGTTTTCCATTTGGGCCCCATGCCAGAGCGTGAAAACATTGATGGGTATGGCCGCGCGGAATTCCATAAAGTAATCGAACGGGTTTCACGTCATCCTGCTGAACTCGCGCATTAGGTAAACGATAGATGGCACTTACGGTCGACACAAAAACGTCGTTGCCCAGAAATTCAATGTCGTAGACCCAAGTGTGTTCTGGGAATTCGTACACGAGGCGTCGTTCTTGGTAGGTGCCGTCATCGTTGGGGCGTAGCACAAACAGTTTTCGTCGCCCGCCAACAAACAGTTGATTTTCACTGTCTGATTTGACTGCCAGATAGGAATCGTCGGGGCTGCTGTCGATCAGAGTGAATTCCAATTGATCATCCGGCAGAGAATAATCAGACAGACTTGCTTCATTTCCAGCCCAACAGTGGTGAGGAAAATTCACCAAAGTAAGAAGAAAGCAAACGACCCCAAGTAGACGCGTCATCACGAAACCCCAGATTGGTTCAAAGCAAAACGGTTGACATTATCCCGATCCCTAGGATACAGACAGAGTTGCGGGCATGCAAAGAAAAACTGCGTATCAAAATGCCGCCGCGGTTAGCCAACGTCTACAATTGAGACCGTTGGGAGAAAGGCAATTCAACCCAGCCCGAACCAAAGGCAGCGCCGCGTAGTGGATCTTGTTAAAGATCCCGCGGAGGAGGCAAACGTAGAAATCTCTCAAAAAAATCGACTGCTTGATAACACAGCCACTGTAACACTCGTGGCATCTACAAGCGGCCAATGCCATCCGCGTTATTACAAGAGCGTGCTCCGGCGGCCAGCGCAACAGCGTTAAAGACGAGACCTAAATTACTCCGCTGGACCTGTCGCAACACAATACCAACGCAATCGCCCTGTCTCAGCGCCTAACTTCGTGCGGCCATTCCTTTTTCACGCGCGGCTTTTCGTTTGTGCATCGGCGGTACGATGTTGGACGCGAGCCCCACCAATTGAAAACATTTAATGATATAGTAGTTCACATCAATCTCCCACCACTTGTGTTGCACCGTGGCCGCGGATTGGTCCGCGTGATGATTGTTGTGCCAGCCTTCTCCCGAGGCGATTAATGCCACAAACCAATTGTTGCGACTGTGATCATCGGTGTCGTAATTTCTATACCCGAACATGTGCGATAGTGAATTCACCGACCAAGTGATATGCCACACCCACACGACCCGCGCGACCACGCCCCAGACAAAAACGCTGCTGGCCAGTTGAAATGCTTCCATACCCAAACCGTAGTAAAGGCTGGCACCCAAGAAAGCCATCAGGTAAATCAGCAAACCATGGGCCAAGAAGATCACGACGCCCATGTAGGTGTTCTTCTCCAGCCACATGTAGTAGGGGTCCTGAAGAATGTCTTTGGCGTACTTTTTGTAGAGATCAAATTTATCAGTGCCCTTATTCTCAAACACCAACCACTCGAAGTGTGACCAAAAGAAGCTGACCAGTGGACTGTGTGGGTCTTCTTGGTGATCCGATTCGTGGTGGTGAAGACGATGCCACGCTACCCAACGCGCCGGTGTTTCTTGGCCGTTGCAGAGTGCGATCGTGACCAGCACACGCTCAAACCACTTGGGTGTTTTGAAACTGCGGTGGGTCAGCAATCGGTGGTAGCAAATCGGAATGCCAATAGCCCCGAAGAGGTAGGTTCCGATTACCAGCGATGCCACTCCGGTCCAACTGAAGAACCAAGGCACAAATATCAGCAGCGCAACAATGTGGAACGCACCGATGGACGCAACATAGCTGTAGTAAATACGTTTACGATTCACCTTCGACGGCAACGGGATTTGGGTTGCGTCGCGACCTCCAACACCGGAGTACTTTTTTCGGCTACCTTTGGTTGGTTCGTTATTTGAACCAGAATCAGTTGATTGTGATTCGGTTTCAGATGGTAGCGTGGATGGCTGATTCATTTTGCTTCCGTACTCTAAAAAACATCCCTTATGGTCTCGCCAACGGATGGGAATCGTTTGATGGCAAAAACTTTGTGATTTCGACCGCGGTAGACTGGCTGCGGTTTAATGCGAGACCGGACTTTGATCGGGGTATTAACTCAATACCGTTCAATGGACTGATTTGTTTGGCTCACAGTCATGTCGTCAGTTTAACGATTAGCCGGCAGGCGTCGGTGTTTACGCGGAGCCAAACGCGGTCGCCTGCCGGATTGTCGTTAAACGAAAATGGCCTTCATTGAACGGTATTGTGTTTCAACGTTAGAGTACAATTTTATCACCTCCTCCGGAAATTCGTATGGAAGAAATGCCAAAATAAGGGCTCTATTGGCGGGCCAATTGTCGCACGCTGAGCCACTTTAGCAATTTTGCGGCGCAGGTTGGGAAGGTGTCGACCTCCGAACGCTTGGCGGCGCTGCCTGTGGAGTTCGATGCTCACCCTGCCCTGCTCGCGATGTCTGCAGGCCAAGAAAAAAAGCCGTTGCTCTTTCGAGCAACGGCTTTGAGATCGTTAACTTAAACGGCGTTAAGTTTAATACATGTCGTGTCCGCCACCGTGACCCGATGACTTGCCATCTTTGGGCTTGTCGGCAATCAGCGCGTCGCTGGTCAGCAACAACGTCGCGACGCTTGCTGCGTTGGTCAGCGCGGTTTTAGTCACCTTGGCGGGATCAATCACACCGGCGGAGACCATGTCGACGTAATCGTCGGTCAACGCGTTGTAACCAAAATTCGTTTTACCAGCGATGACTTTTTCGCAAACGATTCCACCGTCTTGACCGGCGTTACTGGCGATCATGTTCAGCGGGGCTCGGCACGCACGGACCACAATGTTGTATCCGGTCGCTTCGTCGTCGGATAGTTCGCCTGGCTTCACCGACGAAGACGCTCGCAACAACGCGACGCCGCCACCGGGGAGGATGCCGTCTTCGACGGCCGCGCGAGTCGCGTGCAATGCGTCTTCGACACGGGCCTTCTTTTCTTTCATTTCGCTCTCGGTCGCCGCACCAACATTCAGTTTGGCAACGCCACCAGAAAGCTTGGCCAGACGCTCTTCCAACTTCTCGCGGTCGTAATCTGAGCTGCAATTTTCAACTTCGCGGCGAATCTGATCGACGCGCGCCTTCACATCAGCCGTCTTACCACCGCCTTGGATTACGGTTGTGGCGTCCTTGGTGATGATGACTTTCTTGGCACGGCCAAGATCGGTCAAGCTAAGGTTCTCCAACTTCATTCCAAGGGCTTCGAAAACAGCCGTTCCGCCGCAGAGGATCGAGATGTCTTCCATCATGGCCTTACGGCGATCGCCGTAGCCTGGAGCCTTCACAGCACAGCAGTTGAAAGAACCACGGAGGCGGTTAATCACCAAGGTCGCCAATGCTTCGCCGTCGACGTCTTCGGCGATGATGACCAATGGTTTGCCCTGCTGAACAACTTTTTCCAGCAGTGGAACCAAGTCTTTAATGTTGGAAATCTTCTTTTCGAAAACCAAGATGTAAGCGTCTTCGAAGACAACTTCCATGCTGGCCGGTTCGTTGACAAAATACGGTGACAGGTAACCGCGATCGAACTGCATACCTTCGACCAATTCGACTTCGGTTCCAAGGCTTTTGCCTTCGTCGACGGTGATGACGCCGTCTTTGCCGACCTTCTCCATTGCCTCGGAGAGGAGTTCACCGATTTCGCGATCGTTGTTGGCGGCAATCGAAGCCACATTCGCCATCTCTGATTTGTTCTTGATCTTGATGGACATGCTGGTCAATTTTGCACAGA
>CAYOZV010000026.1:36298-36532 GCA_964408465.1 uncultured Pirellulaceae bacterium
CCTTGAGGCCTTCGTTGAAGATCGCTTCGGCCATGACGGTCGCGGTGGTCGTGCCGTCGCCAGCAACATCGCTGGTTTTACTGGCCACTTCGCGGACCATCTGGGCACCCATGTTTTCGTAGACATCTTCCAGTTCGATTTCCTTGGCGACGCTGACGCCGTCCTTAGTAACCGTCGGAGAACCGAAGCTCTTTTGCAGGATGACGTTGCGACCTTTAGGGCCGAGAGTGACTT
>CAYOZV010000027.1:0-24963 GCA_964408465.1 uncultured Pirellulaceae bacterium
TCTCAAAAGTAATCAAACTTGTCCTTGACACAAAAACCTCATAGCAGCGAAAGGCGACAATTAAAAAACGCTTGGCCAAACCAATTACGGTTCAGCCAAGCGTTTATGGAAATCAATCATGCCCCAACAGAGCAATACGTTGTCGAGTTGTTTCGTTCGACTACTTACTACTTCCTACTTTGTTTGCGAACCGGCTTCTTTTTTCTTTGCTGCCGCTTCAGCTTTCTTAGCCTCTTCTGCCTTTTTAGCTTCCTCGGCGGCCTTCTTTGCGGCGACCTCTTTTTCGGCCGCCTCTGCCTTCGCCTTCAGCTCGGTCAGTTCCTTCTCTTGGGTTACCAGACTTTTCTTCAAATCTTCCAAGTCCAGTTCAGCATTTTTAATTTGCTGCTTGGTAGATGAAATGCGGCCTTCGGATTGAGCGATAGCCGAATCGAAAGCACCGGCCTCAGGAACGATGCTCGCCTTCACGATATCGCCCAGCGTCGTCAACGCAACGGAAACTTCTTTCTCTTCGCCGTCGCGACTGTGCGTCAACTTAACAGAATCGCCCTTTGCCATGCTGGCCAATTTGCTGTTGAACTCAGCGACGGTCGTTGTCTCTTCTCCGTTGATTTTTGTGATGAGGTCGCCTGACTGCAGACCGACTTCTTGGGCAGGGCTGTTGGTGAAGACCGAACGAATCGCTGGACTGCTGCCGGAATCATAAAGGCTGACACCAATTCTCAGCTTCTTCAAATCCTCTTCCGAAGGCGACTGAAGAATCTCTTCCTGCTGAACGATTGCGCCTTGTGGGAGCATGCTTCCTTGTTGAATGATCTCACCTTGGATGACACCAGGCGACCCGTAAAATATCTGGGCATTTACGGTCGAGCAAGCGGCAACAGCCAGTCCGGCAACGATTACGTTTTGAGCGGCGGTCTTTAGGTAGTTCTTCATCATTTTACTTTCGTGTATAAGTTTCTATTTTTGACCCAAAAAGATATTTGTTCAGTCGTCCTGCAACAATCAGGGCCTTTTTTTAGGCTTTAAGAAATCAAGCTATCGCACAATTATATCTCCAATGAACTCTAAGACATCCCCCCGCAAATCGGGCCTTACACAAAGAAAACTTGCACACCACCCCTCAGGTTTTTCACGACTACCACGTCAAGGCGGAAAACACCCTGCCTAATGCGCGTTTAAAAAGACAAGATTCCGCGCTTTAAACTGCTCGGCCTATTTCTCTTTGACGCCCTCAAACACCGCCGTCCTAAAGATCGAACCGACTTTGCGTTTGAGTTTAACCGCCATGCCGTTCAATGAAGGCAACTGATCCCGAAAACTGAGCCGCAAGGCGTTAGCCGCGGGTGCCGACCTGAAGAGGAAAAACATTGGGGGAAAGGTTAGGCCAACAAACCAGCGGCTTGCGTTCTGCCGATGAGTCTTGCTCGGATCTTTGCCTGCTATTTGTCGAGGGCGTCTTGGATGGGGAAAACCTTAACCCCTTTATCCTCAATCAAAAGAATTCCGATCAGGCGGCTGTCCGAGGTGCGGAGGACGGGCGTGCCGTGCCAGACCGCGCGATCGCCAGTGAATTCTGTGACCGAAAAATGGGAAGGGGATTCCTGATTCCATTTCAAATTGGCCGCCGAAATCGGGAGGTGGTGGTAGAGGTTGCTATCCAACGCCTTCCGCACTGCGATACAATTACTCGGTTGCCCGTTTGGGGCCATCTCGGCTACTGAAATCAGCCCAGCGGCATCTGGGATTTCGGATATCGCCACCGACGCACCTTCTGCCGCTGAAGCATTCAATAACGGTTCGCCCATTTCAGATTTAACTGCAAACGAATCGTCCAGCGCAGATGCCTCCAACGCCAGAACATCCGCCGGATAAACGACCACCGCACAATCGCTCAGCTTCACCCCCACGCCGGAGAAACGCTCGGTCCGATTACGTTTTCCGATGCCTAATAATCCCGATGCCGTCCACGACGCCGTCAGGTTCATCGCTCCTCGCAGGTCAACGGACGTCGCGCGAAAGTTATTCGCCGCCTGTTCCCAGGAGGGATCCGGAGCAGCCGCTAAGGCAAAGGCGTGGCCCGGTGGAACCGGTTGACCGTTGCCTACCACCAACATCGAAACGCCACCTCGGGCCAGCGTATCCAGCGATTCGGTGTCCAATTTCAATCCCCGGGTTAAACTGAAATCGAAATCAACGCCGCCGGTCGCCCAGAATTTTGCCTCGGTCGTCACCAGCCAACGGTAGGGCGCTTCGACCTTGCCACGCACCTCCACCAGTCGCGCGTCGGGCGAAAGTTGAACCGAAAGAATACGTCCTACATCAACGCCGCGAAAATGAATCGCCGATCCTACGTTGACGCTGTGCCGCGCATCGGCTTGCAGCAATATTTCAATTCCACCCGCATCGCCGTTATCTGCCGGCGCGTTGGCCAGCCCATCAAAATGCTTGGCCGGCGATTGATTCGGGTCGCCGGGTTGGACTTCGATGTATTTATGCCCGACCGCGGTCTCCAGTCCCGACACGCCTGAGATGCTCAATTGGGGACGCACGATCCAGAATTTGGTTCCTGCCACAGCCAGTCTTTTAGCAGTGGGGAAAAGTTGCACATGAACGTCAACGGCATCCAGATCGTCGGTCAACAATACCGATTCCACCACCCCGACGTCGATGCCCCGATAACGGACCGCGTCTTCCTCTTTGAGCCCGTGGCCTTGGGGGAAATGGATCTGCACGTTCGTGCCGCCGGTGGGCATTGAATAAACCACCAAACCAACCGCCAGCATCCGGCACGCCAGCGATCGCCACCACCCGCGCCAACTGGCAAAATTTGTTTTGTAACGATAAACAACCACGGCCGTGGGGTGGCTTGATACATCGCAAGGTGAAGTTGTCTCGTTGGAATCAGTCACTGCGGGCTCTCAGTCTTCCCAAATCGCATGGGGGTCAAACGAAAGCGACGCGAGCATGCTCATCGCGACGCAAAGGGTAAACGCAAAGATCGCTGGGCCGAAGCTGAACTGCACCATGTCGCCCAACTTCACCAGCATCACCATAAAGGCCAACAGCATCACGTCCATCATGCTCCACTTGCCAAAATGTTCCATCATCCGCAACGTGAACGCTTTGTGTTTGCGTTGAAAAATTTCCAGCAAACTAAGTTCGATCAACAGCGCAATTTTGGTCAGCGGAAAGATGATCGAAAACAACAGCACGACGCCGCCCACGAAATAACTGCCGTGACGAAACAACTCCATCGTCCCGCCCAGGATGCTGGACTGGTGCGTGATGCCCAGTTGCTCAATTCGTAGAATCGGCAGCAATATTGCCGGCCAAAACAGAAAAAAAGCTCCGACCGCTGCCGCCGCGGTTCGGCTGGCGGACCTCATGCGGTCACCGGTTTGGGACAATCGGCTGCTACAGCGCACACACCGCAGCGCCTGATCGGGTTGGACATCAGGAGCCTGTTGAATCAAACCACAGCAATGACAAGATTTAAGTTTTGTCTTCGGTTTTGTCGCCATAGACGTACTGCGTAAAAAAATAATGTGAATTATTATGATAACCTTTGCTGGGTCGCAATGGGATGTGGTGGCGGGTTGGTTAGCCTTTTAACCACAATCCCCTTCAATGAACGTTTGGCTCAAAGCCGTGCAATCCGTTGAACGATTAGCCCTCAGGCGTCGGTGTTTAGTCGAGGTCAAACGCGGTCGCCTGCCGGCTTGTCGTTAAAATTATGAGGTGTGGTCTGACTGGCGATGCTGGGACTCGTTGCCTTTTCCGCTACCGCTTGGCGGTACGGCGTGAGCGGTACGGTGGTGTGAAACCGGAGGGCTTGCGCCCTTCCGCTAGGATTGGAAAAATAAAATTTTGAAACAGCTTCACTCAAAAAATCTTTGGATGCCGTACACGCAGATGAAGACCGCTGCGCCGCCACTGCACGTCGTATCGACGGACGACGTCCGATTGACGTTGGCCGATGGGCGAGTTCTGATCGACGGGATCGCGTCGTGGTGGACCGCTTGCCACGGATACAACCATCCCCACATCACCCAAGCGATCACGCAACAGGCGCTGCAGATGCCTCATGTTATGTTGGGTGGCATCGTTCACGACCAGGCGCTGCGATTGTCTGAACGTGTTGCTGATTTAACGTTGGGCCCTCAATCGAAGGTGTTCTTCAGCGAAAGTGGTTCGGTCGCGGTGGAAGTCGCGCTCAAAATTGCGGTGCAATATTGGATGAACCGTGGCAACGCAAACCGGAAAAAGTTCATCTGTTTCGAGGGCGCTTATCACGGCGACACCAGCGGCGCGATGGCGGTTTGCGATCCCCAAGACAGCATGCACGCGCATTTCAAAGGCTATCTGATCCAGCAGTATCCCCACGCGATTCCCGAAACCGACGAACAACGATCGGCGTTTGCCGCCTTTGTTCAAGAGCGCTCCGATTCAATCGCCGGCGTGATCATCGAACCGATGATTCAAATGGCAGCCGGCATTCGCATGCACACCGCGGAAGCTTTAAACGGCATCCGCAAAATTTGCCAACAGCACGGCTTGCTGATGATCGCGGATGAGGTGGCGACGGGGTTTGGTAGAACCGGCAGCATGTTTGCGTTTGAGCAAACGAACTTCCAACCGGACATCCTCTGTCTGGGAAAGGCTCTCACCGGAGGATCGGTTCCGTTGGCGGCAACCGTTGCCAATGAAAAAGTTTATTCCGCGTTCCACTCCGATCGTTCAACAGACGCTTTAATGCACGGTCCAACATTCACCGGCAACGCCATTGCCTGTGCGGCAGCCAACGCTTCGCTGGACCTTTTCGAAACCGAACCACGGCTGGAACAGGTCGCCAGCATCAACGAGACACTCAACAAGTACCTCGCCCCGCTCAGCGATCACCCATCGGTCAAACAAGTTAGAATCCACGGCGCTGTGGCCGCGGTTGAGGTCGACCGAGCATTTGATGTGGGGCGCACGATCAAAACATTTGCGGAGATGGGCGTCTTCATTCGCCCCATTCACAACGTTGTCTATCTTGCTCCCAGTTTTACAATTCCCACCGTCGATCTAAAAGTGCTCTGCGATGCGATCGCGCGGTTGCTAAAGTAGGGCCGGTTCCCACCGGCCGAAATGGGCGTTGACCGCTGGGCGTTGGGAATAAGCAGGCGATGGCCGGTAGGAACCGGCCCTGCGGACTACGCCTTATTGGATCGTTGACTCATCTTCTTCAAGTCCACCTTCGGCATCATCGGCGTAAACATCGTCCGCATCAGCAGCGTCTGAGGCCTCGGCCATGTCCAGACGATCTTGCTTATCGACCGAAACGACCTTCCCCTGGTAGCTTAGCATTTCCTCGATGCGCGAAAGCTTGCTTTTAAAGAACGGGAACCATGGCGTTCGATACAAACCGATGACTCGGTGCATTTTGAAAATGGGCTTATTCATACGCGTCTTCAGCGTCAACGATCCGACGCCGCAGAGGAACAGCTCTAAATAATCCAGCGGCTCGTTTTCTGTTTTGAGCCCGATCAACTCGAAACGTTCGCCTTTGCCGCCCATGCGATTCACCGTCAATCCCGATTCATCGATCTGGACTTTGAGGTGCGTGCGACTCCAAATAAAGTTACACAGCCAAATGATGCCGAACACGATCGACATCATCAACCAAGCCCCCGTGTTGACCTCCGGAGCCAATCGGCCCAGCATCTGCGCTGTCCAAGTAAAAGGGTGAATGATCCCCGACAGTTCCAACACCACCGGGATTCCGATGAACGTGCCCAGCAAACCAAACAGCATCCAGAACTTGGATTTTGGCAGATTAAAACGAAACGCGACGTACCAAACGATCATGATGGACATGCCAATCCAAAACATCATGTGTTTATCCAGCCAATCCCCCTGGCCATCGGTGGAGGTGCAGAAGTACGACAAAATCGACATGATGGCGAACAACAGCGCTGGGTAACCCGCCAGAATTCCTGGCAGGTGATCATACAACGTAATTGGCTTCAGACGTTCAACAGATTGGCTCATCGTGATCCTCATCCCAGAAAGAAGTTATTAGTAACAATCGGTGTTCGCCACTGGTGGACACTTATTGTAAAAAATCTTTTCAGCTTTGGGGGGAATACGAGCTAAAAATTTGGTGTGGCGGACGAGGCCACGCGTCTAAAACTCCGTTAGAGTTTTTCGACCGATGGTTGGAGGGTTTTCGTTCAATTCACAGGCAGGATTCGTGGACGGATCCAATCAACAATTGCACTGCGTTATTTTTCCTGCACGCGTTTGGTCAGCTTCCAAGCGGCCAGCCAATGTTGGCCGCCGCGTGTGGCTTTGAAATCGCTAATTAAACGCCGTTCCATGTCCATCAGATGTCCGGCTCCGTAGAAAATCCCAATTTTCGTTTCTCCCGCCGCGATCTCACGTCTGAGCACATCCATGCACTTCGCATTGCGGTGATCAATGATCGTGGATCCGTTTTCTCCTTCAAAGATGATCATCCCTGATTCCATGTTGTGAATTTGTTCGGCCAAACTCCGCCGGATCCGCAGGACTTTGTTCTTGGAGAACAGCGCCAATGCGATCGACAACGTGGGATCTTTCCCGCCGCCCTGCTGCATCGCCATTGATTGACCGATAGCTTTGAGCACATATCCGCTGATGCTTTCGCCGTTGTCGGCCATGCTTTGAGCAAATTCCTCCGGGCTCATGTCGGCGTGGACAAAGTTATCCTTGGTATAGTCGATGTGGCTCAGTTGAAATTCCAACTCCGTCAGCGACTGCATACCTTTTTGAATGGCGGCCACTGGATTGGTAATGCCTTGGGCGTCTTCTTTGGCGCGTCCACCTTTGGGGATCACCGTGCCCTCGGGCGCGACCAACTCAAACAGCATCGCATCATATTTTTCGAATTCCTTATTCAGTTGTTGGTAGTACTCCTTTTCACCGATGTGAACCGCGCCGATCAAATCGACGTGGACGGTCTTGCCCTCATCGTTGGTCAATTCGTAGCGCGTGATCGAAGTGTCCAGCGACACCGGACGACCTTTCCGATCTTTGCGAATACGCATGAAGTGTTCGGGGCCGCTGCGTGTTTCAGTTATTAACCGCGCGGGAGCATCGGATTTCGGTTCTTCCTCGGTCGCAGGCTTTGTCGCCGGCGCGGCCGCGGTTTGAGCAACCCCGATCGACGGCAACAACAGCGGTAACGCGAATCCGCACAACAGCCCCCACGCCAAACCATAACGCAGTAATGACCTGTTAGCGCGAATGGGATTGGGCCTCAAGCGGATAGATTTTAAATGGCTCATAGTCTGCCGGTTGAAAAAAGGGGAGTGTCAGAATCATGAGTTTCGGAGTTAACCGAAGGCCAGCATTTTCCTGCGGAGTCGCTGGCCGGTTTAGCTTAGCTTTTTATTACCCGTGATGCAGCAGAGAAGTTTCACCGCCGGGCTAAAAGAGTGCATCGCGGTGCCATTCTGAGGCGACAGTGAATCAAAAATGCGGCCTTGGGTATCGCATCAGTTGTTTTCGATTGGGGAGTTGCCCTCCAACGGTCGGTATGATTCGCACTCAGCGAACGCTGCCAAGCAACGCCAACGACTGATGGCCGCCGGCTGATCGTGAAACCAAATGCCGAAGGTGAGGCATCATCTTGAGGCATCATCTTTTTGGATCTGACTTCCATTTTGCGATTCCTTGATTGGCCGATTGGCGATCGACGAAACCATAGATTGGTGATTCGCTCAACAACAGACTGCCGGCGGTCGGAAGAAGCCCAAAATCTTTCGAGGATCGGCCCTCCAGCGCTAGGATCAGTTGAAATGCGAGATCCCCTAACGTAATTTCCAAAGACTTCCCCAGCTCCGGTTGGGGGTACGCGGCTACGACTTGGTTGCTGGTCAAAAACGGCGTCAGCATCTTGATCGCGTCGCGGCCGCCGACCTTGGCAATTGCTTCGGCAGCGCGGAAACGAACTTTTGAACGTTCGTTATTGAGTTCCTCGTTTAAATCATCTTTTAACTGAGTCAACTCAAATTGAAAAATCGTTTCGATCTGATTTCGTGTCAGCCCGCGCTCATCTTGCCGAGCCTGAATCCAAGCCGTAACCAGTGCCCGAATCTCGTCGCGATAAATACTCTCGTTGACCGTTTTCACCAGCGTTTTGGGCAGGTTGGCTTCAAACGCGGACAGCGACAACTGTTGAATCACAACCGGCTGATCTGCGGTTGACGTTGACGCGCGATGGATCTCGGTCTGTTTGGCCAGCTCGGTCAGCCGATTGAACAACTCCTCGGCAACTTCGACGGCTGAGGTTGGCAGCGCCGTGTACTGCTGCTGTTCGGACGAGAGGTACCCCAAGAAGCTTGCGTCGTCGACCGAACGATGGGCAGATTTCTGGTCCCGTTTATTTTGAACGATGTCGATAAACAGTTGCTTCGTCTGCGGCGACCGTCCGACAATTTCCACAAACGCATCCCACTGCGGGAACCCAAAACTCTCCGGCGAATCCAGCGGCGCGTCCAAGAAAGCCGCTTTCCTCTGGACGAAATCTTGCTCCAACAATCGCACCAACAATCGCCGAGCACGAATGCTGATTTCGATATCGGGAGAATCAACAGCCAATTTAATCTGCTCAATAGCGGGGCTGCCGAGTCCTAGGATCGCTTCTTCTGACTTCAATCGAGTCAAATAATCATTGGCGCCCAACTGGGTAACCCAACCTTCAACGGACTGCTTGCCAACGGTTTGCCCCATCGCCAAATGGGGCCCCCAACAACAAACCAAGGAGACGGTTACCAACGCCGTTACCAGCACGGTTCTCATTTCCCGGCGAGTCGCCTGTAGTGGTGTTGGAGGAAGCATGGATTAAGATGAAATTCAGAAAATTGATTGCGAAATGTATCTCAATGATAACCATTTCTAAACTGTTTTTGGACGAACGTAGAAGCAAAACGGTCGTTAGTTCGACGAAAACAAATTTTAAAACGCTTTATTAAAAGGGCCCCATGAAAGTTTGGACATTACTATTCGACATCGACGGGACAATTATGACTTCTGCCCACGCAGGAACCAGTGCCATGGCGGAAACCGCCAAAGAGCTATTCGGCGTCGAAGAAATTGCCCCCTTGAAAGTTCATGGACGCTGCGACCGAGGGATTTTGGGCGAGCTGTTTGATTCGTTGGGCGTTTCGTACGAAAAGCATCATCAAGAGTTCTGCCGCCGATACTATCAGAACCTGCCCGCCTCTCTGGTAAAGAACCAAGGCCGGCTACTTCCGGGAGTGAAGTCGCTACTGGAGACATTGCACGCTGCGGACAACGTTGCTTTGGGAATCCTGACTGGCAATTTACAAAGGGCCGCCCAAATCAAACTCAAACACGTTGGCGTTGACCAATACTTTTCCTTCGGCGGCTACGGAGACCAATTCGCTGACCGCAATGATGTCGCCGCTCAGGCTGCTCAGGCCGCCAATCAATCCTTACAGGAGACCTTCTCAAGCGAACAAGTTTGGGTCATCGGAGACACCCCCAACGACGTCCGATGTGGTCGTTCGATCGGAGCCAAAGTGCTGGCTGTCGAAACAGGCGGCGGTTCATCCCAAGAGCTCAGCGCTGCCGATCCGGATCTTCTGCTGAGCGACCTCGAGGACGTTGGCCTGTGGATGAGCTCAATGAGCAAAAGTTAGGACCTCGCCGCTGATACTTTTTTCGATCCAATCACGAAAAAATGAATGAGCCGCAAGAAACCGCCCTTCCAGCCCAAGCCACCACGCCCTGCCCGGCGGCTCCAGCTTCTTAATGACATCCATTACGCCTTTAGAAGATGGCCAATGCTGCGATCAGACCGCCTCGTGGTATTCTCATCCGTAAACAATCGTTTAATTCCCTCTAATAGGGGGGCGTGAATTTAAGCTCCCTAAACAGGCCATATTTCGTCATTAAAGTCGTTATCATCTGCACGAGCGACTTGAAACCGGCATTTATTGTGAATAGACTGCCAAAGCAAATTGACTTCCTTGGCTTTTTGATTTTGCTAGTTAACAGGGAGTTAATGCGCTGTCGCGGGCTCGCGCTCGCACCCCACTCCCCTCAAAATCCTCCATGACCCTTCTCGGGTCGACAATCAAATCGCTGACTGACATCCGCGCCTCGGCCGAAGTTTCCAGTTCATGAACGACAGCAGTACACAACTCACTTTGACTCAGATCATCGGTGCCATTTTGCGGCACAAGATGAAAGTTCTGATGGTCTTCGTGTCGGTGATGTTGCTGATCATGGCCCTGTATGTTGTCTGGCCTCGCCAATACGCTTCCGAAGGCAGACTTTACGTTCAACGTGGCGGTAACACGTCTGGTATTTCGCCGATCGCGGCCAACAGCGGGGTGACCGTTCAGGATTCCCACGAAAGCGAAATTCGATCGGTCGTCGAAATCATCAAGACGCGCGCGGCGGTGGCAGCGGTTGTCGACGAAGTCGGCGTTGAAGTGATTTTAGAATCTCCGTTTGACAATTTGACCCCTTCTTTGTCGCTCCCTCGTTTCCTTAAACGTGGAAGCAGCAAATCCCTTGACGGTATTTCGTCGGAGGAATTCAAACGCCTCAAACGTCGCGAAGAAGCGATTGAAAAACTGTCCGACAGCATGACCGTCTACTCAGAGAAACAGACCAGCGTCATCTCGGTCTACGTCAAAGCGTGCTCGCCCCAGTTAGCACAACAACTTGTGCAAAGATTGTTCGACCAAACGCAACGGATCTACAACAATTCTCATACCACCAAAGGTTCGACCATCTTCTTTGAGAAGCAAGTGGAATTGGCGGAGGATCGGTACCAAGACGCATTGAAGCAACAAGAATCGTTCCGCAACGAACACGGATTCCTCTCCATCGCCGAAGCCCGTGCGACGCTCGAAAAGATTGTGTCCGAACTCCAGCAAAAAATGATCGCCGCTGAGATTGAACTCCAGGCCGCCAGCATGAAGGTCACGCAGCTTCGGTCGACGCTGAATTCGACTCAAAGGCAAATCCCGTTGGCGACCACGGGTGTTGAACGAAAATCGTTCCAAGACGCTCAAACGGAACTCTTCCGCGCCGAAGACGAACTGGCACAGCTGATCACACAACTTTCCTTTGACCACCCGCGTGTCCAGCAATCCAAGAAACGTCTGGAGGTGATGCGGGAGAGGGCGAAACAACTCGAAGATGACCGCATTGAATCGCAGATGCAGGCTAATCCGGTTAACGAAACCCTAAACGTCGAACTGGCAAAGGGGCTCGCCGATCAGGCCAGCGCGAAGGCGCGTTTGGTTGCGTTGAAAGATTCCTACGCGGTGCAAAGCAAACGTATCAATAAGATGAATGCGCAGGACGTCGAAGCGATGAAGATCTCCGATCGCATCAGCACCGCTCATTTGGCATGGGAGTTGTTCAAAGACAAAGGCATCGAAGCGATGGCAAAAAAGGAACTGGACGACAGTAAGCTGTCTTCGATCGTCATCGTTCAGCAACCATCACTTGTTGTCAAACACACCAGCCCCAAGGCGAGCCTATTCCTTCCTTTTGGCGGGTTGCTGGGTTTGTTGACGGGACTGGCCGTGGCACTGTTCTGCGAGCGGAATCACTTGAGCGGTTCACTCAACGAGGGAGAAGTCGAACAGATTCTCGAAATGCCCGTATTGGTAACACTGCCGCGTGTTTACACCAGCAGGAATATGGTGAACTAATGATTGAAAACATCACAAACCGTGACCAAAACGATCGTCAACGCGCCAAACGGATGGGCGTCGCGCCCAGCGCCAGTCTGCGCCGGCACTTCATGTCGTTGGCGCGGCAGGTTCGCCGTTGGGCAGCCTCCAAAACGGAAATCGTGGATCGCCCGATCACCATCGGTGTGACGTCTTTGACTGCGGGTGCCGGCAAAAGCACGGTCGCTTACAACCTGAGCGCCGCGCTTTGTTCGCTCCGACGCACGGCAACATTATTAGTCGAATCCGATTTCGGCAGCCACTACATCACTCGCCGCTTGGGACAGGCTCGTTCTTTTGGCCTCAGCGAGATGTTGATTGGCGTTTGCGAAGTCGAAGACGTTGTTCACGAAACGCCCATCACCGACCTGCATGTGCTCGGCAGCGGACGCAAGTCAGACCAAGAGGCTCTGGAGTTACCCTTCGATCTGCTGCCGGAGCTTGTATCGCACCAACTCGCTGACTATGGGCACGTCGTCTTTGACTTACCGATAGCCAACCACTTGACGGCCTGCGACTCGATTACGCCTTACCTCGACGGCGTGATTCTGACCGTCGAGGCCAACCAAATTGACCATCGACAGATCCACCGATTTCGCAGAAACGCCGAAAGCTTCGGAGTCGAAATCATTGGTTTGGTAATTAATAAGTCGTAATCCTTTATCCAATTAAACCATTGCCCAATTAAACTATTGCCCAATTCATCTCCTGCTTCCCATCGTTTTTACTTTTCAACTGACTTGGCACCCCTCCAATAGAATTTGCAACCGAGCTTACAACGGACTTTTAAATGATCATTAAAACTAGACGCAAAAACAAATCTATTCTAAAGCGTTGGTTCATGCGTGTGACTCCCCACAGCCGAGCGAATCCGACGGCTCATGTTCTGCCTCAAGAAATATTCGAAGGGGAACTGGTGAAAGAGGCGTTCCGGTCCAACCGACGTCGCACCGATCGAGAATTTGCATTGGTTACTTTCAACTTCTCTGATCAACAAGCTACCGACCATCGTTTGGCGGCCCTCCTTTCTGGGTTCCGTTCACGATTGAGAATCTCTGATGTCGTGGGCTGGTTTGATTTGCGACTGGCGGTCTTGCTGCCCGAAACAAAGAAATCGGGCGCTTTGTTGGTCGCGAATCAACTTGCCACGATTGCCGCTGATCACGGAATCCAAGTTGACACGCATGTCGCCATTTATCCTTGGGACGACCAATTGGTTGCGACCACCGAAGCGCTGAAGCACCAAGCGGAAACCTCAGTGAAGCAATCGGATAACGATCGAGATGACGATGGAGATGACGACGACCATCAAGGTGGAGAAAACTACCAACGCACCGACCAAGCCCACAATCGCTTTGAGCCTAATGGCGAATTCCAAAATGTTGAGTTCCAAAATGGCGAATTCCCCAAAGGAGATTTTAACAATGGCAATTCTGCGATGTCCGTTGGCGTTGCAACACAGCAACTAAAATCTACCCAACCAGCAAAGCGATTCTCCGAAATTTCGTTACGCAAAGCCCTGAGAGGCACGGGCAACCCGATCCAGGTTCTCAACGACAAAACCCCCCGCTGGAAAAGAACGATTGATGTGGTTGGTTCCGGTGTGGGACTGTTGATGTTGTCGCCCGTTTTTGCGGCTGCTGCCGTTGCGATCAAAACAACCTCTGACGGCCCTATTTTCTTCGTGCAAAAACGAGAAGGCAAAGATGGCAAGGCCTTCGGGATCCTCAAATTTCGAACCATGGGCATCAACGCCGAAGCCGAACAGGCCGCCTTGCGGGAAGAAAGCGAACAAGATGGACCGGCGTTCAAACTCAAAAACGACCCACGCATTACTTTCGTCGGCAAGTACCTTCGCAAATCTTGCATTGACGAATTGCCTCAACTTTACAACGTCCTCATCGGCGAAATGTCTCTGGTCGGCCCACGTCCATTGCCTGTCGGCGAATCCAAACAATGCACACCTTGGCAACGACAACGATTGTCCGTGCTGCCGGGGCTGACTTGCATCTGGCAAGCCCACGGTGGTCGCGATATTAAATTCAGCGAGTGGATGAGAATGGACATGGAGTACATTCGCAAACGAAGTCTTTTTTATGACCTTCGATTGATTTGCGAAACGGCCTTCATCGCGCTTTTGCATCGCGGATCCGTTTAAATCTCCTCCATGAGCACTTCCCTGCCTTTTCAAAATGAATTTTCAGCCGATCGCCGAGGGCCCTTTTCAATTTCAGCTTCTACGATCGGAGCAGCGTTAGCATTATTTTCCCCGGGGATGTTCGGTGAGCACGACTGTCACCACAACAGAATCGCTTGAGCCAACTGGAGGGCATTATGTCATCAGTTAGCCTGCCCCAACCCGGCTTGCGAATTCGAAACGTCCCCGGCAAACGGCTGAAAGATGTTCTCGACATCCCAGTTTCGACCGTCATTGGTTTGGGTTTGATCTTTTTTGTGTCGTGGGTCAATTTGGCGGCGCTGTCGGCCGAAAAAGATTCCGTCGGCATCGATGCCCAGGTGTTGGTCAAGTTGGTCGGTATTGGATTGGCGGGGATCTACGGGGCGATCGGTTTCTGTACCGACCGCCGCGTGCGTGACGTTCTGCAATCCTTTCCAGTCTTCTGGATGGTGATTATCATCGCGCTTTATTTTATCGCGGCCCCCTTTTCGCTGACCAAGATGATCTCTTGCGCGTCGGCGGTGTCGATGGTCGCGACCCTACTGATGACGGTGACGGCGTTGGTGCAGATCGGCGTGATGCCGGTTCTGAATGCGATTTTTGCAGGCATGGCATTCTTTAATATCTTTTCGTGGATCGCGTATTTCGCCTGGCCCGAGGTTGGCGTTTGGGCCGAACCGTTGCCCGAGGGAAAGTTCGCGTTCCGCATGAGCGGCTTGGCTCACCCCAACACGTTGGGACAGTACACAGGGCTGACCGTTGTGCTGGGCTCTGTCATGTACTTCACTTATCAAAAGCGTTCGATGCTTCGTGTAAGTTTGGTTTTGATCGCACTTGCTGCGTTGATCAACTCGCTGTCGCGCACGTCGCTGGTGGCAACGATCGTCGCGTTGGCGGTAGCCTATCGGCACGTGTTCTTAAAACCCAAATACATCATGCGGTACGTCGTGATCGGTCTCTTGGGAACGCTGGGGATTTTGCTGGTCAGCACGCAAGTCGACATGGGCGCGAAAATCAAAGAGAAGCTGACGCTCGTTTCCAAATCTGGCGACGCCGAGGAACTCACCACGGCAACCGGCCGCGCCGAAATCTGGGGCTACGCCATTCGCTTGATCAAGGAAAAACCTTTGATCGGATACGGCGCGGCCACCTCGAAATACTACCTGGCGGACTATTCGCAATACACTCACAACATGGTGCTGAACGTAGCCTTTTCCACGGGTATCATTGGCGGATTTGCGATGCTGATGATGATCTTGGGACGCCTGCGCGCGATGGCGTCGGTCTCTCATCCGCTGGCCGATGGCATCCTGATGTTTATCATCGTCAACGGTTTGTTCGAGAACGTGATCCTTTCCATCTTGTGCGGCATGCCGACCATCATTTGGATCGTCGCGCTTTGCTGGCCGTTGCTCAAGGACGATCCACAATTGGAGACTTCTACCGGCCAATTCAAAGACTCCACCGCAGGCGTTGCCGCAGAGCTGGGGTTTTCACAATGAACCAATATCCACAAAACGGTTCCGTCAAAACCCTGTCGCGCCAGAAGTGCGACCCAAACGCCGCCGAACAACTCCCGTCAAATACTGCCCCGTTTCCGGAGAGCAGTTGCAGCGATGCCGATATCATCGACATCGATGTCGTGCTGTTGATCAATTATATTCGCCGGCATCACATGGTCGCGTTTCAGGAACTTCAAAAACGTGTCCGCAAATTGACGGTCTTGCTTTCGGTGCCAATGGAGCCCGACCGTGAATGGGAAGCGGATTGGGGCGGGCTGGATGTGGTGCTGCAGAAAAATCGCATGTTCACCTCCCAATGGAAACACTCCGCTGGTTTCAGCGAGAAAAATTACATTCACGTCCCCACCGACACGACCGCGCAGCTGAAACGACTTCAGCCGGACGTGATTTTGTCCTATGAAATGGGAATGCGAACGCTTCTGTGCAGTGCCTACCGCTTGTTCCACCGCAGTTGCCGTTTGGTGATGGTAGGTAACATGTCTCAGCACGTCGAAGCCGAACGCGGTTTCCTGCGTCGAACATTTCGAAAAATCATCAAACGCGGTTGTGACTTTTTCACCTACAACGGCCCCAGTTGTCGACGATACCTCCAATCGATCGACATCAGCGACGACAAACTTTTCCACCTCCCATACTGTATCGACCAAGAAACCGTTTACCGGGGTCAGCGCAGCACACCCCATCCAACGATACGGAAAATGATCTACTGCGGGTCGCTCAGCTCAAGAAAAGGCGTTCACGAATTCGCCACCGCGGCGCGGAACTGGTGTGCGGCCAACCGCGAGCAAACCATCCAGCTCCGCATCGCCGGCGGTGGTGAATTGCAACAAGAGATCAGCGCGCTTGGCGGGGAGAATTTCCAAATCGAATTTCTTGGCAACTGCGACCTAGCCGGTCTCCGAGACGCCTACAAGAACGCCGACCTCTGTGTTTTCCCTTCGTTGGCTGACGAGTGGGGATTGGTGCCGATCGAAGCAATGGCGTCTGGGCTGCCTGTGTTGGGCAGTTTCTACGCCCAGTCTGTCGAAGCACACGTCCAAGAAGGCAAAACGGGCTGGGTCTTCCGCCCCGACAATGAAGCGCAGATCGAAGCGGCCATCGATCGCGCGATGCAAGTCCCGCCTGACAAATTATTGAAAATGGGCCAAGCGGCCCAGACGTCTGTCGCCGGCATCACACCTGCAGCCTCGGCGGACCACGTTATCAAAATGATACGCCGCATCGCCCCCCAAGTAACACCTTAAGACAGCAACCAACCGAACCGTCTCAACACAACCCCCACTGACTTTCACCTACTGACTTCCACCTCCTGATCAACATGTCTTCAAACAACTCAAACAAACCCATCGCCAGCACGTCCTTGGACCTAGACAACAAGTGGTCCTACCTAAAAACGGCCGGCAATCCCAAATGGGAATCGCTCCCTTCCTACCTGGACATTTGCGTGCCCCGGTTCTTAGACTTTTTCGATAGATTTGCGATCAAGACGACGGTCTTTGTCGTCGGTCAAGACGCTGCGTTAGAAAAAAACCACGACTCGATTCGCTCGATCGCCGACGCCGGCCATGAGATAGCGAACCATTCATTCCACCACGAACCATGGCTGCACTTATACACCCAAGCCCAACTGGAAAAGGAATTTACCGAAACCGAGAATTCTATTGAAAGCGTTACCGGGCAAAAGCCCATCGGTTTCCGGGGCCCCGGCTTCAGCTTATCCGACGAAGTGTTGCGGACGCTGATGCGACGCGGCTACGTTTACGACTGTTCGACGTTCCCAACCTATCTCGGACCGATCGCGCGACTGTACTACTTTTTTAAATCCAGCCTTTCCCAAGAAGAAAAAGAAGATCGCAAAGAGCTCTTCGGAAGAGCCCGAGATGGTTTCCAAACCAATGAGCCCTATCAATGGACGTGGAGAGGCCGCCGCTTGATCGAAGTGCCTGTGACGACGATGCCATTGCTGAAGTCTCCCATTCACGGCAGCTACATCGCGTATCTGGGCAAATTTTCCCCGACACTGGCGAAGATGTACTTTTGGACCGCGCTGAAACTTTGCAAATTAATGCAAGTCGAACCGTCGCTGTTGCTGCACCCGTTAGACTTCATGGGGCAGGAGGACGATGACGACCTAGCCTTTTTCCCCGCGATGGATCAACCGGCTCAACGAAAGATTGATCTTCTTGCTGATTGCATGCAGATGCTGGTCAACAATTTCGAAGTGGTCAACATGAAAGAACACGTGCGGCGGGCCGATGAGTACCTTTTGCCAATCCGATCGATCAACAAAGCCCCCGATGGAATCGACGAAAGCTTAGTGAAAGCGAGATAGGTTTCCGCTGCGGCACCGCCGTCGGTGGCTGGTCGCGCAGCCGTTGTCAATTTACAATCAGTGGCTTACTATCGTTGACCCGTGAGAAAAACTGTGAGCCCAGAAACCCCTCCCAACCGTGATCAACGGTCGCCGCTGCGATGGTCAAACATTTTTGGCGTGGCGCTATTTGCCATCGTTTGCTCTCTGGCTGTTTACGGAACCTACTCTCTTAAAAACGTGCCCGGCAGCAACCAGCCGCTGAGTGATTCGGGCCAAACGGGTTTGAGGGCCTTTCACAACCAGGTCTATTATCCAGTCCGCGCTTTGGTCACCGGCGAAAACCCATACTCGCCGGCCTACCTCAGGCATCACCCCGACAGCGATTTGGGGAAACAGATTGCGATGGATCCGATTACTCCATCGACGCTTTTGATTCTGGCACCTCTGGCGTTTCTGCAGCTTCACGCCGCTGAGATTGCCTACATCCTGATCTGCGTGCTGCTGGCCATCGCCAGCGCCAATCTATTACTGAAATCCGCGATCGACCGTCCGCCCAGCATCGGTGCGACGATGTTGACGGCGGCGTTGATGATCGCCTGTCTCCCAGGCGTCGAAGCGTTTGTTGCATTCCCAACGGTCATGATAACTTTGTTTGGCGTTTTGTTGGCGATTGAACATAGCGGCAGACAAGATCTATTAAGCGGAATCGGAATCGTGTTGGCATTCTTCCAGCCCGTGATTGGCGTCGCCATCCTGATCTTGATTCTGTTCCGAAGACATTTCGGAGCTGTTGCGTTTGGCATTCTGTTGCTGGTGATACTCAACGTCGTCGCCATCGCGTGGATCGGCAACAATACCCAAGGCGGCGTCGCGCAAGCGATGGATGACGCGCGGGGGTTATATACCAGCGTCTACAAACCGGTGATCCAAGAGAACCTCCACACAAGTTCCGATCGCGTGGATGCCTATTCGGTGGTCGCCAGAATTTTTTCTTCTGCCCCGTGGGTCGCTCAGCAAACCAACCTTCACTGCTACATCGCGACGGGAATTTTGCTGCTGGCGGTGATCGCACTGTTGTCCGAACGCGACCCCACACAGATGAAAGGCGCAATCAGCCGTTCTGGAATGTTGATTGCCACCGTTCCCATTCTGTTTTTCTATCAAACAACCGGAGCGCTTTATTTACTGTGGATCCCGGTCATCGGGTTGCTACTGGATGGTTGGCGCGCCGAACGTGCGTTTTCCCTACCGATGCGGTTTATCTTGGGCCTGTTGGTGGTGCTGCCTCTGTTCAATTACTTCGTGACGCCTTTTGCGATGGACCGTCTGGGAATCTCCGCGGGTGGAATTTCTGCCGGCGGCGTCGAAGCCGAAGCCGCCGCTCCCTTCTCGCTGCAATCACTATTTGAGAGCTGGCAATTCTCCAACCCAGAACTGGCTCAATGGCAGACCGTCGTGACGATCAATTCGATTCTGGTTGCCATCGCCGCTTTGATGATTGCGATCCGGATGATTTTTAGTATTTGCATGGACCAAAAGATCATCGATGCGGCGAAAACTGAGTCGGCTTAACCGACGAAGGCGACTCTACGATTTTTCACTTGGGCACAGAAAGATTCCCAAGCGGGGAGGGCCCCGCTCGAGAATATTGTTTCAAAGCAATCCGTGAAGAAAAAGAGATATGTTTGCAGTTTGGTTTTTCTGCAAACATCTTCAACGCGACTCACCCTATAATCCAAATGCCTCGGCTTCACCGGCACGTTTGGTCGGCTTGCCGACGCTCCATCGACGACCGAACCATTTTAAACACAGCACCAAGAAAAACTGAAAACCTGTGACCTGGTACTCAACAACAGCAATCGCGCTTCTCCTGACCGGATTTTCACTTGTGGCTCATGCCCAAGATACCGTCCCTCAAACGATTCTGATGGACGGGAGCCAACTGGCGGAGACCAAGCTGCGGATTAAAAACGGTGATCCGGAATTGAAACCTGCACTGAACGCCCTTTTAAAAACTGCCGACGCGGCGCTCCAACGCGGACCGCATTCGGTGACCGACAAAGAGGTCGTCCCGCCCAGCGGAGATAAGCATGACTACGCCAGCTACAGTCGCTACTGGTGGCCGGATCCCGAAAAAGCGGACGGGCTGCCTTACATTCGTAAGGACGGCGAGACCAATCCCGAAAGCCAAAGCCTCAAAGCGTCCGACCGTCAGAGGATCGAACTGATTGGCACCGACAATGAAGCGTTGGGGCTGGCCTATTATTTCACCGGCGAAGAAAAGTATGCCCAAAAAGCGGCTGAACTCCTGCGCGTCTGGTTTTTGGATCCGGCGACCCGCATGAACCCCAACCTAAATCACGCTCAATGCCGACGGGGTCACAATACGGGTTCGAACTCTGGTGTTTTGGATGGCCGCATGATGGTGCGCGGCCTCGAAGGCTCGCTGCTGCTGGCGGGATCCTCGGCGTTTAGCGATGCCGAACTTCAATCGCTGCGTGATTGGGTGGGGGAATATCTCCAATGGCTGAAAACCGGAAAACTTCCTCTCCAAGCAGCAGCGACAACGAATAACCATGGATCATTTTTCGACGCCCAGACCATGTACTTCGCGCTCTATTGTGGGAACAAGGAGGTGGCCAAAGAGATCGCTGAACAAGCGATCGAAAAACGAGTGCTCTCGCAAATCGAACCCGATGGTTCGATGCCGGAAGAACTCGCGCGGACCCGGCCGAATTTCTATAGCAACTACAACCTCCACGCCTTGTTCGTGCTGGCCAATCTTGCTGAAAAAGTTGACGTGGATGTTTGGCATGCCGGCGACAGTCGTCTGCGCGCGGCGTTGGACTATCTGGCGCCCTGTGCGGCCCCCAGCAAACCATGGCCGCACGAATCGATCAAGGAAAACGACCGAATGAACCTGTTCCCCATCCTCAAGATGGCCGACAAAGCCTATCCGGACGGGGGCTACCTTCGAAAAACCGAAACGCTGCCTTTAGAGGAGCGTAAAACTCGCAGAGAAAACCTAGCCTTCCCGCTCTTGCGATAGACGCATGGTCGCCGCCGGCGGTTTGCGGCTGAGCAATTTGTGGGTCCGGTTCCCACCGGCCATCGCATCACTTACCCCTACGAGGCCGGTAGGAACCGGCCCTCGTTCAAGGTTCTCTCCTTAAAAACTCTCTTCGGGAAGTTTGACAACGCCGACGGTCAACAGAAGGTTGGCGAAGCGGCGCTGCTCGCCGGTGGCGATAGCCAGGGTGGTGTCTGGCAATTTGATTTTGTCGTAGTACGACCAGCGTTCCATTTCTGTCCACTGAACGTCGGCGCCCAGCATCGCTTTATATTCGTCATGGATGTCCGGATGAAAGTCATCCGGCGGCGTCATCGTGGTTGCTTCTTGAACCGGAGTTGCCCAAAGAATGGCTTCGAGCACTTCAAGAGCACCGACGGTCCCCGGGGCTAGGTTCAGAAACACACGTTTAGTATTGGGATGGGTTCCCGAAAGAAGCGGGTAATTCCCGTCGGCGATTAGCACCTGTGAGAAATGACCGGATCCGGCCAGCGCCTGAAGAATTTCCGGATGAATGAGTTTGGAATTAAGCATGTCTGTTTAATTGGTGATGGTTTTAAAACACTTGAACTAGATTTTAGCCTAAGGCCCCAAGCCCTCGGCTTTCGCTGAGTTACCGGACGGCACGCGCCGTTCCGCTACCACTTATTAACGCTGGCTAATTGTATTGGTGATGACTTTCGTGAGCCATTAGCACTTACTTCAATAACTTTGTTAACGTTCGGTCCAAGGTATTGGCGAACGTTTGAACGTCTTTTTGATTTTGCGGACGCGGCCCTGACGTTTGGACGCCGGCGGCACGAAACTGCTCCATCAGATTCCGCGTTGCTAATTTTCCGTGGACCGTCGCATCGTCAAACACTTGGCCGCGCGGACCGATCGCGACGCCATCCTTCTCCACCACACGCGCCGCCAAAGGAATGTCTCCGGTAACCACAACGTCGCCGGCGTTCATCTTTTGCACGATGGTGTTATCAGCAATGTCCGCGCCATAGGGCACCGTCACCATGCTGAACAAATCCGACTTCGGCACACGCAGCGACTGATTGGCGACCAACACCGTTTTAATTTCCAATCGCTTGGCCGCCTTGAAAACGATGTCGCGTATCGCGACGGGGCAAGCATCCGCGTCGATCCAGATTGTGAGTTGAGTTTCTGCCATGCCAACTAGAACCAAACAAAGGGCGCGATTAAAATTCAGTCATGAACAAACCAGGATTTGAATATGAACTGCTTCACCAAGACAAACATTGTAACGCTCGACTGGGTCGTTTGACGACGCCCCGCGGCGTGATCGACCTGCCAACGTTTATGCCCGTGGGCACGTGCGGCACCGTGAAAGGGCTTACCACCGGTCTGCTGAACTCAACGGGGGCTCAGATCATCTTGGGTAACACCTACCATCTCCACCTGCGCCCCGGCGAAGAAGTCGTGGCTGAGATGGGCGGATTGCCAAATTTCATGGGCTGGAACAAACCGATGCTGACCGACAGCGGCGGGTTTCAGATCTTCAGCCTCGCCAAACTGACCAAGATCAACGAACAGGGAGCCAAATTCCGCTCGCACATCGACGGATCGCTGATCGAAATCTCGCCTGAGAAAAGCGTCGCCATTCAGCAGTCCCTTGGTGCCGACATTGCGATGGTGTTCGACCACGTGATTGAACTGCCCAACCAGCGGTCGGTCGTCAAAGACGCGATGGACCGAACGATCCGATGGGCCCAGCGGTCTCGTGACGCTCATACGCTGGATTCCCAGATTCAATTCGGCATTGTGCAGGGAGGCCTGGACGAAGGGCTGCGCAAGGAATGCAGCGCCGCGCTGGTTGGCCTTGATTTCCCTGGCTACGCCATCGGAGGCTTGAGCGTCGGCGAACCACCGGCAGAAATGTATCGCATTCTCGATGCAACCACGCCTTACCTGCCCGCAGACCGGCCACGGTACTTAATGGGCGTTGGAACGCCCGTCGATTTGCTGGAATCGGTCCGGCGGGGGGTCGACATGTTCGACTGCGTGATGCCCACCCGCAACGGCCGCAACGCGACGGCATTTACCGATAGCGGCAAAGTCAAAATGCGGAACCGGTGCCACGAACGAGACCCCTCTCCGCTGATGGAAGGCATCGACACGCCTTATGGCAACCTCAGCCGGTCTTATTTGCGGCACCTTTTCATGGCGAAGGAAATGCTGGGGCCGATTTTGTTGTCCCTGCATAACATTGCCTATTACCAGCGGCTGATGGCAGAGGCCCGTCAGGCGATTGCGGCGGATTGTTTTGTGGAATTCTACCAACAGCGCATGGCAGGCTGGGGCCTCTAGCCAGATCCCCACAGGCCTGCGGCCAAGTTTAACGACAAGCCCGCAGGCGCCCGCGTTCGGGTCAACCATTAGCCTTCAGGCGTAGGTAGGCGTCAGTGCGGGCAGGTGAATTCGCAGAGGCAAAACGCGGTCGCCTGCCGGCTAATCGTTAAACTTGAATTTGCAAACGCTGCGCCCCCAGCCAACCTTGTAATTCTCTGCAAAACAGCGAATCATTGGCCTTGGCAGGATTAGAGCACGAATTTAAGATATCGGCTTGTTTTTGGGCATCATTATGTTTTCACGCAAGTGAAAGCTGTTCAAAACGCGACAGATCGATACATGTGAATCTCCTTCTGAACGCGATCTAAGACGATTCTAACGGGATATTTGTGGACTATTTATTTGCAATTTGCTTTTCTGTTCTCGCACAGACTCAGACAACGACTTCCTCAGCGGCCGAAGCGGCTGCCGGAACCGCCAATGAGCCTGCGGCTCCAGGATTTTTCTCAGAGATGCAATATATGTTGCCGGCCATGCTGGCGATCATGGTCCTTTATTTCCTGTTGATGGTCAGACCGCAACAGCAAGAACAATCAAAAGTCTCCGAGAAATTAGCCAATCTTAAAAAGAACGACCGTGTCGTAACGGCCGGTGGAATTTTAGGCACCGTCGTGACCTCACGCGCCGAATCTGAATACACCACCATTAAGATTGACGAATCCTCCAACACCAAGATGCAGATTCGCACCACCTCGATCGTTCGCGTGCTGACCGATGAAGACCAAAAATCGGGCACAGCTTCTGGCAAGAAGTGATCTTTGATCGCCCCTCCAACGTTTGATTGGCGGGGCCTGACTTCCGCGCAATCGTTCGCTCCCATCGTTTTGATGGACGGCCCCGTTTTACGCGGATCAGAAAGTTCACCAACGCTGGCGCACGTTATCCACCAAACGCTTTGAATAAAAGCACCAACAAGAGCTCAACGGCTCGACGAAAAAATCAACTCAGCCGGCAATTTTATTCGCGACCGTGCGAATGCAAATTTTGCCGACAAACCAACACACACTTAACCCCTTTCAGGAATCAACCGAATGTTTGATTCAATGCTTTCCGGATGTCAGATTCTAGCCGACGGCGCCTTTTCAGGTTACGTCTTGGTGGCCATGTTGGTCGTCGCGGTGTTATTAGGATTGGCTTTGGCCCATTTCCTTGGCGGCAGCCTCAATCTGACAGATTACCGCAAACGGATGGCGTGGGTGTTCGTCCCATTCTTGGTCGCGCTTTTAATGATCGCCACCGGATGGCCGCCGGAATTCGGCGTCGACCTCCGTGGTGGAATCAACATGGTCGGTTCATTGAATTTAGACAATGAAGACGTCGATGAATACGATCCGAATTATGTGCGTCCCAAAGCGAAAGACATCATTCCGATCCTGATCGGCCGCGTGAACCCCTCGGGCACCAAGGAGATCATGATCCGCGCCCTCGGTGACGAACAAATCGAAGTCACCATCCCTTCGGTTTCGCTGGAAGAAGCCGAAGGTGTCTGGGATTCGATTGTAAAAACAGGCAAGCTTGAGTTTCGAATCGTCGCCAACCTGCGTTTCAATGAACATAAGCCCGTGCTGGAACTGGCTCAGAAGAACGCCACCAGCGATGACTTCCGGAAGAAACGTTCAAAGTACGTTGTCGACGGAAATGACAAACCCGTCGGCGTCTGGGTGGGACTGGCGAAAGTCCAGCTTAATGCCGCAGAGGAGGCAAAAGGCCGCCCCGAAACGATGCCCTATAAATTCTCGCCCGACGGCGTTCACATGATCCGCAATAAG
>CAYOZV010000027.1:25063-35895 GCA_964408465.1 uncultured Pirellulaceae bacterium
CTCGGCCAAGAACTGCGCGATAAAGGTATCTGGGCAATCGGTGCGTCGCTGATTTTGGTGCTCGTGTTCATGATCATCTATTATGGCTTCGCCGGTATCGTCGCGACGATCAGTTTGGTGCTCAACCTGCTGCTAATTTTGGCATTGGTGATGATGATCAAGCAACCGTTGACGCTGACAGGATTGGCGGGACTCGTGCTGACCGTCGGTATGTCGGTCGATGCGAACGTGCTGATCTTCGAACGTATCCGAGAGGAACTTGATCGCGGTTCGGCGCTGCGTATGGCGATTCGAAATGGTTTCGACAAAGCGACCGTGACCATCGTCGACGCGAATATCACGACGTTGATTACCGCCCTGATTCTTTACGTGTTCGGCACCGAGCAAGTCAAAGGTTTCTCGGTCACGCTTATTTTGGGTATCCTCATGAGTATGTACACGGCGATCTTCTGTTCGCGTTTGATGTTCGACGTTGCCGAGCGTAAAGGTTGGCTGACGAAGCTGAGTATGAGACGAATTTTGGACAAAGTGAAGATCGACTTCCTCAGTAAGATCCCGGTTACCAGCATTCTCTCGATCGCCTTGATCGGAATTGGTTTGGCCAGCATTTTCTTCTTGGGACCAAAAATTCTTGATCACGACCTGCGTGGCGGTTCAACCGTTCGCATGGTCTTCAAAGAAAAACAAGATCTCAATGAGGTTCGCGCTAAACTGAACAACGAAGAGGTTATCGCCAAAGGCGAGAAGGCGGAATTCACCGTTTCAGGTTTCTCCGGCATTGGCACACCCGAGGATATGGTCGGACGCGTTTTCAAAGTCGACAGTAACCTTCCTGCTTGGGAAGGCGAAAGCGAAGGTGAAAAATGGGAGCAATTGGATGAAGTGATGACGCGTGTCTTCGAAGGCCAATTGGAAATGCACGGCGCGACCGTCTCCGGCGGCAACAGTCAAAGCAGCACTTCCCAGGAAGCCGGCAATGACCAGTCAGATTACCGAGCCCCTTCTTTTGGAGCTCCTTCGTTGAATGGAATTCAATCTACGGTACTCTCGATGTTGCGGCCAACGATGTTCCTGCAGGACGATGTAATCGACGAACTGCCCGCGACGCCGGAAACGCCCGTTGTTGATATTGAGATGACAGAAACGCCCGAAGCAGCCGTTCCCGAAACGCGAACCGAAGCGGTCGTGGTGACCGAAACGGAAGCTCCCGCGGTAGTCGCTCCTGAGACTGAAATGGTGGAGACACCCGTTACGGAATCTTCGACAACGGAAGCTCCAAGCGAAAATGAAGCCCCCGCGGAAGAAGCGTCTGCGAAATCAGACAGTGAACCTGCCGAAATTAAAATGGCCGACGATCTTCCTGATCCGGCCCAGATCGACCCCAGCGAATTTAACCCCGGTGGCGATTCCGACGCTGATTCTGCATCTACCGATTCGGCTGAGGGTGAAATTTCCTCATCGGTCATTCGCAATATGTCCTTCGAGCAAAAGATCAGTGGTAAGACTCTTAAGGAGTTGTTGATCCAGGCTTCCACCTCATTGGACAGAGGCATTGAAGAAGATAATTTAAGAGTTGATTCCCCCGACACAGAACCCGGCGAATCTTCCGAAGGAACGATGTCTAAAACTTGGAAGGTCGATTTCAACAACGTCTCTCCCATCGACGTGGACGACATCGTCAACAAATGGTCCGAAGACTTCAACAGTCGTCCTTACTTCCCGACCTCCAGCAAGGTCGGTGGGCAGATCGCGAAGAAGATGCAGACGCAAGCCTTGTTGGCGGTTGTGTTGAGCCTGATGGCGATCATTTTCTACGTCTGGTTCCGATTCCAAAACTTGGCGTTCGGTCTGGCTGCGGTGATCGCTTTGATTCACGACGTGACGATCGTTCTAGGTGTGATCGCCATTACCCACTACATCTCAGGCGGTCTGTGGTTTCTCAAAGTGGATAGTTTCAAAATCAGCCTAGAAGTGGTCGCGGCTTTGTTGACCGTGATCGGTTATTCGCTCAACGATACGATCGTGGTCTTTGACCGTATTCGTGAAGTACGTGGCAAGCGAAAAGATATCACTGCCGAAATTATCAACACCAGCATCTCGCAGACGCTCAGCCGTACAATTCTGACATCGCTGACCACTTTCATCGTTGTCATCATTCTGTACTGGTTTGGCGGAGACGCAATTCACGGATTCGCATTCGCACTGACCATCGGCGTCATCGTCGGTACCTACAGTTCGATCTTCATCGCTTCACCCGCACTGTTGTGGCTGATGAACACCGTTGGGCTCAACCCAATGGAAGTCGAACCAGAGACCACAAATTAGTCAGCTGGGGTAGTGGAGCTTGTGAAAGCACCCTGCTCAAAGAGACAAAATTGAGTTCGAAGAAAAAGACGCTCTTACGAGCGTCTTTTTTTCGTTGGGGAAGGTTTTCGTTGGGGAAGGTTTTTAGGAGGGGCGGGATCTTTAACAAGATCCACTACGCCAAATTTATCTCAGTGGCGGCGGCGTTGGAACGCACTTGGTCTGCGTTCTTTACTCCGGGGATGACGCAAGACACCGCAGGGTGTTTCAAACACCACGCGATCGCCCACTGCGCCATCGGCACTCCTTCGGGGACCTCTTCTACCTGTATCTTCTGCGCTTCTTCCAACCACTGATCTCGATCGGCTTGGTCATGCCACTTACCACGCATCTCGTTGTCACCGAACTCATGCCCCGGTTTATATTTGCCCGTCAAATACCCGCTTGCCAGCGGAACGCGGGCTAACACCCCAAGATTCTGCTCAACACAAATTGGAAAGGAAAGTTCTTCTGGCTCCCTTCGCAATCGGTTGTAGACGATTTGTATGGTGTCAATCTGATGCGCTGAACTTTGTGATATCTGCCCTGACCGATCTCCCTTACTGGGTACCGAATTACCCAAGAACCGAACTTTCCCTTGTTCCTTCGCCCTCAAGAGAACTTCTTGAACATCGGCGCTGAAAACTTCATCATCACCCCAAGAATGATATTGGTATAAGTCAATTCGGTCTGTCCGCAATGCGCTCAATGAATCCTCCAGCTGCTTCATCACAGCGCTACCCGAACGTGGCTCCGTTCTTTCAAAGTTTGATTCAAAGTGGTGTCCGAACTTAGTCGCTAAAAACCAGTTGTCGCGATCAGATTCGATCGCTGCACCAATCAATGACTCCGACAGGTGATCGCCATAACATTCGGCGGTGTCAATCAGATTGATCCCACAGTCTCTAGCGGCGTCGAAAATGGGATTTACCATCTCAGCCGTGTAATCAATTCCCCACTCGCCACCGAACTGCCAAGTCCCCAGCCCAACAACGGAAACTCGTTCCTTCGTTTTCCCAAGCGTAGTAAACTTCATCGTTTTCCCTGTCTGATAACCGATAAAATAAAATTCCGGCGATTCGCTGGTTGGCGACGCTCGATAATGCCAGCTACAATGTTGTGATGGACCAAACCTCAAAAAAGCTTGATCGAGACGCGCTCATCGAACTGGTACAGCATATTATGACCACCAGCGGTTGCGTCGTCGATGTGGACGGTTTGATTTCCACGCTCGAAGCCCACACGCCGCACCCAGACCCCAGTCGCCTCATCTTCAACCCGCCCTCAGGCAAAGCAATGACCGCCACGGAAATTGTGGACATCGCATTGTCAACCAAAAGCAATTAAAGTTTCCCCGATACTTGTTTTTTTCGGTGAACTTCTTGGGGGAAAGCGCATTAAAATCTTTCAATAAGATCCACCACCAACAAACTTATTTAACATCCTTTTAAACAACTCAGGAGCATCCCGTGAAACGTCGAACCTTTATTCAAACGACCGCTGGGCTCAGCGTTACCGCGTTGGCCGCCCAATTAGCCCGACCGCTTTTGGCGATGCCCCAGCAATCGAAATACCTCGACCAAATCGGTCTGCAGCTATGGACCGTCCGCAAACAGATGGAGCAGGACGTCCCCAAGACGCTCAAGGCCGTCGCCGAAGCGGGCTACAAACAGGTGGAACTGATGGATGTCTCCTCAGGCGTCGAAATTGCCCAGCAAGCCAAGGCAGTTGGATTGGACGTAAAATCTGGATTCATTAATTGGCAATCCGTTTGCAAGCCTGACGAAAAAGGCGTCCCTTCGATCGACGATATTATTGCGATCGGGAAAGAGATCGGGCTCGAACATCTCGTCTTTGGCTACATCGGCAAAGGATCGCGCGAGACGGTTGATCAGATGAAATCGAACGCAAAAAACGCCAACGAGTTAGGCAAAAAAGCGGCCGATGCTGGACTGCAGGTTTGCTACCACAACCACTCGTTTGAATTCGAAAAGATTGACGGTGACACGACAGGCTTCGACGTTCTGATGGAGGAATTTGACAACGATCTGGTGAAATTTGAACTGGATGTCTTCTGGACGAAAGTGGGCGGTTGGGATCCCATGGAAACAATGAAAAAATTGGATGGGCGCATCACCCAGGTCCACCTCAAGGACCCCAAGGAAGGCACGGGCGTGATTTATGACGAAGGCAAGGTTCCTGCCGAAGCGTTCCAAGAGTGCGGCGATGGAACGATTGATATGGGTGAAGTGATGAAGTTGGCCGGCGAAATCGGCGCTATCTACTGTCACGTCGAACAGGATCAATCGCCCGATCCGATCGCCAGCATTGGACAAAGCATCGAACACCTCAAAAGTTTATCGTAACCGTTCACGGTTCCATAATCTCAGATACTCCGTTGAAACGTAGGGCACGCTTACGGTTGGGAGAACCGAGCGACATTGTCGCTCAGTTTTCCAAGCTGATAGCGCGCCACACCTAGAGAAACTATTCCAGTGCAAACCCTAACCTGAATGCGTAATCACGTGAACGGTTACAGTTTATCTTAGCGAGCAGAGCAATTTTCGATCAACGCGCGGCATGGTTTCATTCCGTTTGGACCCTTGGCACCTTGGTGTTGATCGCTCTCACGTGGCGGCTGTGGACAGGCGGATCTGAATTTCCACAAGTCCCGCTGCTGGAATCATTGATCAGCGCACCGTTGTTGGCTGACTGGGTCGCGCTGTTGGTGCTCGTCTTAAGTGTATTGTTTTTACTGAGCGCTTCGGTGCCTCAGTTGCTCAAGCACCGCCAATCTTGGGGGGGCAGGACCATTAAGATCGCGGCCGCGATTTTCGCTACGTCGATACTCTGTTTGTTCTTGCTCAACCAACATCGGCTCCAACCTTGGGCCTGGCAGTTTTTTCTTTATTCTGTCTTGTTGTTGCTGGCAAAACGATCTGACGAACTTATTGCCTCAGCACGTTGGGTGACCGCGTCCATCTACTTCTTTTCAGCCGTCAGCAAATTCGACTACCAGTTCCTTTATGGGCTGGGCGAACAACTGGCTCAAACGCTGGCGGAGATCGTTGGTGTTGAGGCTTCTGGATGGATGAGTTTCCTTTCCGGTGTGATGCCGGTCTTTGAATTGCTGGTCGCGGTTCTTTTAATTGTCGGACGCACTCGCAAAGCGGGTGTCATCCTTGCCGCCGTTTTCCACGCCGCGCTAATTTTGACGTTGGGGCCTTGGGGGCTGAATCATCACACTGGCGTGCTAATTTGGAACCTGTTCTTTTTCGCGATAACAGCGATTCTTTTCTGGCCGACGATTGCGGAGAAGAACAATCCAAGCGGCGGCGGGCGAGACGCGCTGCTATTTGCTGCGACGCTCGCGATGGTGCTCTATCCACTGCTGCCCCAATGCGACCACTGGCTGGCCTGGGGCCTCTACTCTCCCAACAACAGTCGCTGCGAACTTGAGACCATCGGGCAGACCGACCAAGGGGATACGATTTTCCAGCGAGTGGATCTGAGCAAGATGTCGCTGGAGCAGTTGAACGTACCGCTCTATCCCCAAGCACGGTTTCAATTGGGCGTCGCGCGGGCCATTCAGGAAAAAGACAATCTTGGCGGCCGCAGTCGCATCGTCATAAAAAGTAAGTCAAATCGTTTCAGCGGGCTGCGCGAGTCGAGCGTCTATCGCGTTAAGAACCAGTGGAATCAAGAAAAGCGCGCATTCTTTTTCAACTGGAAGCAAAGAATCAAATAATCCTCCAGCGATCGTGCTATGTCCCGAACCAGTTTACAAATCGTGGGTCAGATACCGGTGGATAGGCTTCCAAAAATTACCTTCGTTTAGAAACTCGCTTGAACCCAATTCCTCAACTAACGATCTCGCAGCGATGGATGGCCAGTGCAATCGTGCTTTTGGGCGCGATCCTGTTTTCAACCAAGGCTATCATGGTGAAGTTAGCACTTCCCTACGGCGTCGACCCTGTGTCGCTCTTGGCATTGCGGATGATATGCGCGCTGCCAATCTATCTGGCGATGCTGCCGGCGATTCACCTTAGAGAAATCCCCTCGAAGCCATTACGCCCCGAACTTCCAAAGATCATGTTCTTGGGGCTCATTGGTTACTACTTGGCCAGCTACTTCGATTTCGCGGGACTTGCATTCATCGGGGCGAGCTTAGAACGCGTGATTCTCTACCTGTATCCAACGATGGTTTTGTTGATTTCTGCGGTCGTTTTAAAAAAACGAATTCGCGTTGAGCAATGGATCGCGATCGCACTTTGCTACATCGGCGTCACGGTCGCCGTCACGTTTGGAAAATCAGACATTTACGGGCTCAACCATACACTGGGAGTCGTGCTAATTTTTCTGTCGGCGTTCACTTATGCAATTTACTTGGTAGGCAGCGGGCAACTGATTCCTGCCGTCGGAGCATGGCGATTTACCTGTTACGCGATGATCGTTTCTTCGATCGCTGTGATCGCCCATTTTATGATTGCAAATCCAGTCGCCGACTGGAAGAAGTTGCTGGAGCTACCGTGGCAGGTCTACGCCTACGGCGCTGCGATGGCTATTTTCGCGACGGTGATTCCCTCGGTGTTGATTTCCGAAGGTATAAAACGAATCGGCGCTTCCAACGCCGCTATTGTTGGCGGCGTCGGACCAATTTCCACCATCATTCTTGCCTCGGTCTTCTTAGGGGAGTCACTCTCGACGGCCCAAATGGTCGGCACAACATTTGTCGTCTGTGGTGTGATTTACATCTCGCTGCGAATGAAACGCGACTGAACCGGATACATTTTCGTTTCACGCTCTGCCGGCATGCGCTTGCCCCGCCATCACAGAACACGGTCGCCTGCCGGCCGGTCGTTAAACTGAGATGCTTGGCTTTCACATTTCATTAAGCAGTATTGCCACAGCGTCACGATAGCAACCGCGTCTTCTCGCGCTGTCATTCTAGCGCCGGTAATCAAATGACGTTCCGAAACCGCCTTTGGCCGTGCGCGAAACCGCGTCGCGATCAAACAGCGGCGATCCTGGTTCGGCTGGTTGAAATAGCTGCCGAATCGAATCATTCAATTGCGGCAAGATCTGTCGACTTAGCTTCGGATCTTCAACGGTGCCGTCGACGCTGATCCACATGATGCGCTGGCTACCGGCATGATAGAGTTCGCTCAAGACGGGAATATGGAACCGGTTGCGGCCCACAATGGAATAGAAATTCAACGCAATATCCTGTTCCAGATTTACGCGTCCATTCCCAATTAATGAAATGGCGTCTCCTACCAGTTCGATGCGGTCAAAATCAATTTCAGATCCGTTAATCGAAAAATTCACGTTACTTGAATCAAAGGCGCTTCGATCGGTGCGTCCCACGTTAAGCATTTTCAGCAGCGTCAAAACTTTCGGCAATTCATAGATCTTTGCCTCACGCAGTTGTACCGTTCCATCGCCTTTGTAGGATTGCAGGTTCGCGTAATCGCCGCCCATCCGCATCGCAATAAACCCGCGGCCCTGCACGTCTTCGACGCCCGAGGCGAAATCCGCCGCGGCTTCTTTGATGTCGCCATCGGCAACAGTGCTTTGGATATAAAAGCGTCCCCTTTTGTCGTTGGCCATCTCAGCGTCAAATCGCGCAACGCCACCGTAAATCTCACCACTGAGCGAGCGTTTGGTGCTGCTGGTGTTGGTTAAGGGCGACGTATTTTGCGCCGCCGAGGCCGCGACGGATGGATCGGCCAGTACGCCGGCTGAAACACGATCATTGTCCATCCAGATCGGCCCCCGTACGTTGGTGACTTGAGCTTCGTAGATGGTCATCGAATCTAAACTGACCTCGCCTCTACATTCGGCCCGTTTGCCATCGTAAGTGCCGATCAAATTCACTTCCCCAAATACATTTTCAATCGGCAACCCAACCAGCATCTGCGCGTTGTTCATCGCGAAGTTTAAATCCCACGCCATCGTTGGGTCCGATGCCATATAGCTTTGAACGCCTCGGTAACCCAAATTTTGTTGTTGGTTGTTCGCCAGAGGCGCGGTGTTACTTTCTAGAAAACCCGCGATGGTGATCTCACCGTTGACATTCATCAGGCCTTTGTATTTCATCTGCCGAACAGGAGGCGCCAACTGAGTCGGCAACGCGACCAACAAATCATCGTCGATCTTGACGGACGTGGCCAGCAAATCTTGCAGCTTCACCATCCAAGACTGATCCGAGTAATTGCCTTCGCCTTTGCAGGATAAATTTGTGCGGCCGTGTTTCCCAGATACCCCCGAGACAAAGATTTGCCCATTACCGATTTTAATGTTGCCCATCATGTGCCGGATTTCATAAGGAAACCATGTTGGAAAAATGGAAACGTTGCTGGCCGCCTGTTGTTGATCCGGCTTGAGTTCGGCTTCCACAACGACATTTGGGATGGGATGGCCCATCGGCATCGTCATCCCGACTTTGATTAGTCCCACCGTGCCTTGAGGGTGAAAACCAGCCCAGATCTCTTGCAAGTCCGACGAAAGCGCCATCTGCAGTTGATCATCCATCGCCACATTTTCACAGATAAAACGGCTGTCTAATCCAGTCCGCGGGTTCCATCGTCCGTTGCAGACTACGGTCGCATTGCCGTTGTCTCCCTTTAAGTTCTCAAAATCAAAATCGAGGTTGCGTGCCTTGATCAATCCCGTGATGGCTCCGATAGGATAGGCAAACGACTCGTGTCGAATGGCGACGCCCTTGAGGTCAATGTCGAAAAACTTGTCGACGTCGCCGCGCGGAACATGTTTGATGATTTTGCCCACTCCACCGATGCGGCCGATCGGGTTGAAAGGACGGATGGTCCGCGAAAACGATGGGATGGCATCTATCGCAACCAGCATTTTCTCATCAATCGGCAAACTACCATCGACTCGCAGGTTGATATCGTAAGTCGCATCAGGACCTGGATTGACGATCGTTCCGTTCATGGTCATCGGTTCGGGCGTTGCGTCGGATCGAAGATTCAGCGTTGCAGTGTTTCCGAACCAATCGACGGTGCCGCTGCAACGGCCAACCCGATAGGGGAACCGGATAAATTTGAAGGCCATGTCACGCAGATCGCCGTGAATCTCGCGTGTCAATTGTTGCCCATCGTGCTGCAAGTTGAATGTCACATCACACTCGCCCTCAGGGGAAAAGTCATCGCAAAATTGGTTACAACCTTGGGGGAGAAGATGGGACATCTCTTCGGCGTAGCGAAAATCTAAATGAGTGACTTCCCCAAACGCTTGCCAATTTTGTCGCTGCAGCAATCCCGTTTGTTGATAGTTGACATCGAAATCGCCTTCTCCGATTCGCCCCCGAAACTGCTTGAGATGCACCCCGTCATTGGAGACCATAAACTGAGCGCTGCCGCGCGTGATGGGAACGGGCGATCGAAGATCATCGACGGCTAATTTATCCAACGACCCGACCAGCATGAATTTGGGAATTCCTCCGGCCAGGCTGCCTTGGCTGCGCGCTTCGAGGTCCAGTTCTCCCGAGAGGGCTTTAATGGTGCTGAGTTGCCGCGAAACAATTTCCGGCAACAGCGCGAATAGGGCAGGGGAGATGTGGATTTTCTTTGCCGATGCGTCGACGTCAAAGGATTTTGATTGAGCGTCGTAGAGCACGGCGATGTCGAACAATCCGAGTTCGCTGCCAACGCAACGCAGCGTAATTTTTGTCAACCGTCGGCCTTGATCCTGCAGCGGTTGCAGCTGGATCTGGACATCGGTCAAACGGTGAACCAGCGGTGGATTCTTGGTTTTGTCGACGATTCGAATCTCCGAATCGTGGATCCGAACGGGCAGCGGCGGCGAGTTTGGATTGGGACGAAAGGCGTCAATCAATTGTCTCAGTTGCCAACCACCGTCGGCTTGGCGGACGATGTTTAACTTCGCGCGGCGAATGTCCACCCCCAACGGCCGCACATTGCCCATCACCATCTCGGTCATGCTTATCGGCAAGTGAACGAACGCGTCGTAGAGTTCGGCGATCGGTTCGCCCACGATGCCGTTGTCGGTCAGCGTCTCAAAACGGCGGTTGATGTGATCAAGAAGGCCAGATCGAGCGCTCGAATTGGGCGTCGGTCTGCGCACCGCTGAGACACCAAGTTTCAGGTTGTTCAGCAGGATGCCTTCACCTTCGATCAAGCGCGCTTGGCCGACGGAGGCGTGCAGGCCGTGCGACGATAAATGCTGGTTGGCTTTTTCTTGGATTCGGTCAGCCAGCTGCCCAGTAAATTCCGATTGAAAGTAGAACCAAGCCGCCACGGCGATCAACAGCAAGAGCAACAACAGCTTGATCGTGCCGCTGCAAAAGCGCACCAACCCAAACGGTTTGACCGTTTTACCAATGGGTCTGATCGGTCTACTTTGGCTGAATTGCATTCTGTAAAAGGGCACGCGCGAGGAGGGGGCGAAGCAGCTCCGTTGCGGCTCGCATCAAGCCGCCTGAGATCAGGGCATTTATTCAAGCGAAT
>CAYOZV010000028.1:0-20107 GCA_964408465.1 uncultured Pirellulaceae bacterium
CGCGGAAGAATACGCGACGATTTTGCCGCGATCAGCTGGAATAATGACGAACAAGGAGCCGCTAGATATCCAGATGGGCTTGACGACAGCTTGGTTGGCTGGTTCCTGCGCCTGAGTGGTCGCGCAACCGACAAGACAAACGGCCGCGATTAGTCCTGCTTTGAAGTTGACCATCTTTTGACACCTTGATTTGGGGTTGATTGAGGCGGATAACAATATTCATTAACCAGGCATTTGCTGGCGATAAAGCGCTGGGCTGAGTTTTATTGCCAGCTTGGTTGAATTTTATCACCAACTCAGGACAATACAACAAATAAGGCGCTGACTTGGGGATAAAACCCATGCTTGCCTATCTTTCCACTGTCCATTCTTGATTTGTGGGGTTGTTATGACGGTCGCTAAGTTCGAACAAGTGTTGCCGCTGCTTAAAATTGGTAAGGCGGACAGAGACTATTTTCTGAGATGGCTCAAAAGGTACGGTGGCTGGAAGCAGAGGAGGACCGGTCACGATCATTATCATGATGAGGACTTACCTGTCTCCACCGAAGACGTCATTGCGTTCTGTCGTGAGCTTCTTGCAAGCGAAACACCTGCTTGGCAGCGTCAGCAGGCGGTGCGTGCGATCGAGTCTTACCGTGACTCGGTTCTTCAGGAGAACGAGCCGTCCTTGAAAGATATCATCAATACGCTAGATCGGTTGGCCGCCAAGGAAGATGCTTTAGGAAAAGACGATGTGGTTACAACCGCCGATCAAGAGCGGATGGTTGGGATCATTGATGAGAGTGAGCCGCAGGTTATCCAGCAGACGCGCCGCGAAATGCGCCTGCAGTATAAAAAAAGGGATACCGAGAGGGCATACATAAAATGTATCAAGCAATTCATGAGTTACTGCAAAACAGATGAACTGCGTGATTTGAGCGAGTCAGATATTCGCGACTTTTTAACTCACCGCGCGGTCGAGGGTAACGTTGCCCCGAGTACTCAGAATCAGGCCAAGAGCGCTCTGTTATTTCTTTATGAGCACGTTTTCAATCGCACGCTGGAGTTTTTAGATTTCGTTCCGGCGGACAAATCGGTGAAATTGCCGGTGGTACTGAGCCGAGAAGAGATTGTGAGACTGCTGCCCGAATTTCAGGGCAACAAGCGGTTGATATTTCTGCTGCTGTACGGCGCGGGGTTGCGTCATAGCGAGTGTTATCGGTTGCGAATCAAAGACGTTTGTTTTGATCGAAACGAGTTACATATCCGGGGCCCTAAAGGCGAACGAGATCGAATAACAATGTTGCCAGAGCGTGCCAACCAGGCGTTGCGAGATCAGATCGAGCGCAGCAAACGTCAGCATGAGCGTGATCTAGAGAACGGTTTTGGTTCGGTCTATTTACCTTACGCTTTAGAGCGAAAGTACGTTAACGAGAAAAAGAAGCCTGGCTGGCAGTGGGTGTTTCAGGCGAGACAAATCTCAAAGGATCCTGTTTCGGGTGAGCACCGGCGGCATCATGTCTGCAAGGATTATTTCTCAAAAACGTTCGCTAAGGCTATCGCGAATGTCAAAATCATGAAAAACGCGGTGCCACATTCACTCCGTCATTCTTTTGCGACTCATTTACTTGAGGACGGAGCTGACATCCGCACCGTCCAGGATCTGCTGGGGCATAAGGACGTGCGGACGACGATGATCTATTTGCACGTGATGAACAAGCCGGGGCTGAATGTGAAGAGTCCGGTGGATTTAATCGAGAGTGCCTAGTTTGGCTTGGTCACTAGCAGTCGCTCGGGGTTGGCGATTCGTCGACCGAAAAAGGAGAACTTAGCGCGTTGTATTAAGTGATCCAAAAACGCTTTCCACGGCACGCGCGGTGATGTCAGGGGTTAAGTGACGGTAGCGGCGTCTTTGCTGTTCTGTAGTGTGGCCAACGATCTCATCAATAATTCTTTGATCAACGCCGTCGATTGCGAGTGCACTGATAAAACTATGGCGAAAGACATGAAAGCCCTTAATACAGCTCCAGTCTGCCAACTTCAATGTTCGTTTTAGTTGTTTGTGCGCTACATCCTTGGTCACTTGGATTCCGAGATCGTTGACGAAAAGATACTCCCCACCAGGGTGCTTGGCTTTCCACGCAGCAAGCGTTGATTTTAACTGGGATGTCATCGGTACGAACCTGGTAGACATCTCACCACGAACGCGCTTCCTCTCACGGACGATCAGGAGGTCCTTCCGAATGTCATCGAGCTTCATCCGTAGTAGTTCCGATCGGCGGACACCTGCGTGGGCCGCAATTGATATCATCGGGTATAGAAATTCAACTGTTGCATTTGTCTCAATTAATTTCAAAACAGCCTGCACCTCGCTTTTGACTAAGAAAAGTGCTTCCCACATCTCAGCGACTTCGACCTCGTTCAATTTTCCATTCTTGATCAGTTCCTCGATCTGAGATCTCGTTTGGAAGGGGAGTCGCTCGAACGATTTTGGAAAACGGAGTTTCTTCAGAGTTATTTTTCCTTCAACCAGCTCAAGCTCATTCGCCCAGTTCCAAACCGTTCGAAGCGTCACCAATTCTTTACGGATCGTCGAACCACACAGCGGGCGTCCGTACTTGCCTTTCGCCTTGGACCGTTTGTTGATGTAGTCCTGAAGATGTTTTGGCGTCAATTTATTTGACGCGAACGACTTCCCCAGAACGCGCTCCAAGTGTCGGCGGTGAATTTCCAGCGTGCTGACGGTGGATCGTTCCAAGCTGCCATTGTTCGCCGTTACGAAGTACTCGTCGAACAACTGTTCCAATGACAGCGATTTTTGGTGGACGACCTTTGCGGCGGGTGGTTTGGGTATTTCTCGTCTGCCGTGGATGAGAAATTCGCCGTGCTCCACATCAGACGGGATTTCTAGATGGCCATTCTCCAGCATCCAAAGCCGCTCGTTGAGCTTGGTTAGAGCTCCGGCGGCTTGTCGCTCATTCTTGGTCCGCAGCGATCTTTTGAATCGCTTGCCCGAGAATCGGAAACAGATGTGAAAGTTTCCAGACGGGTCTTTTTGCAGTGAACTCATGATACTCCTCTTTCAACTAATTATTGAAGAAGAGGTCGCCATGACCAGCGATTCAAACGCTATGAGCGTGAACGCAGGGCGAATCTCACTGAATAAAAAAAGGGCATGCCGAATGGCATGCCCCCCTATCCATCCGATCCGTGCGGCGTGGCAGTAAATCCGTTCTGCAACACTCAGCTTATCCTGGCTTCGACGCGTCCCGCTTCCGGCTCAGATCGATTGATTATCTTCCTTAAACTTTGATTACAATCCTTTGTAATAAAATCGTCTGTTCGGTCATAACTAGCGTGGAGTCGTCGTCAGGATAAAAGGGCAGGGGGCAGCTCGGGTCTCTAAGGCTCACGATTGATTAGGTGGCCACCGTTGGCTTGGGAGCCTCGGTTTCTTTAAGCACGTGACGGTTGATGGCGGCGACCAGTCCTGACGGCTGCAGGGGTTTCTGAAACCAGTCCGCGATGCGGTTCTTGTTGATGTCCACGCCCGCACTTTTGGGGGTGTGGCCGCTGACAGCGAAAATTTCGATGCCGTCAAAACCGGGATTGGCTCGAACCTTGCGAATCACGTCTGCACCGTCGAGGCGTGGTAGGTTCATGTCGACAAGGATGAAATCAGGTTTTTCGTTTTCCTCAAGAAACTCGATTGCTTCGACACCGTCTCCGACTGTATCAACGCTATAGCCATGCAATCGGAGAAAGCCGGCCAACATCTCACGTTCATTTGCCGCATCCTCGATCAGCAACGCACGAGGACCATCGCTTGAAGCTTCAATGGCCGTTGGCGTTTTCTTGCCGCCTGACTCTCGGGCGATATTTTCGAGAGCGTCGTTGAGTGTGTTTGCTGCAAGGTTAGCCTTGCCTTGAGCGAGAAGCTTTTTTGTCAAAGCCGTTGCCACGGTCAAGCTATTGAGTTGATTCCGTATCTCGTGAACTTCTTTGGCATCTACAAGAATCTTTTTGGCCACTTCTGGTTGACCATCAGCCAACTCGCCACGCAGCACTTTAATTTCGAAGGGAGCATCGATGCCAACTCGTACTGACGACCCCTTCACCTGAAGAACTTCGATCTTGATATCGAGTTCGGGGAAACTGATAGAATCTTTTGATCGGCGCGAAAGGACAAGCATGATTGGTCTCCATACCAATGGGTGAATAGTGGGCCGATCAATAAGGGATCGACGAGAGGGGGAGTCGCTTCCATGCTGCAGCTTGCCGTCCTAGCCGATTTATAATTTATGTTTATCGAAGCTTGTGTCAACACGAGTAACAATTGAATTTGCAACAAAAAACACAAGGTTTGCTAGTAGCAATTTGAAACGCGCGTCAGCTTTATCAGCTACTTGAAGCGTTTAAGTTCTTTCCAATGATCGCCACCAATTCCTCCGGATCGATAGGTTTGGTCAGGTGTAAATCAAAGCCCGCGTCGATCGCCAATGCGACATCCTTCTCTTGGCCGTAGCCAGTCAACGCGATTAGTAAATCAGGCTGTTTGGAATGACTTCGAATGTCGCGTGCTACTTCGTAACCATTACGATCGGGAAGCCCAATATCGACTACGCAGACGCTGGAAGGCGTTGCCTCAAAAGAACTCACCCCTTCGACGCCGTTGGATGCCGTACGGACGGTAAAGCCCTCGCATTCCAAAAACGTCGCCATCATCTTTCGCGCCCCTTCGTTGTCTTCGATCAATAGCAGATCGGATTCGGAAAAATCATAGGCATCGTCCTGACCTAATTGTTTGGTGGGCTTGGGTTGTTCTTTGGTTAGCGGCAATCGAAGTACAAATTCGCTTCCCTTACCGAGACCACCGCTGTTTCCAGTGATTTCGCCCCCATGAGCGTTGGTGATCATCCGAACCAGTGGTAGGCCCAGCCCCATGCCACCTTGCCCGCGGTCGAGCGGTTGATCGGCCTGCACGAACACCTCGAAGACACGCTTAAGCAGATCCGTCGACATGCCTTCACCATCGTCGCTGATTGTGATCACAGCATGGTTTTGTTCGGCGCGAATTGTATAAACAATATTGCCACCATCCTGAGTATACTTCGATGCATTGACCAGAAGATTGACCTGGGCCTGCACGATGCGTGTCTTATCCACTTTGACAAAAATTGGTTTGACGGGTGCGTCCACCGTCAAAAATTGGTCTTTACTTTGGATGCGAGGTTCAACGCACTCGATGATCTCACTTGCCAGCGCGACGAGATCTAGCGGTTTGCGGTCGAGCTTGATTTTGTCATGAGTGATTCTGGACACGTCAAGCAAATCGTTCAGCAGCAACGATAGGTGCTTAGAATGGCGACGTATCACGTTGAGCGCTTCATTGCTCGCTGATTTTTTTAACACGGCCAGCGAACTAACGATTGCCGCAATTGGATTGCGTAGTTCATGCGACAACATCGCCAAAAATTGATCCCGACGCCTAACTTCTTGTCGATTCAATTCTTCTGAAAGTTTTTGACTGGTAATGTCGCGCAGAACAATCGACGCACCGTCGAGAGTTCCATCAGAATTGTAGATCGGCGAAACGGTTAAGTGGACGTCGATCTCTTCAGAGTTGCGCCGCAGCGCTTTGAGTTCGATATGGTCGATTTTTTCGCCGGAGACAATTTTACCCAACGAATCACTCACAACCGATGAACTGTCGCGGTCAAGTGCAAGTTCTTTGATGTTTTGGCCAACCATCGTTTTGGCGTCGTAGAGGAAAAGGTTCTCAGCACCTCGGTTCCATGTTCGGATTTCACCATCCAAGTCGATGCGGAAAATGGCGTCATCGGATGCTTCGACAATTTCTGACAGCTCGGCCAGTTTCCGTTCTGTATCCTTAATCTTTGTGATCTCAATCAGCGTCAGCAGAACGCCGTCAACTTTTCCTTTGGAGCTGTAGGGCAGGAGCCTCATCAAGAACCATTTTCCGTGTTTATCCTGAACCTCTTCTTCGATGCCCCTTTCGTTCTTCAGGACTGATTCGACTTGGCCAACGATATCATTGTGTTTCAGTTCGTGATTGAATGAGTCAATATGCCGCCCAATATCCTGCGGGATCAAACGAAACGTTTTGGCGATGCCGAGCGTGAATTTACGTACCTTGAGTTCGCGATCTAAGAAGACCGTGTCGACCTGGATACCGTCCAGGAGGTTCTCCATGTCGTCGGTCATCTCGGTCAGTTCGGTGATCTTCCGCTGGTGTTCGGAGTTTACTGTGTAAAGCTCTTCGTTGACGCTGTGCAGTTCCTCGTTGGTGCTTTGTAGTTCTTCGTTGGAAGCAATCAATTCTTCGTTGGTTGACTGCATCTCTTCATTGGCAGATTTTAAATCAAGGATCGAATCGTGTAGGCTTTCACGTGTGCTCTGCAGTTGTTCTTCAAGGAATTGAATTCGTTCAAGGCTTGCCGATCCGTTATCCAACAGCGTCACATCGGTAGGAACAAGCTTCGAGACCTCGCAGTCTTGGAACAATACTAAGAAAGACTGCGTCGAAGTACCCGATACGGCCGGTTTGATCGTGATACGAAACTCTTTGGTTTCACCTTCCACCTCTAGCTGCAAACCGGGATAAACGACAGGTTTATCATCATGCCGCACACGCTTCATACCGTTAGCGACCGCGATGCGAAAGGTTGGCGGCAAAAGGTCAAAGCAGTTGCTGGCCGGACGTCCTTGCTTGAATTCGAGGAACTGTGTTGCCGCGCCGAAGATATGCACGATCTGATTGTTTTGGCCGACCAATAGCCCCGGAGGCATGTGTTCGCCAAGCAAGGAATCGTAAACGTTCAGCATTTCCGATTGAGGCAACCCGTGACGCTCGGCCCGAGCTTTGGTCGCTCGCGATCTCAGCGGTGGCGTCGACGGCATGTTGACTGAGGAAAGCCGAACAGGCGCAGTTTTGCGGAAGAACCGCCACTTTTCGTTGACAACCCGGAACTCGTTGACGAACCCGCCCAAAGACTCGCTGGGGCCAAGAAACAGAACCCCTGCATCGTTAAGGCTGAAATTGAAGAGCGCTAGGATCTTTCGTTTGGCTTCGTCCTTGAGGTAGATCAGCAGATTGCGACAGCAAACGAGATCGAGTTTGGTAAATGGAGCATCCTGAAGCACGTCGTGCTGAGCGAACACAATTTGTTTCCGCAGTTCGCGGCAGACTTGGTACCCGTCATCGACTTTATTGAAGTACTTTTCAAGTCTTTCAGCGCTGACGTTATCCAGACAAGCTTCGGGGTAGATGCCGTTACTGGCAACATCGACTCCGCTTTTGTTTACATCGGTGGCGAAAATCTTCACGTCCAATGAAAAATCACGATGACTGAGCAGTTCGTCGATGAGAATCGCGACCGAGTAGGCTTCTTCCCCTGAAGCACAGGGCGCGATCCAAACTCTGAACTCTCCCGAAGGCGCCGCCGCATCGAGTAGCGTCGGCAGCACTCGTAAACTGAGCTCTTTAAATGCCGCAGGATCGCGAAAGAACTCCGTCACACCGATCAAAAGATCCGAATAAAGCTGTGTCAGTTCTTGCGAATTGACTTCCAGTCGCCTGAGATAGTTTTCTAAACTTTCCTCTTTTGTCAGGCACATTCGGCGTTCAACCCGCCGCCCAAACATGTCGGTTTTGTACTGCTCAAAGTCGATGCCGAATTGCTTGTGCAGCAAATGGTGGATTCTTTTTTCGGCATCCATCGACTGCGCGAACTGCAGGACTTTCGTGCCTTTGTCATCGCCAGCAGTAAGGCCGCTGAAACGAATCAAAGAGTTAGGGATTTCGTCCAGCGTCGCAATGAGATCAACAATGCCAGTGTTGATCGCGGATCGCGGCATGCCGTTGAACTTGGCCGAATTTTCGCTTTGAGCAATGACTAACCCACCTGCTTCGTGGATGGCCTTGACACCTCGAGAGCCATCGTTGCCGGTTCCCGAAAGCACGATGCCGATTGCGGATTCACCCACATCTTCGGCCAAAGAGCAAAAGAAATCATCGATGGGTTTACTGATTTGGTTCGTGGGCGGTTGGTCGACGGGCGTGAGAACTCGGTTCGAAACCCGCAAGCCTTTACCACTTGGCAGCACGTAAACTTTGTTGGCTTCGAGTGGAAGGTCTCTGTCAATCGCGACGACGGGTATGCCCGTTTTCCTGGCAAGTATTTGCGGCATCAAACTCTTGAAATCTGGCGAGAGATGCTGCACAACAACGAACGACATTCCCAGCCGTTGAGGCATGACCGTGAAAAGTTCCTCAAGTGCCTCTACGCCACCTGCAGATGCGCCGATCGCGATAATGTTAGTTTCGGAGGAGGGTTTTTTGGTCGGCTGAAGGTAATCGTTCATCTGTTCGGCTTCCGCGCGAACTGTCGATTCTGAAACTAGTTTTGGTGAAGATTCTTCTTGCTTACGCATTCCGTTTTGCGCTTTCATGTTCATCCGTATAGTAGGTTGGTTTTTTTTTGGCGGGTAATAATCCACTTGATGAGATTGCTTAGTGGACAATTGAATCGTGGGGACAGCCAAAGGCCGTCTAACCAGGGCGGAGGGGAACGAAGTTGGATTAGGAAAAGCTATTCAATGGTATCTCCTTCTTTGAGTTCAATGAAATTGACGATAGCGCCTTTGACTTTGTTGCTGCTCAGGTAAGGCATCACACGAACTAAAACGCGGCCAGAATCTTGGCTCGTCACATTCTCTGAATAAGCCGCGCTTCCTGCAATCACTTCCTCGATTTTTTCGTAAAGTTTTGTTGCTGTGATGTGCGTGGCAAAATCGGTAATAGGCCGGCCAATATCTCCGGATTGTAATTTTATATACTTTGAAGCGGCGCGGGTGAACTTTCGAACCTGCATGTCTGTGTCCAAAAATATCGTGCCGATGTCCGTGCTAGCGAGAAGGTTGTCAACATCATCTGTCATTTCCTCAAGCGCTGTAATTTTCCGCTGGTTTTCCGCGTTCACAGAGTACAGTTCTTCGTTAACACTATTGAGTTCTTCGTTGGAGCTCTGTAGCTCCTCATTGGCGGCTAAGAGCTGTTCGTTGGCCGCCTGTAATTGTTCATTGCTGGTCTCAACTTCTTCGATCGTTGCTCGTAGGCTTTCTTTGGTGTACAGCAGTTCGGACTCCATCGCCGTGAATGCGTCGCTGGCGAGGGTGACTTTAACGTCTTCGGTGTTTGTATCATTCTCTGGCGCAACCGAATCTGAAGGCTGGAACGCCACGAACCAGATGAACGCTCCCGATGAATGGCCCGGAATCGCTTTGACGCGTACGTTTACGGTGTCCTCCTGACCATTGTTCATCGGCAGGCGTAAACCTTCTAAAATAATCTGTTTACCGATCTCGGATTCGGCTCGGATCAGCGCCGCTGCCATAGCCGTTCTGGATTCACCCACCAGAAAATCTATGATGCTGCCAGTGAATCGACCTGAATTGCTATGCAGATACTGATTCGCATCACCGAAGACGTGCAACACGTTACGTCGATCATCCAACATGATGCCTGAGGCTATGAACTCCTTGAGAATCAGATCGTAACCTTCAATCAGTCCCGTGAAACTTAGCGTTTCGGGTTGATCGTTGTTGAGCAGATTCACCAATCGCCTCGGCCGCGACGACAAAATTTGGGGCTGTTCCAAACCCGGTTTGCTCAAGCCAGGCAGATTGCGAATCTTTTGGTAGAGTTTCCAAGCGTCATCAATGGTCGTAAATTCTTGAGCAAGTTTGCCCGGCGATTCGCTAGAGCCAAGCATCATCAACGAATCGATCTTGAGCGCGAAATGGAAAGACGCGATGGCCTGCATTTGCGCCTTCGGTTGAAGGTAAATTAGCAGGTTGCGGCAGGTCACCAGATCCATTTTTGTGAACGGCGGGTCTTCGACGACGTTGTGTCGCGCGAAGACCAGATGCCGTCGCAAACTGGTACTGACGCGGAATTGGTCCTTGCCCTCCTGAATGAAGTATTTCTGTTGCCATTCGTTGCCGACATACTCCATCGAACTGGCTTCGTAGACGCCGCGCGATGCGGTTTCTAAGCTTCCGCCGTGGGCGTCGGTAGCGAAAATTTTGAAGAAAGGTTCCCTGCCTGCTTTCTCAAAACCTTCATGGCACAACATCGCGATCGAGTAAGGTTCTTCACCGGTTGCACAACCCGCGCACCAGACTCGAAACTCCTCACCTTCGTTAGATGCGGCGATCCTTTGGGTTATAAGTTTCTCCAGCTTTGAAAATGCCTCTGTGTCACGAAAGAACTTCGTCACACCAATCAGCAAGTCATGGTACAGGGCGTCAAGTTCTACCACGTTGTCTTTGACAAACTCGGCGTAATCAAGAATCGTCGATCGACGGTTCATCATTCGCCGCCGCTCGATCCTTCGGGCAACGGTTGCGGGTTTGTAAAAAGAGAACTCAATGTCATGCCGCTTGGCCAGCAGCGAGAAAATTAGATTGATGCCTGTTAGCTCTGCCTGGTCGACTTCGCCGAAAGGTTCCGGTCGGACTAAGGGATCTTCAAACTGCTGGCTCAACCAATTCGAGATCTCTTCAGGAGAAAGCACCATGTCAACCACGTCCGTCGCGATTGCGTTGCGAGGCATTCCATCAAACTGAGCGGTGTCCAGAGACTCAACAATCGTAGTTCCACCGGTTTCATGGATGGCTTTAATACCTTCGGTTCCGTCGCTTCCAGTGCCTGACAAAACGATTCCGATGGCTCGCGCGCCGAAGCTGCCGGAGAGCGAATGGAAGAACGTGTCGACGGGCCTGCCAATTTGCTCACGATCGAGCGCTGAAATCACAAATCGAGAACCCTCAAGAGCGATCTCTTTAGCAGGTGGAATCAGAAATATCTTGTCCGGCTGCAGCTCCATCCCCTCTTCCACCATGACGACGGACATATCGGTATATCGCTCGAGGATTTCTTCCATTTTGCTGCCGGCATCAGGCGAAAGATGCTGAACAACAACGAAGGAGCTGGCCGTTCCGATGGGCAGGGCGCGAAACAATCGCTCCAGCGATTTCAAACCTCCGGCCGATGCACCGATACCGACGACAAACTTTACTGCGGGGTTTTCACTGGCAGTTTCGTGTTCCGGTTTTCCGAGGTTAACAGACATTTCAGGCTTCTTGTTGTTGCGTTGATTTTGGGTGTTGTCGTGGTGTGTTGTTTTTAATCAGCATAGGAGTACGCAGAGTAAACTGAATCGTCGATCCAGTGTCAGAGTCGGCGGGCGAAACTAGTGCAATTAAGCCATGGTGGCGAAGGACGATTCGGCGACAGATCGCCAGCCCCACACCTGCACCGGGAACGTCTTCCTTGAAGCCCAGCCGTTTAAATATCGTAAACACTCGTTCGCGATCACGCTCAGCAACGCCAATTCCGTTGTCAGTTACCGAAACTGTCGCCACGTCTTCTTCGACATCGCAAGAAATCTTAATGACGGGGTCTGCGTCTGAGCGATACTTCATCGCATTGTCAATTAGGTGAAAAAACAATTCTTTCAGTTGCCGTGCGTCACCAAGGATCGCGGGCATGCCGGGGGCCACGATGACTTCAGCGTTCATCGCATCAAGAGCGCTTCGCATCTCTTGGACCGCGTCATAGATGGGAATTGATAGATCTAACTTTTCAAGCGGCGTGCCTTGGGTGTTGACACGCGAGTACGACAATAATCCTTCGATCATCGTCCGCATCGTTTCAGAACTGGTTTTGATGACCTGCGAAGATTTTTTGATGTCCGAATCGCTGCCTGATTCAATCGCCGCTTCCAAAATCTGGGTGTATTGATTGATGTGACGCAGCGGCGACTGAAAGTCATGCGAAACCGCGTACGCAAAATCAGGCAACTCTTGGCTAATATGAGTCAGCGTTTGCATGCTTGACCGCGCAAGTTCGGCATCTCGGATCGCCGTAATATCAGTCAGCGTCAATACGATTCCAGCAACTTCGTCCCCTTCATCACGATAAGGCTGGATCCGCTGGAGATAAATTTTACCGCCTTTGCCTTGAACTTCAGACTCATAAGGTTCGCCGCTGGCAAGCACATTGGCCGTATCGGCCAACAAGTTTGGATTGTCTAATTTATAAGCGATGTCGTTGATTGATCGGCCAATGTCTTGATCAAGCACATTGAAACCCGCCGTGATGGACGGTGTGAACATGCGGATCGCAAAATTTTTGTCCAAGAATATTGTGCCGATCTCGGTGCTGGTCAGCAGGTTGTCCATGTCCACCGTCAGCTCGGTCAATTCGGTGATCTTTTCTTGGTGTTCGGCGTTGACGGTATAAAGTTCTTCGTTGACGCTGTGAAGTTCTTCGTTGGTGGACTGCAATTCTTCGTTAGAGGCAATCAGTTCTTCATTGGTCGCCTGAAGCTCTTCGTTGCTGGACTCCAACTCCTCCACGGTCGCCTGCAGCGTTTCGCGCGTGTAGTTCAATTCTCGTTCCAGCTGCCCGACCTGCTGGCCTGATTCGTTGCTAAAACTGAAATCCTCGACAACCTGATCGACCGCCTCGATTTTTTCGGATTCCGCCAGCGAAATCAAATACAGCGAACGATCTGTTTTACGATAGGGCTCAACGGTGACTCGGTAGAGACGCTGATCGCCGGGCGCGACTGTAACGCGAATGCCTTTATAGGTTACTGGAATGCCTTCGGCTTTGGCACGATGAAGGGCGGCACTAACCGCAACTCCTAGATCCTTCTCGAGCATCTTGACGACGTCGTTGGACGGTTTGCCCTCGGGAGGTGAAAGCAGTTTCCGAGCCTCGCCAAAGCAGTGTACCAACTCGTGAAACTCATCGACCAAGAGACTCGGCGGAACGTGTTTGGCCAACAAGTCCTCGTAAGCGGTGGTCAACCAAGCTTGTTGGGAAACGGGCGCTGGCGGTGGCGCTGCGACAAAGGCCGCTGGGTTTTCGGAAATGATCGTTCCCAGCATTGGCGTCATTGGCACGCGCGTTGATTCTGGAAGTCGAACATCACGGCGTTTGGAGTAAATTCTCCAATGCCGATCAACAGTTTCAAATTCTTGTGAAAGATCGCCAACCGTTTCGCTGGGCCCAAGAAACAGAGTCCCTTTGACGCGCAATCCAAAATGGAACATCGAAAGGACACGTTTTTGAACCTGCGGCTCCAAGTAGATCAAAACGTTGCGACAGGTAATTAGGTCCAACCTCGTGAACGGTGGATCACGCGTTAAATCGTTGGCCGCAAAAATTACACTTTGGCGAATTTCACGTTTGACGTTGCAGATGCCATTGTTCTGGACAAAGTAATGCTGCAAATCGTTAGGCACACTATCAAGCGCGTGACCGGGATAAAATCCTGCACTGGCGATTTCTAATGATTTGCGATGAACGTCGGTCGCAAAGACCTTGAACTTGCGTTTGGATCCTGACTTTTGAATCGCATCATAAATCAAAATTGCCGTTGAGTAGGCCTCTTCACCGGTAGCGCAGCCGGCCACCCAGACGCGAATCTCTCCGTCCTCATCTTTTTCTTCGATCAACTGCGGAATGACCATGTTGCGAAGCTGGTCGAATCCTTCAGGATCGCGGAAAAAATGAGTCACCTCAACCAGTAGGTCGCGATAGAGGTTCTCTGATTCTTCAATGTTGCCTGACAGGGATTCTACATATCGGTCAATCGATTGAATGCCTGCCAGCTGCATTCGCCGTTCGATCCGGCGTTTGATGGTTGCTGGTTTATACAGGGAAAAATCCAAATTGTATTTTTGACGATACATTCGGAAGATCTTCATGATTGCCGATTCGCCGGGCGCACCTTCTTCACCGCTGGGAAATTCAGTCTGCTGCAACGCCATCCGGTCTTCGGTGTCAGCATAGTTAATCAGCTGCTCAGGCATCTTATCAGGAGTACAGATCAGATCGACAACCCCAGAACTGATCGCAGCCCGTGGCATGCCGTCAAACGCAACCGTCTCCAAAGCTTGGACGAGTACCAGTCCGCCCGCTTCGTTGATGTCTTTGATACCGCGTGATCCGTCACTACCGGTGCCGGATAAGATGATTCCAACCGATTGTTTTCCAACATGCCGCGCCAAAGACCGAAAGAAAACGTCGATGGGCAAGTTCAGTCCGCTGTTGATCGCTTTGTCTGTCAGCCGGAGTTTGCCGTCTTCGATCGCCATGCTCTTTTTGGGCGGGATCAAGTAGATCGAGTTGGGTTCGACCGTCACGCCATCCACGACTTTGTGAATCGCCATATCCGTATGGCGAGCCAACAGTTCATCCATCAAGCTTTTAAAATCCGGCGAAAGGTGTTGGACGACGACAAACGCCATACCTGAATCACTGGGCATGTGATCGAAAAATTCTTCAATCGGTTTCAGACCGCCGGCCGAGGCTCCGATTCCAACGATGAACATTGGGGATTTTGTTTTCTTCTTAGTCAACTCTGTTTCTCCGGCGGCACGTCTTTAGATGTGAAAAGGAATGATGACACTTCATCATTAAATGTTGGTGGGCTTGGGTTTCTCAAATTTCAATCATCTTGGGGCTTGGGGGGCAGTGCGACAACTCTCACCCAAAAGTTGCTAATTTGCCGAACCACTTCAAAGAAACTATTCAAGTCAACCGGTTTGACGATGTAGCTATTGGCAGTCAACCCGTAGGTCTCCAAAATATCTTGGTCTTGACTGGACGTGGTTAGTACCACGACGGGGATAACTTTCAGCGATTCATCTTCGCGAATCTGCCTTAGGACTTCCCGACCATCAAGCTTAGGCATATTAAGGTCGAGCAAAACCAAATCCGGTCGCTGCTCGTTTGCGTATTCATCCTCTTTGCGAAGAAATTTCAACGCTTCGACACCGTCTTTAACATGATGCACGGTATTCTCAAGCTTACCTTGCTTGAGCGCTTGAAGCGTCAATTCAGCATCGGTTTCGCTGTCTTCGACCAGCAGGATGTCGATCACTTTTTCGGCGCGAGACATTGTTGTTTCCAAGCGGAGTTGTGGAGGGGAGATCTCAAAAACAATTCAAGTAAGGTCGTGCAATTTCACGGGCAAGCCACGTCGTCACAAAAAGTGCAGTCGGTACTTGACATTGCGTTTTAAAATGCTTTGAGCAAGGCAATTTGCATTGTACCGCTTTCAGACCACGATTGTGAGGGGCGTAATGTTTTAAAAGGAGACATAAAGAGATTGCTTGGTGATACAATCGCATTAATGTACCGCTTGTTTGGCCCAAATTTTGGCCTGCATCCCGCTTAAACAAAACATCTCAGTTAATTCAACAGACTCAGCGGCCTATCAGTGAAGACAGTACTCATCATCGAAGACAACGCGGAACTGGCCTCTCATTGGCAGTTTGCGTTTGAACGCCATGAAATACACGTCATTCACGAGACGGCCTATGAACAAGCAATCGAAGTACTCGGGCAAACGCCGGTCGACCTAGTTATCACTGACATCGAATTGCCGAGTGTAAAGGGCGAGTTGTTCGATTTTGCCGGTTTGGCAATCCTTTCCTACATCGCGTTACAGGTGGAGCACACGCCTAAAGTTATCGCGGTGAGCGGCACGACCAATACCCAACCAACTAATAAGCCCTTCGCACATTTGCTTAGCTGTGCCCAACTTTTGCAAAAACCGTTTGAGGTACAAACGCTTGTTACTCTCGGGTTGCAGTTGCTGGATGAGCGAGCTGATGAATTCCGACGAGAGGAAATGAGAAGCGTCGGCGAAGCGTACGCCACGGATTCAGTTATCTGGTTCAGCCACAACAGCAACATTGTCAGTGTTAATTCACAGGCAACCGACTTGCTGGGCTATAGCGTAGAGGAGTTTCAGCAAACAACTGTTGATCGGTTGTTTCCCGACGGAGCGGCTCAGGTGCTGGCCACAAATATTGAGCGTCTTCAAGCGACAGAGAGCCTTAAGTTTAATTTACAGCTTCAGAAAAAGGATGAAACGCAGATTCAGTGTGAGCTCTTCATTCGCCAGACCGCGATTGTTGGAGACGATTTTGTCTTCGCAAGGTTGCGAGATGTCACCGAAGAGAAGCTTCAGCAGGAGGAGCTTAGGCTGTTGGGGGCAGCCGTGAAGTCAACGCAGGATGCTTTTTTGATCGCTAAATTTGATCAGGATACAACTGATGACCCTAAAACTGATCCAGAGATTCGTGTTATTTTTGCCAATGAATCTTACTCGAGGATGACGGGGTTTACATTTGAAGAAACGATCGGCAAAAAGCCTCGGTTGCTACAAGGTCCCGATACCAACCGTGACGCGCTGATTACGATTGCCGATGCACTCGAACATTTGCTGCCAGTGCGGGCGACGATCTTACTTTATGAGAAAGATGGAACGGCGTTCTGGTGCGACTTTCAAGTTGCGCCAATTGCAGACGAGCAGGGCTTAAACACGCACTGGATGATCGTGATGAGAGACATCACCGAGATGAAGGAGTCAAATCGGGCGTTGAAAGCACTCAGTTCTAGTCATCGAACGATGGTGGAATTCCTTGGGACATCTGCGGGCGTTTGGGATTGGGACGTTAGTTCCGATGCGATGGAATGTTCTCCCCGTGTGCGTGAAATGCTGGGCTACGCTTTAGATGATCCTGACTTCCCGAAAACCGCTTCTGCATTTTTTGAGATCATGCATCCCGAGGATACGGCGCGCGTTCGTGCGTCAATCCAACAGGGTATAGAGTCTAGCGAACCGGTTGACCATGAACTGCGGTTTCGTCACAAAGATGGACACTACATTTGGTTGAACAGCCGGGGCACAACCAGCTTTGATGCCGAGGGAAACCCCACGCGGATTGTTCGAGTAACGTACGATATCTCCAAACGAAAGGCGGTCGAAGAGGAACTTGCCCAGAAGCGCGAGGTTCTTGAACGCAGCAATTCCGATTTGGAACAGTTCGCTTACGTCGCATCACATGACTTGCAGGAACCCCTCCGCGCCGTCGGTGGCTTTATGCAGGTCTTTCAAAGGGAGTACGGCGGACAACTCGATGAGAAAGGTGCTCGCTATGTTCGCAAAGCCGTTGAAGGCGCGGCTCGTATGCAGCAGCTAATTAACGACCTTCTGCACTTCTCACGGATCACACGCGAATCACAACAAACAGAGCCCGTCGATCTCAATAAAGCGGTCGAGCAAGCTTTAGTAAGTTTGAGCCAAACGGTCAAAGAACGTAATGCAAGCGTCGTGTTTGCCGACTTGCCTTCGGTCGATGGTGATCTGTCCCAATTGGCTCAGGTGTTTCAAAATCTTATCGATAACGGAACCAAGTATTGCGAATCGGATTCTCCGGTAGTCAGAATCACCCACACCGAACTTGATGATCACTATCTTGTATCGGTGGCTGATAATGGGATTGGTATCGAGCCTGAGTATCGAGAGCAGATTTTTGCGATCTTCAAGCGATTGCATCGGCGCGAGGAATACCCAGGAACCGGTATCGGTTTAGCCATTTGCCAAAGGGTGCTGCAGCGACACGGTGGCTCAATTTCAATCGAAGACGCCGAAGGTGGGGGAAGCCAGTTTATTCTGAAGCTCCCCAAGATAGGCGAAGATCGTGAGTGAACGATGGTGCTCGCATCTCGTCGCTTGATAAAAGAAGGACATGGGTTATGAAAACAACTCAGACTAACGTACGCCAGCGACTTAAAATCGAAACGGCACAGCCGCACAAGCGACTGGACGATATGATGTCGGCGCGTGGGCCGTTTGATTCCGCAGAAAACTATCATTGGTATCTCTGCGGAATGCACGCACTCTACCGGCATTGCGAATCAAGCATTACTTGGGTCCAGCAACAAGCGAATCTTCCTGAACGCGGAAACAGCGTGTTAGATTTGGTCCGACGCGATCTCGCGACGTTGAATCTTGAACCGCTTGCAGATGCACCTTTGGTGTCGCATGAAATCAAACCAGACCAAGACGCGGCCACTCAATGGGCAAGGGCTTACGTCATGGAAGGTTCTTCGGTGGGAGCCAGCTTCATGGTTGGTGGTGCGAAGAAAAAGCTGGCCCCGAGATTGGCTGTCACTACTTGACTCAGATGGCGGACGACGCGCAACAGCGCTGGCCAAAGTTCGTTTCGGCGCTGGCCGATTCAGAGGTCGACGCTGATCGTGCTGTCGAAGTGGCATGTGACCTATTCATGTTGGCCTACGACGTTTTTGATACGACGACCTTAAAACAAGTTGTTTAATTGAGCTGGTTGGAAGCTTGAGTAATTTCCGTAATTGATTTTTGATCAGCCTTTGTTCCAATTATCTTCCTCCTGTATTTCCCTGCCGGCAACACGCTGAAAGCAAAATCTTGGACTCCTCGACTGAATTCGAAAACGAACGCCTGGCACTGGACAACTGCGATCGCGAACCTGTTCACACTCTCGGTCGCGTGCAAAGCTCCGTGGCAATGATCGCTTTCCTTCGGTCAGACTTCAAAGTGGTTTGCTTCTCCGAAAACTGCGAAAACATGCTCGGGCTCTCAAGCAACAAAATACTTGGGCTTGATGTCAAAGAAGTATTAACCAACCGGAAACTTGTCCATGGAATGCGCGGCGCACTTTCCCTGCCCTCGATTGAGTCTCAAAGAGAGCGAGTCGGTCGGTTCCCGATTTTCGAAGATGGCGAAGAAGAATTCGATGCTGCATTGTCGATTGGTGGCGAACTTGGAATCCTCGAACTTGAACCCGCCTGCGGCGACCTAGATCAAGCCAACTCATCGATGTACCTCATCCGAACGATGCTAACGAGCTTGGATTCTGGACAAGGTGTTGATTCGCTCTTGGATTCAGCCGTCAACGCTTTGCGGAAGCTCACGGGGTTCGATCGAGTCATGGGTTACCGATTTCTTCCCTGCGGAGCTGGCGAAGTCGTTGCCGAACGTCACAGTCCGGGGGTGGCCTCTTATTTGGGACTACGGTATCCGGCCTACGACATTCCCTCGCAAGTCCGCAAGCTGATGGTACGTCAGCCGTTTCGAATGATCGGCGACATCGACGATCCACATTCGCCCATTAAGAGTCAACATCACACTCCGATCGATATCTCCATGACTTTTTCGCGCGGCGTATCACCAATATACGTCGAGTATTTGAACAACATGGGTGTCAAAGCCACGATGAATATTTCTATTATTGTGCGCGGTGATACAATATTTGAAATCGGAATCTGATTACTCGCTGGCAGTTTTGGATATTAATCTGGGCAGCACGACCAGCTACGAACTTGGCAAACAAGTTGCGGCCTTAGGCATCCCAATCATCTTCGCCAGCGGATACGATTCGAAATTCGATATGCCTTCGGAACTACGCGATTTCCAGCATCTGACCAAGCCCATTGACGACAAAACCTTTGCGACTTCAATACGCAATGCTCTATCTAAAACCTCAGAAGACTCAGACGACCAAGCGTAAGCAACATCTTCGACTTTGAGTGGTAAACGAATGAAACGATTATTTTTACGGCAAATAGGCAGCAAAGAAGGTTCGGTAAATATTGCTGTACCCCAGGGGCAGTTTACCATTGGCCGGGATGAAGAAGCCGATTTCCAACCACCAAGCGACCTGGCCAGTCGACGACACTGCGTCCTTCATTTCTCAGGCGGCGAGATCGTCGTTGAGGACTTGGGCAGTCGCAACGGCACATTCGTAAATGGAGAGCGCGTTGAGGGAAAGCAATCCGCCGGCCACGGCAGTTCACTTCGAATTGGTCGTCTGCTGTTCGAATTGGTAGTCACGTCCTCCACAGGTGAACTCCCCGCTAAGGACTCGCAAGCTGAAGATCTCTTCAAAGACATATCACAACCGCAACAAGAAACTGCTTTCGACCTCGGCGCAACCATAGACGCAGACGGAATTCTAAATAAGTTCTTTGATCGCGGTGAATAATTCGAGTAGGGGACAGACGGCGCCATCGAATGGTCAAACGGTGCCTGCCGAATGGTTGAGAGGTCACTGGTTTGTAAAATTAAAGAAGCCGCAACGATTCCGTTGCGGCTTCTTCGGTTATCTAATTGGGGCAGTTTTATTTATTTGGAAGCAAGCCCTCGTTTTGGATTCGCACCAACTCGACGTGGCTGATCATCCACTCCTTGGTATT
>CAYOZV010000028.1:20207-33994 GCA_964408465.1 uncultured Pirellulaceae bacterium
AGGTGCCTTTTGTGAGTTTGCAGCATGTCGAAGCTATCCTCTTCAATTGAAGATCGCAGAAAGCAGTCAAAGTACCGTTCGCAAACATCAGTCAGAGATTCAAATTTCGAAACGATTTCCTGCGATTCTTTTATCGGCGTCGATAGTCCATGGACCAAATATTCAACGATGTCGATATTGGCATCGGGGGCGGGAAGCACATTCGTTTTGATCAGCTTCAGCCTTTGCTCCACTGAGGCCAGCATCCCGTTGGCCTCAGTGACGTTGTTTGTAGACAGCGATCGGCTGTACTTGCGTCCTTCGAACCTGAAGACGATTCGATAGTTTTCGTTGCGTTGTTCCAGTGAAGCCATGGCAGATTTTCTCCTACGGTTAAGGAAAAACCCAGCGATTCAAACGCAACACTAACTCAACGATGTCCCCAAAATGTCCCCAAGGCACATTGCATGAAAAAAGGGACTCATGACCAAATCGTCATAAGTCCCTAGTTTTATCGAGTGGGGGTGACAGGAATCGAACCTGCACGTCCAAAGGACACTAGATCCTAAATCTAGCGCGTCTGCCAGTTCCGCCACACCCCCAATTTGATGCCTCGGCCGAAGCAGGATCTTAGTTGATTTGACCTGTCGGGAAAAGCCTTCACGACAACATTTCTACAGGGTTTCGGAGATGTTTTGCGAAATTTTACGCTGTCATCGTTAACTTCTGACTGACCGAACCGGTTTTCAAAGAGTGATTATTTTTAGGAGCCGGTTATTTCAATTTCTTCACCAAAACATGTTGCCCAAGATCGGACGTGGCACCCTCCCGCGAAGTCTTATTTCATGCGGATGGTTTGGCATGATTTATTGTTCATGCACTACGAAGTTGATCCCCAACAGTTGCAGGAACTTCTGCCAGAATCGGTAGAACTGGATACCTTTGCAGGCAAGGCTTACATCAGCATCGTGCCGTTTCGGATGGCGGATGTCGCGCCACGTTATTGCCCCGAACTTCCGATGGTCTCCCGCTTCCCCGAACTCAACGTCAGGACCTACGTTACGGTCAACGGCAAACCGGGCGTTTGGTTCTTCAGCCTAGACGCGACCAGCCGGCTGGCGGTGCGAGTGGCCCGCACCATGTTTCATCTGAACTATTTCGATGCCAGTGTCACGTTTAAAAAGAATCCTCGACCATGTCCTGGTAAATGGATCAACTACCACAGCGTGCGGGCCGACGGCGCTGCACCGCCTGCAGAGTTAAACTGCGAGTACCGTCCGGTGGGAGACTGGTACTTCGCCAAACCAGAAACGTTGACACATTGGCTGACGGCCAGATATTGTTTGTACACAACCGATAAAAAAGGTGTCGTTTATCGCGGCGAGATAAACCACAGTCCATGGCGTTTGCAAGATGCTCAAGCCATTGTGCATTCCAATACGATGACCGATGGTCTGGGGTTAGACATTCAAGGGCAGCGACCGATGTTGCAATTTGCGTTGGAAACAAAGGTCGTGGCTTGGTTGTTGGAGAAGGTTGGGGCATAGTCGTCTTTCGTTCCGCGAAAGAAGATGGCGCGTGAGTGCACTTTGGCGGAGCGAAAGGCTGCTATGTCACCACGACAGTGTGCCGCTGCTGGTGCCGAATTGATCGGTCTCCAATTTCATCTTCTGCATCATCGCCACGAACAGATTGCTGAGCGGTGTGTTGTTGGCGCGATCAAATTCGACGTGGCTGCCGTGATTAAAACGACCGCCGGCCATGATCACCGGAAGGTTTCGCCAGTCGTGTGAATTCGCGTTGCCAAGATTACTTCCAAAGAGCACCATCGAATTGTCGATCAAACGATGGTCTGCTTCCTTTTTTGATTTAAGGCTGTCCATCAACCCGCCCAAGGACTTCATCAGCTCCGTTTCGATTTTGGCCAACTGTGCAATCTTGGCTTCGTCTTGGCCATGGTGAGACAGGTTGTGGTGGTCCATCGTCACGCCGTCGATCGGAGGCACGTCGCTGCGTCCCTCGATCAGCAAGGTAATAACGCGCGAAGAATCGGTTTGCAAAATCAGCGGAATCAGTTCAAACATTAGCTTGGTACGGCCGATCAAATCATTGTCATCCTTGATGTCTTCAGGTTGCTTTGCAGCAACGACGGGCTTGGGGCGATCAATCCATTGTTCGGCTTTTTGGAAGTGTTGTTCTGCCGAACGCAGCGCGGTGAAGTACTCCTCCAACCGTTCGCGATCGACCGAACTGACTCGTTTACGTAGCCGGCGAGCCTGCACCGCGATCGAATCGAGCACGCTCTTACCGTCGCTCAGTTTTTGTTTCTGGCGCTGCACCTGGTGTGGTTTGCCCTCAAGAAACATTCTCTCAAACAACGCTGACGGACGATATTCGGCGGGCACCATCACACCGCCGCCGGTGTAAGACTGGCTGTTTTGACCGCCGGTTGAAAGCGCGATCGACGGAAACCGTGTCACGTATCCGAGTTTCTCGCGCACGTATTGATCGACAGAAATTGTATTTTGAAAACCACCCAATCCAGGATTCTGCGCCGAAGTCAGCCAAGTCATCTGCGAAGAGTGACCATCGGCACCGGATTGGTCGGGGTGGGATAAACCAGAAAACACCGTGAAGTCGTCCCGATGATCCTTCAAGTATTCCAGATAAGGAGTGTTCTCGTAGTCACGGCCGGCAGTTTTGGGAAACAGCGAAGGCCCATGCAGTCCCAGTGACGTGCAGATCATGATCATCCGCTGCTGCGGCACGGTCTCTTCATCGGCAAAGACGCCACTGGCAAGCGCAGATCGCACCGGAGCCATCGCATCGAGCGTTGGCAGCGCGATCGCAACGCCCGCAGATCGGAGGAAGGTTCGGCGATTAAGTTTACGTTTCATAGTCTTAAATAATTAGCAACACTAATCGAATCTAATCTTCACTAATAAAAAAATAATCGGAGCGTCGATTGGTGTCGATTAGCGCAGATTAGTGTTCCTGTCAATCTTTTCGTCTATTTATTGAGAAAAATATCGGAGGCTACAATCTCATACAACATCGTCTTCATTCGGTAATCGTTCTTCTTACACACCTCCAAAATTCGCTCGACCTCATCTCGGTCAGCGAATTGAATTTTTGCGCCGGTTGAATACACGATCAAATTTTCGATTAAACTTCTGGCGACCTGCTCCTTTTGGCTCAGCAACATCTTTTTGTATTGCGTGATGTCTGAGAAGGGCTCGCCAGTGGGCAGTTGGCCAGAGGCATCCACTGGCAATCCAATTTTATACTCCCAGATCTTTCTACCGGCAAAATCTTCTTCGGGCCGGTCGCCGTTTGCGTCTTTATGAGTTCGGTAATGGGTGCGAAATCCGCCGATAACGTCGAAGCTTTCCAACGCGAATCCCGGCGGATCAATCTCTCGGTGGCAAACGTTACAGGTCGTGTCGTTACGGTGGGCGGCCAGCAACTCACGAATCGTATTGGTCCCGCGCGTGTCGGGTTCGACCGCCCCAATGCTTGGCGGCGGTGGATTGGGTGGTTGGCCCAGCAAATGGGTCAGCACCCAGGCCCCACGCCGGACAGGAGATGTATTGGTCCCGTTGGCTGTGACTTTAAGAACGCTGGCCTGCGTCATCAGCCCGCCGCGCTTCGAATCGGGTTTCAGATCCACTTTTCGCAACCGCTGCCCTTTCACGTTTTCAATATTGTAGTGTTCAGCCAACCTCCGGTTGAGGAAGGCGAATTGGGAATCGATTAAGTTCGAACTGCTGAGATTCTCTTTGAACAGATAGGCGATGAAGGCTTCGGTTTCGTCAACCATGGATTGTTTCAATAAATCGTCCCACTCGGGGTAGAGTGCTTTGTCTGGAGACGTGGCGTCGATCTCGCTCAACCGTAACCATTGAGCACAAAAGTCGCTGATGAAACGGTCGGCGCGGGGATCGGCCAACATCCGGTCGACTTGTTTTTTTAATACCTTGGGTTGGTCCAGCTTTTTTCCTTTGGACAGATGGAACAGTTGTTCGTCGGGGATGCTCTTCCACAGAAAATAGGACAGCCGCGACGCGATCGAGAAGTGATCCAGTTTTCCCGGTGCGGGCGACATGAATAGAAACTCGGGCGAAGTCAGGATCGTTTTGCCGGTGATCCGAACGGCTTCGTCAAAAGTGCGCCCCTGGTCCAGCGCCGCCATACCTGCATTTACAAAGGGCACGCCTTCGCCCGATCGCAGCGGACGCCGAAACGCGCGCGGGGCCAGCCAGGCCGTAATCTTCTGCAAAGCATCGCGCGGGTTCTCTGGCGTTTCCATTTGGTAAGCGATGTGTGACTGGCGAGTCGGATCCCATTTCTTATTCTCCAACTTTTTCATCTGCGCGCCCTGCAGCAGGTTTGTCGTCGATCGGGGCGGCCACGATTTGTGGATGGGGCCTTCGATTTCGATGTTCTTTATCGCGATGCCGCTGCCGGTGTAATCTTTGGGAGAAATGTTCCAGACCGTTTTTCCATCGGGCTGAACCCGCACGTCCATCGCGCCGGGAAACACATAGTTCCCACGCCGCAGCACCGTTTCAATTTCGAACGTCTGAAATTTACCAAGCCGATCCTCCAGTTCAGCGCGTTCACGGTCCTCGGCGGATTGCTCATCGTTATCCTTGTCAGAATTTTCCCTGATGGTTTTTGAATCTCTAGCTTTCGGTTTGGACTGTTGGGGTTGCAGATCAAAAAAACCGATCGGTTTCTTATAGCCTTTGTTGTAGTGACCAACGTTGAGGGTGAAAATTACTGGACGATCGGATTGATAGGAGGCCGCCGTGGCTTTGATACGATAGATGCCCGTTTCATTGACATGGAAATCATCTAACTGAAATAGGTAAGATGCTGTGTGAAACATTACGACCGAGTCTTCCAGTTCCAGCAAAATGACTCGGTCTTGGTTTTTGTTCTTTTTGTCCAGATGATTGCGAGTCGATTTTACTTCTTTGAAGTGATGGACTCGGATTTCAGATTCGGGTTTGGGGCCCGCTTGGATGGTGGCTTCGATCGCCGCATCGGCCGCGTCGATGTAAGCACGAACGTGCAGTGGCGACAGTCTCTGTTCGCTGGCGACGGTGTCGAAATCGCTGGAGCCGTTTTCGGGAGGGAGAATTTCGTTTAGATCCAGATGCGTTAACAACAGATCGTTGAGCGTATGTTGAAGTTCGGCGCGGGTGAGTCTTCGTAACACGGTGCGGCCATTGTTGCGCTGTGTTTGGCGACTAACGCGAGTCAGGTCGTCACTGATTTCCCCCAGAGATCTGCGTAGGGTTTTCCTGTCCGGACGCGGCTCTTGGGCCGGCGGCATTTCACCGGCAGCGATCCGATCATGAATCCGCTCCCACATCCGAAATGTTTGCGCGTCGTTGAGATCTGAGCCCAGTTCGTTCAGGTTCAGCCGGTTATCCTCGGAGCCGTCATGGCAATGAATGCAGGACGCATTGGCCAGCGTATTGAAAGTGTCGGCCGTGGCGTGGGCGCCGGCCAACACGAGTCCTATCGATAACGCTACCGCGGCGGAGATTCGGCGGCAGGTCGATCGAAATGGTCGTGGTGGCAACATGGAATAATTATAGACGACGTTGATAATCTCAAACCAATTTTGCGGTATGATTGTGGAACGAATTCACCTCTGAATTGGAACAAAATGAACTATTACCACCATGATTTTGACGACGTCCAAAAATATCTCCATCACCGCAAACCCTATCTGCTGATCGACACCGTCGTATCAGTCGATGAGAAGTCCGTGGAGACGTCGGCCAAGATTTCTGGTGAGGAGTTCTTTATCGCAGGCCATTTTCCTGGTGCTCCGATCCTGCCGGGCGCGATGATGCAGGAGATGTCGACGCAGTCCGCCGGCGTCTTAATTGCGGCGCGGTACAACCCGATGGAGCAGTTCAACACCGAGGACCCGTTTTTCAACGAATTTGCATTGGGGGTCTTGGTGAAGGTAAAGAATGCTCGGTTTCGAGGATTCGCGCGTCCGGGCGATGAATTGAAGATCACGGTAACGCTGCAGGAAAAAGTCGGCGAGGTGTTTGACTTTCGGGGTTTGATTACCGTGGGTGGGAAGAAGATCATGCAGAACGAATTTCAGCTGACCAACATTCCGTCTAAGACGCTGCAGGGATGATCGCGTTGGATGCCAAGGGTTGTTTTTTCCTTGCCCGATTTGCCTGTCAAGTTTGCGATTGGCGGCAGTGGAAGAACCGCGAATGAACAGGAGCGGGCAGACGTGTTAACGGACTGCGAAGCAGCCCTTCGTATTCGCGTTTATTGGCGTCCATTGGCGGTTTTAAAATGCACTGTCATCCGGCGTAGAACGTTAGATTTAAAGTGCCTTCTCAGCGACGACCGTGATGACCTCATAAGTTAAGCTCAGCTTGCCTTGGGTCGCCAACGTGTTTTCGAAATCCCTGTGCGCCGCTTGATATTGCGTTTTAGAGATGCGTCTTTCTGCCGAAGCCCGATTTGCGTTGGAGGCTCCGATGCGTCGGACGGAATTGAACATGGCCGCGACGGAGTCGAATTCGGCATCTACCAATTCAGTCTCCAGCGTCAGCAGATTTAGCCGCGCGGCGTCGATCGAATGCTTGATTTGTTCGGCGCTTTCGAAGGTGTGAATGCGATTGGCACCGAAGGCCGCCTGCCACTGCCGGAGCGTCTGCGGGCCGAAGGTGCAAACGAAGGCTCGGCCTCCGACGGCCAGCGTCCGTTTCATTTCAGCGCACACATTCTCCGATCGGCACCACTGGATCGCGGCGTTGGAAACGATGATGTCGAAAGCGTCGTCTTTAACAGCCAATGATTCAATGTCACCGCATGCAAAAGCAGCGTTGTGCGGGCACTTTTGTTTAGCTTCTTCCAGCATCTTTTCGGCAATATCGAATCCGAATAGGTTGCGGTAACCCAATTCCGACAAAGACTTGATCATAGCCCCGGTGCCGCAACCAAAGTCCGCAATTGCGATGTCGTTTTTACGCGGACTGGCAAAGGCATCGACTCTTTTCAAGAGACCTGCGCTGATGTCGCCTTGCAATCCGGCGAAGCAGTCATAGTCAGACGCTGCGCGGTTAAATTGCTGAACGATCTTAGATTTGGATAGTGACATTACGCGTGGGAGTTAGTTGAGCGGCATGGTGCTGGTCGCTGGTATGCTGCCGTTGCATCCCCCAATGACTTTGTCTTTAGGTCGGCACCCGCGGCTAGTGCCTGGCGGCTCATGTTTTAAAATCAGCGTGCGACGGCGTCAATGAATTGAGCGGGTTGCTCAATGAACGGAGCGTGCCCGGTGGCTAATTCAATTAGTGTACTTCCGTTAATGCGTTGGTGAAGGTCTATCCCCGCGTTTGCGGGAATCACGCGGTCTTCTTTGCCGACGATGATGCGGGTGGGAGTGGTGATTTGGTTGGCAACCGGTCGCAGGTCGCTCTGGCGAAGAATTTTTAGGCCGCTTTGAAGTGTGGCCCATGTTGGTTGCGGATGTTGTGCGATTTGCTGCATCGTCGCTTTGGCGATCTTCCGCGCGTCAGCGTCGGTGCCGGCTTGTAGTAAGAGAAACCGCTTGAGCGCCGTTTTATAGTCGCCTTCAAAACGCTGCGACAGGTTGTCGATTGCTGATGAGGTTTGTCCGTGGTGCCAGTCGTCACTGGTCATGAATTTTGGGGTAGGGCAAGTCAGTATCAGTTGAGGGATCCGGTCGAGTGTTTGTCGTGCCGCTTCGAGAGCGACCATCGTTCCCAGCGACCAAGCCATCCAGATCGCGTCCGGTGGCGATTGGGCGATCGCGTCCTCAACCAGTTGCTCGAGAGTGAGGTCGCCATCAAGTGCATGGCGATCACCATATCCGGGGAAGTCATAGCAGCAAACTTCGTAAACGTCCGCCAGTTGCTGGATAACGGCATCCCAAACAGATGAGTTGACCGCCCATCCAGGGATTAAAAATAGCTTTCGTTTTTTCGGCATGGAGTTTGTCAATCGTCGCCTTTGGCTCCGCCAAAGGCAACTATGTTAGAAGATGAAGTGTGGTTACCAGCCGGTCGATATCGTCCTCAGTGTGATCTGTCATCAAGGTGATCCGCAAACGAGCTTCCCCCACCGCTACCGTTGGAGGACGAATTGCGACGACCATGAAGCCTTGCTCCAGCAGTTTCTCACTCAATTCTAAGGTGGCCAAATTATCGCCGACGATGATCGGTTGGATCGGCGTTGTCGAATCGGCCAATGGCAGGCCGTGTTCTTTGGCGCGTTTTCGAAAGTACTGAATGTTGTCGCTGAGTTTTTCGCGCCGCCACGATTCGGTTTTGATTAACTCGATCGCTTTGATTGATGCCGCGACGACAGGCGAGGGCAGGGCAGTGGTATAGATGAAGGACCGCGCCTGTTGAATTAGCGCGTCGATGTAAACAGCATCACCCGCGATAAACGCTCCGAAAGATCCACAAGCTTTTGAAAGTGTGCCCAGTAATAAAACGTTCTCGGTTGGTTTCAAGGCGGCGGCTTCTAAGCTTCCAATGCCGGTGTCGCCTATCACTCCAAAGCCATGTGCATCGTCGACCATCAGCACCGCACTGTGTCGCTGGCATAGGGACTGCAGTTGAGCCAATGGAGCAATATCGCCGTCCATACTGAACACACCATCGGTGACAAGAAGCTTGCGATTGTGATCTGATGCACTGAGTAATTTGTCTACGGATTCGATGTCGTTGTGTGTGTAGCGACGAACTTTTGCGTTCGAAATTTTTCCGCCGTCGATGATTGACGCATGGTTCAAGCGGTCTTGGACCAAGAGGTCGTTGCGGCCCAGCAGCGTATCGGGAACTGCTAGATTCGCCATGTATCCCGTTGAAAACAAGATCGCTTTTTCAGCGCCCGTGAAGTTGGCGATTGTTTTTTCAAGTTCGGCGTGCAGAGAAGTGTGGCCCGCGATCAGATGCGACGCGGATGTGCTTGTGCCGTACTCTTGGGAGCCCACGGTGGCAGCCTCAATCATCGCCGGATGATTGGCCAACGACAGATAGTTATTACTGCAAAAATTAAGCAGGGTTTTATCGCCGATGCGGATTTCACGATCCGGTGGAGAATCGACGGTTCTTAGGGAACGCCATAACGAATCCGATTTTCGTTTTGCGTGTTGCTTTTGAAGTTCGTTTCGCCAAGGCATTATTTATAGAACCCGAGTTTTTCGTTTCAACACGTCACGTAGGGTGGGCTCTTGGCCCGCCCACGCCTTGCCATTTCGGGTGGGCTAAGAGCCCACCCCGCGGAGGCGTAACGGTCGGACGCTACGTCGCGTTTAACGATTAATACCCAGCTCTGCAAACAACTGAGCATCGTGTTCAACCGAGGCGTTGTTACAGGTCAGCAATTGATCGCCGTAGAAAACGGAATTGGCTCCCGCCATGAAACAGAGCGCCTGCATTTGATCGTTCATCTCTTCGCGGCCGGCCGACAATCGCACGTAGGATTTAGGCATCGTGATCCGCGCGACGGCTATGGTGCGCACGAAATCAAACGGGTTAATGTCTTCGAGTTCCGCCAGCGGTGTGCCGGCGACCTTGACCAAATTATTGATTGGCACACTTTCGGGGTACGGGGCAAGGTTAGCCAACGTTTCCAGCAAACCCACGCGATCGGTTTTGGATTCGCCCATGCCAACGATGCCGCCGCAGCATACTTTCATGCCGGCCTTGCGAACGTTGTCCAATGTTTCCAAGCGGTCGTCATAGGTACGCGTGGTGATGATTTCGCCGTAGAATTCTGGCGAGGTGTCAAGATTGTGGTTGTAGTATTCTAGTCCCGCGTCCTGCAACTGTTGGGCTTGGTCTTCGTTGAGCATCCCCAGGGTCGCGCAGGTTTCCAAACCCAGCGCCTTGACCGCCGCGACGGCTGCGGAGACTTCTTGAATGTCGGCATCTTTGGGGGTTCGCCACGCGGCGCCCATGCAAAAACGTTCGGCACCGTTGGCTTTGGCGGTTTCGGCGGCGGCAACGATTTGATCCAGCGGCATCAAACGTTCGTTCTTCAGCCCCGTTTTGTATCGTGCGCTCTGGGGGCAATACTTACAGTCTTCGGGGCAAGCACCGGTCTTGATGCTGAGCAGGCTGCTGAGCTGAACCGTGTTAGCGTCGTGGTGAGCGCGGTGCACCGTTTGGGCTTGGAACACGAGGTCCAAAAACGGCAGATCGAATAGAGCTTGAATCGAATCGCGCGTCCAAGTTTGAGCAATTTGTGTGTCAGTTTTGATCATGATGTTTCCATCGATTATGTGTAGTGGATCTTGTTAAAGATCCTTTGCGGGGAATTTCGACGGAGCCGAAAATCTTTGCTTTAGGACTAACAGATATGGCGAGGATATAACGGGCATGTGGCGGACAGGATTTTTAATAAAATCCACTACCGGTATTAGTTTACTTGAAACGATCCTGTAAAGCTTCCACTTCCATCGGATGTTCGCGTAACGACTTAAGGGCCTCAACAGCGACTTCGGCGGCTTGGATCGTGGTGATGCAAGGGAGTCCGGCTTGAACGGACGCCGCGCGGATTTGGCCTTCGTCGGTGCGGGCTCCTTTTCCATTGGGCGTGTTGATGATCAGATCGACCGCTTCGTTCTTCATGTGGTCGATTAGGTTGGGCGAACCCTCTTTCAGTTTCTTCACCCGTTCGACAGGAACGCCAGCGGCTTCGACAACTTTTGCGGTTCCGTCGGTGGCGAGGATCTCGTAGCCCATCTCGTGCAGCTTTTTCGCAACCTCCACCGCGCGCGGTTTGTGCGGGCCGCGGACGCTGAGGAACACACGTCCTGATTCTGGCAAAATGACACCGGCCGCTAATTGACTTTTGGCAAATGCGGTCGGGAAATCGGGGCTGATGCCCATTACTTCTCCGGTCGAACGCATCTCGGGGCCAAGCACGATGTCCACGCCGGCGAACTTGCGAAATGGGAACACAGATTCCTTGACCGAAACCTGGGCGGGAACCAATTCTTCAGTGATGCCCAGTTCTTTCAGGGTTTTGCCGGCCATGACCTTTGCCGCGATACCCGCCACCGGAACACCGGTGGCCTTGGCGACGAAAGGAACCGTGCGACTGCCGCGCGGGTTGACCTCAAGCACGTAGACGTTGGTGGCGTCGGCTTCTCTTTTAATCGCGAACTGCACATTCATCAGTCCGACGACGTTGAGGTATTTTGCCATCGCGACGGTCGCACTGCGAATTTCATCTAGCGTCGATTGGGCCAAACTGTATGGAGGAATTGCACACGCAGAGTCGCCAGAGTGAACGCCCGCTTCTTCAATGTGTTCCATGATGCCGGCGATCACAACGTCGGTGCCGTCGGAGATACAATCGACATCGACCTCGATGGCTTCTTCGAGGAATTTGTCGATCAGCACCGGTTGGCCTTCGGAGACGATGAACGCTTCTCGCACGAACCGTTCGAATTGAGCTTTGTCGTAGCAAATCTCCATCGCGCGTCCGCCGAGCACGAAGCTGGGGCGTACCAAAACAGGGTAGCCCACTTCTTCGACGACCTTGCGCGCGTCGTCCATGTTCTGGGCGATGCCGTTTTCGGGTTGTTTTAGGTTCAGCGTGTTGAGCAATTTCTGAAACTGTTCGCGATCTTCGGCGGCGTCGATCGTGTCGACCGAGGTGCCGATGATGGGGACGCCGGCTTCAGACAATTCGCGGGCCAAATTCAGCGGCGTTTGTCCGCCGAACTGCACGATCACGCCGTCAGGTTGCACCGTGTCGCAAATGTTCAGCACGTCTTCGACCGTCAGCGGTTCGAAGAACAGAATGTCGCTGGTGTCGTAGTCGGTGGAGACCGTTTCGGGGTTGGAATTGACCATGATCGATTCGATGCCCATCTCTCGCAGCGCGAAACTGGCGTGACAGCAACAGTAGTCGAACTCGATGCCCTGCCCGATGCGGTTGGGGCCGCCGCCGAGGATAATGATGCGTTTCTTATCACCTTTGGGCGGTGCCTCGTCCTCGGTTTCGTAGGACGAATAAAAATAGGGCGTGTAGGCTTCGAATTCGGCGGCACACGTGTCGACGGATTTGAAGACGGGGCGGATGTCGTGTTTGCCTGTTCGCGCCGCGCGGACCTCCGATTCCTTCTCTGACCAGATATGCGATAGCTGCCGATCGGAGAATCCCGCGCGTTTGGCGGTACGGAGCAGTTCGGTCGGTACCTCGGCCAAAGTCGTGCCGCGTAGTTGTTCTTCGATTTGAACAATCGCGTGCAGGTGAGTGAGGAACCAGCGGTCGATCTTGGTCAATTCGAAAACATCTTCGATCGTCATGCCCAGTTTGAACGCGTAACGAATGAACCAAGGCCGCGCCGCATTGGGGCGCGAAAGCTTGGAGCGGATCTCATCGCGATCGGGTTGTTCGTCGGTGCCCCAGCGATCTTTGGCGTCGCAGCCGAAACCTGAACTGCCGACCTCTAAGCCACGAAGGGCTTTTTGGAATGATTCTTTAAAAGTTCGGCCGATGGCCATCGTTTCGCCGACCGATTTCATTTGCGTCATCAGCGTATCGTCGGCCTCGGGAAACTTTTCGAACGTGAAACGCGGGAACTTAGTCACCACGTAGTCGATCGAAGGTTCGAAACAGGCTTGAGTTTTTTGTGTGATGTCGTTTTTCAGTTCCCACAACCGGAAACCGACGGCCAGTTTGGCGGCGATCTTGGCGATGGGGTAACCGGTGGCCTTGGAGGCAAGGGCACTCGATCGGCTGACGCGCGGATTCATCTCGATGACGATCATGCGGTCGCTGTTGGGGTCGATGGAGAACTGAATGTTCGAACCGCCCGTTTCGACGCCGATCTCGCGGATGATGTCGATACTGGCGTCACGCATCCGTTGGTATTCAGCATCGGACAGCGTTTGAGCCGGCGCGACGGTGATGGAGTCGCCGGTATGCACGCCCATCGGGTCGAAGTTTTCAATCGCACAAACGATGATGACGTTGTCGTCCATGTCGCGGACGACTTCCATCTCGTATTCTTTCCAGCCGATGATGGATTCTTCGATCAGCACTTCGGTGGTTGGCGATTGATCCAAACCGCGCTGGACCAGCGTGTTGAATTCGTCTCGGTTGTAGGCGATGCCTGACCCGCTGCCGCCCATGGTGAAACTGGGGCGAATGAGTGTTGGAAGCCCGACCTCTTCGAGGACTTCGCGTGCCTCGGCGACGGTGTTGACGGTGCGACCTTTGCAAACACCGAGCCCGCATTTTTCCATCGCGATGGCAAACCGTTCGCGGTTTTCGGCTTTGTCGATGACGTCGGCTTTGGCACCGATCATTTCGACGCCGTACTTTTCAAGGACGCCGTTTTTGTCCAGATCCAATGCGAGGTTCAGGGCCGTTTGACCGCCGAGTGTTGGCAGCACGGCGTCCGGTTTCTCTTTGGCGATGATCTTTTCGAGGATTCGCCAATCCAGCGGTTCTATATAAGTGCGTTCGGCGGTTGCCGGGTCGGTCATGATGGTCGCGGGATTCGAGTTGACCAGAACGACTTCGTAGCCTTCTTCGCGCAGCGCTTTGCAGGCTTGGGTGCCAGAATAGTCGAATTCACAGGCTTGGCCGATCACGATGGGGCCAGAACCGATTAGCAAAATTTTGTGGATATCGTCGCGACGTGGCACTCGGCAGACCTACGATTAAAATGGGTGTTTTGAATGTTTGCAAACGAAATCTTGCACGCGATTTTGGTTGCGGTGCAAAATTTCCCAAGGGTACCAACAGGCCCCTACTTTCTTCAAGGT
>CAYOZV010000029.1:0-13381 GCA_964408465.1 uncultured Pirellulaceae bacterium
CAAACGCGGTCGCCTGCCGGCTTGTCGTTAAACGAAAATGGCCTTCATTGAACGGGATTGCGATTAAACGCTACCGCTACATAACACCTTGCGGTTCAATTCGGAAATGATGGGCGGAGGCCATTTGGCTTGTGAACAGGCGGCTTTGGCGCAAGAGAGCACTTTCGCGGAGCCAAAGGCGACGATGCTAACGCTTCCGCGCGTAGTTGGGGTGGTCGGCTTGGCCGGTTAATTCGTAGAGGAAGCGGCTGGGCTGAGTGTCATGGGCTTTGCCCCATTTCATTCGAGTCAGTGACATCGAAAGGGTGAGAAGTTCTTCGGCGCGCGTGACACCGACATAACACAGCCGGCGCTCTTCAGGCACGCCCGCGTCATCATCTTCAAGCGAACGCCGGTGGGGCAAAATTCCCTCTTCAAGTCCCACCATGTAGACTTCAGGGAACTCCAAACCCTTCGCCGCGTGCATCGTCATCAGAGCGATCGCATTCTTTTTCAGCTGTTTTTCCTTATCGTCATCGGTACTCTGATCACCAAGCAACAATTTGTCCAGGAACTTCGTCATCGTTGGCTTACGAGCTCCGCGTTCGTACTCGCCCAGCGCGCTCACGATCTGTTCGACCACCGCCCACCGCGATTCGCGATCCTCGGGAATGGGATAGATCCGAGCGATCTCAGATTTATAGTTGATCCGGTCGATCATCAACCGCGCCACGTCCACCAGCGAACCGCGCCCCATCGACGATTTCACTTGCTCGACCGTCGCCACCATTGCGTCCAAACCGCGGATGACGGTGGAGGTTAGTTTTGGGCGTTTGGCTTTGCCGGTGACCAAGTCCCAGAGCGGCACCTTTTGCTTGATGCAGTGGTTGAGCAACGTTTCGATGGATTTGTTGCCGATGCCTCGCGCGGGGGTGTTGATGATCCGTAGAATGGAAATTTCGTCGGGATCGTCTTCTAAAAGGCGCAGGTAAGCCAAAACGTCTTTGACTTCCTTGCGGTCGAAGAACGACATTCCGCCGACCAATACGTAGGGCAGTTTTGCCTTTCGAAGCTCTGTCTCGAACGGTCGTGGTTGCTCGTTGGTGCGAAATAAAATCGCAAAATCGCGCGGCTCGCGACCTTTGTCCTGCAGTCGTTTGGAAATTGATCTTACAACTTCCTCCGCTTCGACGGTCTCATTTTCGTATTGTGCAATCGTTGGTTTTTGCCCACCGGGGCGCGCGGCGCGAAGGACCTTGTCGTGCCGCGTCGTGTTAAATTTGATCAGCGTGTTAGCGAAGTCAATGATCGCCGACGTAGAACGATAGTTGTCCTCCAAACGAATGACTTTGGCGTCCTTCCAGTCTCGACCGAAGGAAAGGATATGTTCCACCTCGGCACCACGCCAACCGTAAATCGATTGATCGTCATCTCCAACGACGCAAAGGTTACGGTGTTTGGAAGCGAGGGCTTTCACGATGCGGTACTGGCTGGTGTTGGTGTCTTGGTATTCGTCGATCAAAAGGTGGTCGAAGCGACCGGCCTCTTCTTGGCGAACGTCCTCGTGTTCTCGGAAGAGCTTTTCCGTCAGCAGCAGTAGGTCGTCGAAGTCCACCGCGCCCGAAAGTTTGAGTTGGCGTTGATATTTCTGGTAAGCGATCGCGGCGAGGTGCTGGATGTCATTTTCGCTCTGCACCATCGCCCCGTCGGGGTTGATAGACTTGCATTTCCAACCGCCGATGTGGTACAGCAACTGATTGGGGGCCAGCATTTTGTCGTTGACGCTGATCTCACGCAGCACCGACCGAGCAAGACTTTCTTGATCGCCTCGATTGTAGATCGTAAATTTAAGCGGGTAACCAAGTGCATCGATGCGGCGACGAAGGATTTTCACGCACAAGGAATGGAACGTGGAGACCGTTGGCTGTTTTTCATCTTCGGCGAATTTATTTTTGGCGTACTTGGGTTTGTATTTGTCGACCGGCGTCGATTGTTTTTTCTTGACTTGGATCATCGGCATCAGACGCTCACGCATCTCGTTGGCCGCTTTGTTGGTGAAGGTGACCGCTAAAATTCGATCACGCGGCGTGCCGGTTTGGATCAATTTGACGATGCGGTAGGTGATCACACGTGTTTTTCCCGTTCCCGCGCCCGCCAAAACCAGCAGCGGGCCCGTCAAAGTGTTGACGGCTTCGAGTTGATCAGGGTTAAGTCCGTGCATCGTGCTTGGGGTGAGGGCTGTGCTTTTGAGGCTTACGTGAGTTGCTTACGTAAATTGCTTACGCTGGCCGGAAGCTACCGTCGACGTGCAATCGATGCGTAGTATCTATCACTTTACCGAGTTGTCAAACTCAAATCGCACGACGTATTAAACGCCAAATAAACCGTAGGGGGGCCAGCGGTCGGTATTGACCAGATGCCACAAATTCCCGATACTTTCGCTTTTATCGGGCTCATATTGTGCGCCCATCACCCCTAACGTGATCCGATTTCCGGCTTCCCCACTAATGTCAAAAATCAAAACTGAAAAGAATCGCGACAATCGCCGCGATATTGAACTGCCACCAAACGCTCAAACGGACGCTCCGCTAGAGGCCCAAGAGCAAACCGGTGCTGAGAAGATTTTGATGGCGTCGCAGCCTTATTGGACGCTCATAGCGCTGGGGCTGTTGGTCTTTATTTTGGCTTGGGTGATCGTTAGCTATCTGATGCAAAGTAATCGAGAAACGGCGGCTGAACCCTCACGGCAACTGGCCGATGCGATGCAGCAGTTCAATGTCACAACCAACGTTGACTCGCTGAAGCAGATGAAAGAGGACTTTCCTAACGAAGTTGCAACCAATTGGGCGATGTTGGTGGCTGGCGATTATGAACTCAACCGCGGACTTAGCCAGTATGCCAGCGACCGTGAAGGTGGGATGAAGCTGGTCAAACGCGCCAAAGAGAGTTTTCAGTCGGTTGTAGATTCGCCAAGCAGTGCCAAAACCACGATGCAGCAGCGTCGTTCGTTGTTCTCACTGGCTTACGCACACGAGGCCCTCGGCGAATTTTCCGAAGCGCAGGCGCTGTATCAGCAGGTACTGGACGAATCACCGGATTCGATCTTTGCCGATTCAGCCAAAAACGGTTTGGAGCGTTCGGGAAATCCAGATTTCGAGAAACTGTACAGAGAATTCGCATCCTTCAAACCCGCTATGGAAGAAGCGCCTGGTGTTGCCGTTCCCGAAGCGCCCGTGATTGATTTCCCAGAGATTGATCTCCCCAAGGAAGAACCGGCAACTGACACGTCTTCGGCTGAGACCAGCGGCGATGAGAAGATGACGGTTGAAGTCGCAAAACCGGCAACAGAAGTGGCGGCTCCACTGACAGCCGAACCGGTTGTCACAAAAGAGGAAGTAGTTCCGGCGGATCCCGTCGTCGATGAAAAGATGGAAGCAGCAGTTGATACGATAGAGGAAACTACCGGTACCGCGGTCGAAGAAGCCACTGAAAAAGTCGAAACGGTCGGTGATGCTGTCGATGCAGCGACGGAGAAGGTGGAGTCGGGTGTCGAGGTTGTGGCAGACGCAGTCGAGGGTGCGGTTGAAGGCGTAGTTGACGGTGTCAAAGAGGCCGTTGGTAAGTAAACCCGTGGCGGGCGAATTCGACAAACAAAACAAGCCGGCGAGATAATCGCTGGCTGTTTTTTTGCGCGGATGGCTACTTCCAAACTTAAAGAGTACCCATATCTTCAAGCCTCAGCATTCGGCAGATTTCATCGGTTTTGAATCCCAGCGCCATCGGTCGGGTTGCGCCCGTTAGCGCCACCACGTCGTACAACTCATTCACGATTCCGCCCATGCGAACCCAGTGAGGCGAACTACCATCGCGCAGGTCGATCACTTGCAAACCGCAACGCGGATCGCCATCGCGATCCGCCTAAGCGGATGGGGACAGCGGCTCTACTATTGACAGTAAAGTCGCCGTCTCGGCTACTTCGTGCGTTTCGATTGAACGTCGCAGACACTCCGGTCGGAAACGAACGCCGTTAATGATGAATCAAGTCGAAGAAGTTGGTCGGCGGGAGAAGTTTGACAGAATTAACAAGATGGACATGATTCCCTTATCGTTGAACGCTATTTACGATCGTTTCTTATTGCAGAAGAAAACAGAAGCATGAAGTTCCCCGCAGGATTTTTTAAGAATATTCACTATGCGATCCGTTTTTACCGAACGTAATTAAGGGGCCCCGCATTGTTGGACCGGGGCAACCCGAGCGCCGCCGCGCGTTGGATCTAAAGCTCTTTCACCATAATGTTCTTGAACAAAATCGTCCCTTGCTTGCCCTTGTGAACCTGCAGTCCGAACGCCCCGCTGGGGTAGCTCCCATCGTCCACCCAATGGGAAGTAGGCACGCCGTTGATCCACACTTTGATTACATTTCCTTTGGCCGAAACTGTCACGCGGTTCCATCCCTCTTTGATCGCAGTTCGCGCTTGGGCGTGTTTCTTCAGCCACAGCGGATAGAAATAACCGCCGCAAGACTGGCCGTAGATGCCGCCGGACCAATGCCGGCCCTTGGTTGCTTCTTCCATTTCGACTTGAGGCCCGTACACAATTTTGGTCGCATTAGAATCAACGTCTGCTTTAGGATTGGGCTTTGTTTTCGAACGGAACATCACGCCAGTGTTGCCATCGACTTCTCCCTTGATGTCGCAGGTGAAAATATAGTCTGTGAAATCGTCACGCGTTGTGGTGAGGTAGGTGCTGTTGCTGGTGGGATCGCAAGTGCCGCGGATCTGCCCGTTGACGGCTTCGAATTTCATCGTCCCGCCATAGGGAACCCAGCCGGTCAAATCAGTTCCATTAAACAGAGACGTGAAACCCTCGGTAAGTTCCGGTTCGGCGTCGGTGTTCATTAACATCGCCGATGGATCGGGGGCGTTGGCCTGTTTGACATAGTGTTTGTACCAGTCAATTTGGGAAGGTTCGATTTCCGGCGGCAGCACAAATTCCTTTTTGCTCTCAACCTTGTTCGATTGAGCCTTCACCAGTTGCATGACGTTTTTCTGATTCGATTGCGCGATGCGCTGCCGCTGTTTTTTACTTAAGCCCTGAGTGAAATGAACCTCGGGGCTTAAGTAAACGTGATGCTTCTTCAGTGCAGGATCGTCTACGTCTTGGCTGAGATCGCAATCAAATCGAGCCAGCATTGCGTGATTGGTTTTCCAGCCATTGACGTTGGTGAAATGAGACAGCCCCCAAGAGATTCCTCGTCCATCTTTGGTGTCGGTGAACGCATCGGCAACGAAAGGGCCACCCGCCACAGGCATCAGTTCGACGTGCGCAACCACTTCAAAATTGACGCCGTCTTCCGCAAATTGAACGGTGTTGTGTTCATTGCCGTCGCGGATCACAAGCGCCGCGATGCCGTTTTTAAAAGGAAAGAGTGTTGTTTCGTGACCGGAGTTGATGACGGGGTTGAGCGGACTTTTGACGAACGGTCCCAGCGGATCATCCGCGACAGCCAGTCCTTGCATGCGGACGTTGTGCGGGTCGCCGTCGAAATCAGATTTATAGTACAAAAAGATTTTCCCATCGTGCACAATCGGATAAGGATCGTGGATCGAATACTGATCCCAAGCCCCCTCGGGCCCGTTGGGGATGACGATTTTATTTGCCGGCGTCCATGGACCGTCAGGAGAATCGGCATACGAAACGGCCACCGGGCAATCATCGCCCCGTTTACCGCTGGCCTCCATGAATCCTTGGTAATACAAGTAATACTTGCTCTTCCAAACTAAGATGTCCGTCGTGGAAACTGATCTCCAACCGACGGCAGGTTTCTCAGGACGGGCGACCGCAATTCCTTGCTCCTGCCACGTGAATCCGTCGGTGCTGGTCGCGTAACCGATGTCACACAAATCCCAGTCGCTGGAGGGAATCGTGTCGGTGCAGTTTGCCGCACCTTGGGGCGGCGTTTTTGTATGGCGTTTGGTGTACCAAACATAGTACTTTCCGTTGGCGAAGATTATTTTGGAGGGGTCTCTTCTGGATACGGTTCCGTCTCCGTCGCTGTAGTCAAAGCCCTTAAGACGCGTGTACTTGAACTGCGAAAAAAGTTCATTGTGTTCGGGCCGCGGAGCCAAGTACCCATCGTAGTTTCGTTCCAACGCGGCACTCAACGGTTGATCGGGTTTATCCTTTGGCAGCACGTAAGGGAATGGCTTGACCTGCGAAGCACTAACGCCGTCGCTGCTAGAAGTTGCCCCGCCCACATCCTCTTTCGCGGCGGCCGGTTTCGCCGGCTTCGATGTGACTTTTAATACATAAGCAAACTCAGAAGGACGATTTGCCGGCAGAGTGACGTTCAACCCGTTGGCATCGCGATTCCATTGCAGTTTTTCATCCGAACCAAGCATCTCCACCGAGACGATCTCTTCTGGATGGAGCTCTCCGCCCTCGGCCAATGTCGTAACGGCAACCTTTCCATCTTCTGGCCAGGCCAACCCGGTCACGTAAAGCGTTTCGCCGCTGAGCGTAAATCTTAGGTCCTTAGGCGTGAATCGTTTATCATTCTTCTCCGCGACATGGCCGGTGGAAACGCCGGTCGGACCTTCGCCGAAGATTTTCCAATGAGTCGTGTCGTAGATCGATTCGCCGTTGATCTCCAACCAGCCACCGATCGCCTTGAGGATGGCTTGATCTTCTTCGGGAATCGTGCCGTCGGCGCGCGGCCCGACGTTCAACAGCAGGCAGCCATTTTTGCTGACGATGTCCACCAGATCGTCCACCAGACGATCGGGCGTTTTGTACTGCTGGTCCTCTGTGAATCCCCAAGAGCTGGAACTGACGGCCGTGTCGGTTTGCCAGAACGGGATCCGAATGGCGGCTTCTTTGGACCGTTCCTTATCGTAGACCGCGGCCGCCTCGGGAAACGCGTTCCACTTATAATTAATGATGCCAATACCATCGTCCCACTTCGACGATTGGTTGTAGTAGTAAGCCGCGAACTCTTTTAGATGGCCCGCGAAATGGTTGCTCTGGTGAGTTCCTTTACGATCGGGGCAGATTCCAAAGTCAAACCAAAAGACATCGGGTTTGTATTTGTCGACCAGTTCGCACGACCGAGCCAACCAATCGTCCTTAAATTGATCGTCCTGCGGTGGAAAATTCTTTTGGTAGTTGGCCGCATCTTCGTTGAACAAGAACGGCATCGGACGCCCGTATAGATCTGCGTATTTAGGGTCAGCGTTGTCGAAATCGGGGCTTCGAACGTAGAACATCCAATTGAACGCGCGATGGCTGGAGAGCCCGAACTTCATCCCTTGGCCGCGCACGGCATCGGAGAGCTCTTGGATCACATCCCGTTTGGGGCCCATCTCAGTGGAATCCCATTTTGTAAAGGCACAGTCGTACATGGCGAAGCCGTCGTGGTGTTCGGCAACGGGAATCACATAACGGGCTCCCGTATCCTTGAACAGCTTCGCCCATTGTGCGGCGTCAAATTTTTCAGCTTTAAACTGGGGGATAAAATCTTTGTACCCAAACTCTTTTTGCGGCCCGTACTTTTGAATGTGATGCTGGAAAAAGTTATCGCCGCGGCGACCTTTATCAATGTACATCTGTCGCGGATACCATTCACTGCCAAACGCCGGCACGCTGTAGGCGCCCCAGTGAATGAAGATTCCAAATTTGGCGTCCTTATACCACTGCGGTATTTTGTACTGCTCCAGCGACGGCCATTGTGCTTCAAAGGGGCCGCCTTGGATTACTTGGCGAATACCAGACACCGCGCCTGCGACCTTGGGATGCGGCTGTGTGTAATCGACTTCCGCTGTGGACACGGCGGAAGGATCGGCAATAACCTGTGCGTCTAAAGGTTGACACAACAAGTACGTGCTCAGTAAGCATCCGAGAAATACTGCGAGCGTGGAAAGTACCGTTTTCGAGTTCATGGAACCGCCGTCCTATTGATGAATGGTTTGTGGTCGATCGTTGAATAAACCACTATAACCAAAATTGTAAACAATGGTTGCGTCCCCAGTTTGAATTGTTTTGGCTCGGGTTCCTCCCCGTATTGGATCTTCTGAAAAAAGATCCTGTAGATTCCTTACCCCGTGGGATCTTTTAAGAAGATCCTCTTTTAAGAAGACCCGCTACGCCGGCTTTTTTGACCGGACGCAATTGAGGGTTTCCGGACTAGCGGTGGGGGCCGACACGAAGAAGAAATAGCTTCGGAAACGTTGGGCCCAAAACTAATTGGCCTTTTGGAGTTTGCCTTTTTTCAAGGCGACCGCGTCAGCATTTTTCACGTAGGCGATTGCTTTCTTCAGCGACAGGTAACGCGGCGGGAGATTGGCGAACTCAGGCACATTGATGCTCATGCAGTGCACCGAACCCTCTAATTTTTTCAACGACGAGGTGTCAATCACGACCACTTCATGTTTCGGCAAAACCGATTTATAGATAGACACCGCGCGTTCAACATAAGCGTTTTGGTCTGAGCTTAGGGCCGGCAGGAGAATCAAATCGTTCGCAAAAATAACATTGGTGAAAGTGCTCCAGAACTTGCCCTCACGCGGCGGTGTTGGGATGCGCGTCACCTTCAACTTACGCCCGTCCTCCAGTTTTACGTCCTGAAGTCTCTGTGCGTTGCGATCTAGCACCGCCGCATTGACCGGATCGCCGCCACGGGATAATTGAGACACCAGCACATGATCGTCGGCCACGAACGCCGCGAACATATCAACGTGACGCGTGGCCTCATTTCGCAACGGTTCTAACACAACGACTTGGCTGAGATTGCATTCCTTACGGAACTCTCTGATGACCATGTCCTTTCGTTCAACCTCCGGATCAGTGCCAGGCAAAAGCTTTTTGAAGCGGATGTGGTTGTCGTCAAAAATTCTACTGGTGGTTAGCGCCAGTCCTTTGCCATTGAACAGGAGATTTCCGCCCTGCATGGTCCATGGGACGGCATGGTATCGCTGTCCGGTCAGTTCAGCCCAAGCCTTGGGCATTTTTTCGTCGCGCGGACGAGTACCCTCGTACAGGAAATCCAAGGCCACCGATCCTTCGGCCAGTTGAGCGATCCGCGGTCCAAAATCACGCAGCCAAATTGTATCCAAATCTAAATGATAAAACTTGATGTGCGGAAACTCGCGGCCCTGCTTCATCAACAGCCTGACGGTGTCCATTAGCTGTTTTTTATCATTGACCAACACTCCCACTTCGATGTGCCCTTTGCAAGCATCCAAAATTTGCAAAAACACTTTTTCGTGGGTCGGCAGCAATTCGCAAACAGAGATCAAAATAGCGCGCTGAGGCTCGTAGTCCGCAGCGATGCGCGGAAACTCTTTGATCGGCGGAAGTTCTTTTTTGATATAGCTGGGGCCACCGCTTCGGCTTTTGGCGGCAGGGGCAACCGCAGGCATCGAAGAGGGGGCAGACGTCGATACCGGCGTGGGTGCCGAAGGTGTTGCGGACACCATTGGGACCGAGCCCGACATGGGGGAACGACGTACTGTTCTTGGGCGATAACCCGATGGGTAACGCATGTTCATCGGCCGTGTGCTCGGTCGATAGTAGCGTTGGTACTGGGGCCGAGGTTGGTAGCGGAACCGGACCTGGCCCTGACTTACGTTGCCTGCATGGATCAGCAAATTAGCAACGATGACGAAAATGAAAATCAAAACGTGTCGCATGGCCGTGAAGTTGTACCTTAAATCTTCTGGAGGGAGTCGGCTGTCTACGATTCGTTTCGTGCCGTCAAACAGGTGGGCTGGTTGTGTAGGGACACCGCGAAAAAAAATCTCAGCAGTACGCTGACAGCGATGAGCGAATTTATACGAAAAATTGAAATGGTTCCGCGGATATTATCCATCTTCGACGTGGAATCAAGGATAGTCCACGAACGAGAAATTTGGGACGGGACGACGGGCTTGTAGGGGCAATTTTGTGAAATCAATCGTTAGTTTCGGAAAACTTTAAATAAACCGCCCGCCGGCCGTTTCGCTCCATCACACCACCGCCCGTCAATGGTTTGTCTGCGAAAAAGTGCGTTTTCTGTAACGCCCGACGAAGGCGAACAATTGGATGATCATCATCGCCATCAAACCCGCAGCGCACTGTAACGCCAGATAGAACTGCGCGAACAACGTTCGGAATTCAGACGATGCGAAACTGATCGCGGCGAAGCCGAGCGCCGCCCAAGCCGTTAGGATCATAATGTGAGTGATGCCAAATCGAGAGCCTCGCAGTCCCGTCTGAACCACTTCATACTTTACGACGCCAAACCGCTGGTTGTGATCCCTGACTGCCTTTTCGGTCAACCAATACGCACACAGATGTCCCAGCACCATGTGTGGCAAGGGGCCAATCGCAGCCATGAAGATCAGCTCTTCTGGTTGCGGGCTGTTGGAACCGAGCAGAAGCACAAAAAACGGAAGGAATCCCGATAGACCGCCAACGACAAAACTGAACCACAGCGATTTCAGAGGCCACCCAAGGGATGCGTTGACCGACAACACTAACAACGACGCAAATGTTCCTAAGATCGTGCCCGCAAGGAATCCCAAGATCATAAAAGCCGGCCACACTAAAAAAATCACCACCAGCGACGACTGAACCCAAAACACACCGATCGTCAACAACACCAAATAGATCGCCCCGCCGGCTCCACAGCCTAAGATGCATTCCATGTAGGTGTCCCCGCGCGTGAGTTCCTGAAACCTTTCAGCGTAGGCCGCCAGAACCGTTGGATTGACGGTTTCGGTCTGCTTTGGGGATGGTGAAGTTGGTGATTCCAAAGTGCCATTTCGGTTGAAGGAAAAGATTGCCCGTCCATCGTAATGGATCTTAAGGCGCCAGTGGAGCGGTCTCTTTCAACGGCCCTGAAAACGTTGGCTCGTACGTCGTAAGGCAACGGGTAATGACGCCGCGGCCATTGCTGCTGAGTTCATATTTTCTTCTCCAGATTGCTATTTCTGATTTTCTGCCAAGATCATAAATTAGCCCTTCTTCAAACGCTTCCCGCGATGACGCAATGACCAGTCCTATCGGCCGGCGAGTCAACCATTGAATTGAGAATATTATGAAACGGATTTCTAGAATGAGCATCAAAATCACGATGGCGAAAATTCCTTACATCATCGGATTGTTGTTTTGTTTTAATTGGCCGCTTCAGGCTGGCATGATCTCTACCTTGGAGACCGAAACGGGCTTCGCCAATGAATCCGGCGGATTCGATGATAACAGCAGCCCGCCCGCCAGTTTTACGATTGAACTCAACGGACTGGCAACGGTCGCCACGGGCGATGGTTTTCTCAATCTAACCACATTCGGCGACTTCTCCAACGCGAACGAATACATCGACGTTTCCATTGAGGGCGTTTCTCTTGGGCGGTTGTGGGACAACGACACCACCAATGACAATTTTGTTGGCAACCTTGAGGACAACGATCGTGGGTTGGAGTACGGCGAAAATGTCAGCACCGAAACCGGCAACCCCGGCGCGGTGGCTCAGTTGACCCAAGACCAATTGAACGCGTTTCTCGCCGACGGCGTTCTGTCGGTCAGCTTTGATGCATTCGGCGCCGAGGTCAACAATCTGCAAAGAGATACCGACGAATTCATCACCGCGCAGGTGACCATCAACGATGCGACGGCCGTTCCCGAGCCCTGCGGATGGTTGCTGATGATGTTGCTGGGCACGACGACCGTTTTTCGCAGAAGAAAATTTGCCACCGAATAATGGGCAAATGACTGCCTGACTGTGATTCCATCAGCGCGAGAGCATTCGTTTGACGGTCGTAACTCCTCCGGAGTCAATTTGAAGTAAATGCGATCACGAATTTGTTTACCATCGGCAATTCGATTGAGGGGCTTAGCAATCGGGACAGACGCCGTGGGGCGAATACGGCGGCGTTTAACTGCGATATCGTGCCTGCCTTGGAGATTTACCACCAATAAATAATCAAAAAACATACCGAAAATTCTCTCCTGGAGTCGTTTTGTGACCTACCTTTGCTGTTAGACGCCACCGATGATCGCTCCCCGCACGCTGGCCTATCGCCTCCCTCCTCTCCTCTCGCTGCGAGCCAAACATTTTGCTTCAATCAAACCACGGATCCTCTCCGAAATTCCTTTCACGCATTGCATCACGCTTTTCTTTTGCTGAACCACCGCGTCGACGCGTTGGTCGAAAACAGCCTCCGTCACTCGACTTCGGCCCGTTAGAATCTCGGTCCATGTTGGCGTCGATTGCGTGTGCGACGCCTCCAGGTTTTTCATCGGATGTCTGTCAGCATTTGATGCAACCTTCATTACAACAGACCAGCGATCCCGTCGTCGGCGCAGTGGTGACCGCATTTGTCGGTCAAGATCCTGAAAACCCAGACGACAGTTACGATGTTTTGACAGGCTGGAAAGCGGCCGTTGATGAACTTCATTCGATCGACGCCACCGAAGTATCCTTCGCCGTTTACCGGCAGGTTGACCAAGGCGTCGTCGCCGGTGGACCCTCGGTTTGGACCGTCTCCCAAGCCGTAGAATACGCGGTTGAAAAAGACCTCTCGGTCACGATCCTTCCTTTATTCGAAACCGATCAAGGTTGGCGTGGTAACTACGATCCTGTCGGCCAAGAACGCGCCGTCTTTCAATCGCAGTACTCAGATTGGATCGCCGATCTGGCTGCGATCGGAGGCGTTGATCGTTTTAACATTGGTTCTGAACTGAACGCGATGGTGGCCAACCCTGACAACGCGGAATTCTTTTCAGGACTGCTGGACACCGTCGAAGCGACTTTCGCGTTGACCGAAAACACCGAAACAAGAATCGGGTACGCCGCGAATCACGACGCCTTTTCCAACGAAGGCCACCGAACGCTCTTCAGCCAAGAGGAAGTGGATTTCATTGGTATCAGCGCCTACAAATGGCTGACCGCGGCCGACGATATTGATTCGGTCGCCGGCACCGGCGAAGTTTCGCAAGAAGTATTCGACAGCTTCGTTAGTAATTGGACGGAGTTTTTAGACGAAGTTGAACTTGCCGCTGCTGAGTTCGATCTGCCGGTGGTGCTTCAAGAGGTCGGTGCGGTGCAGAGTAATTACGCCTCACGCGCCCCTTTTGCGGTTGCTCCTGGCGATTTTGTGGCCTACGACGCGGCGGATCGTTACGCTTTTGATCCTTTAGAACAAAAAGCAATTTTTGAGAGTGTGATCACGGCACTTGAGGGACGCGGAGAGACGTTTGAATCGGTGACGTTTTGGACATGGGAACATCAAGCCAGTCGCGGTCGCCGGACGACGGACGTCTTAGGCACACAAGACGGCTTCGAAGCTTTTGCCATCTATCCTACCGATGGCGGCGGCGGAGAATATCTTACGGAGTACTTGGCAACCGTTTCGGATTCGTAAGATCC